>NZ_JBFCVL010000005.1:0-300000 GCF_040712075.1 Fodinicurvata sp. EGI_FJ10296
GCGCTCAATCGGAAGAATGCCCTCTTCGCCGGGCATGACGAAGGCGGCCGGACCTGGGGCCGCATCGCCTCGCTCATCGAAACGGCCAAAATGAACGGCATCGATCCTTGTGCGTAACTGAAGGCCATGCTCGAAGCACCCGACAAGGGCATCCGAAGAGCCGGATCGACGAACTGTTACGCTGGAAGTACAAAGCGCCGTCAACCCCTTAATCCAAGGGGTTCCCGCCGCGAACGCTGTTGTCGCATCACGTCGTTCTAGACACTGGGCTGACGATTCCCATGAATGCGGTATTTGACGCTGCGACTCGCCGGGCCTCGGAATGCCTGGCAGCAGACGCGCGGTGCGGCACTGCTTCACTCGCTGATTCCGTGGATTTCCCTTCCTTTCGCGGGATGAGGGTCTTATATAGGCGTTGCAAAATGATTGGTGTGGCGGGTTGCCCGCTCGCCTGGTTCACCCGAATGTGCCGAGGGGCTTGATGTCAACCAACCTCCTGGCGGACTATTTCCCCATCCTGGTATTCCTCGGATTGGCGGCCGCCATATCTCTGGGGGCCGTAGTGGCCTCTCTGATTCTCGGACGGCAGAACCCGGATGTGGAGAAAGTTTCCGCGTATGAGTGCGGCTTTGAGCCGTTTCAAGACGCGCGGTCGCGGTTCGATGTGCGCTTCTACCTGGTCGCAATTCTGTTCATCATCTTTGATCTGGAAGTCGCGTTCCTTTTCCCGTGGGCAATCGTTCTCGGCGATATCGGAATGTTCGGGTTCTGGTCGATGATTATATTTCTGGGGATTTTGACCATCGGGTTCGTTTACGAGTGGAAGAAGGGGGCGCTGGAATGGGAGTAGCACTCAACCAACCGCGGCCGCCGGTAAGCGGCAAGTCGGATACCGGCTTGCCGCCTGTTTCGGACACCAATCCGTTCGTTACCGCCGCCGCCACCGAACTCCAGGACAAGGGCTTCCTTGTCGCTAAGTTCGATGCACTGCTTAACTGGTCGCGTACCGGTTCGCTGTGGCCGATGACCTTCGGCTTGGCTTGCTGCGCCGTCGAAATGATGCATGCGTATTCGGCCCGATATGACCTGGACCGTCTTGGTGTCATCCCCCGTCCAAGTCCGCGACAGAGCGACGTGATGATCGTGGCGGGAACGCTGACCAACAAGATGGCCCCGGCGTTGCGCAAGGTATATGACCAGATGGCAGAGCCGCGCTGGGTCATATCCATGGGCTCCTGTGCGAATGGGGGAGGGTACTACCACTATTCGTACTCTGTCGTACGGGGCTGCGACCGAATCGTTCCTGTCGATATCTATGTGCCCGGCTGCCCGCCTACGGCCGAAGCGTTGGTGTATGGCATAATGCAGCTGCAAAAGAAGATCCGGCGCGGCACCTCCATTGCGCGATAGGGCTGCCCGCAAGAAGTCTGGAGTAGCGATGATAACCGACGAAACCCTACGTGATCTGGGGGGCTACGTTGAGGGCGCCCTTGACCCCGATATTCTGGACTGGCGAATCCATGTGGGTCAGCTAGCGGTAACAGTCCGGCGCGGTGCGGTCGAAAAAATACTCAAATGGCTGCGCGACGACTCCAAGTGCCGATTCACGCAGTTGGTTGACCTATCCGGAGTCGATTATCCGGATAGGGACGAGAGATTCGAAATTATCTATAATCTTCTTAGTCTGACGCACAATCAACGAATTCGTATTTGTGTTACGACTGACGAAGACACACCTGTACCGAGTGTGTCGTCTGTTTTCCCGTGCGCAGTTTGGTATGAGCGCGAGGCATGGGATATGTATGGCGTGTTCTTTTCAGATAATCCGGATCTCCGCCGAATCCTTACGGATTACGGGTTCCAGGGGCATCCATTGCGAAAGGACTTTCCACTGACGGGATACGTGGAATTGCGATACGACACCGAGCAAAAGCGTGTAGTTTATGAGCCTGTTCAGTTGACTCAGGAATTTCGGAGTTTCGATTTCCTTAGCCCTTGGGAGGGAATGACGCGCGAATTGCTTCCCGGCGATGAAAAGGCCGAGCACAATGATAGCGACGCCGGTCCGGCCAAGTCTTAAGGAGCCCAGGATGTCGGAGGAACAATCTATTCGGCCGTTTACGATGAACTTTGGGCCGCAGCACCCTGCGGCTCACGGCGTTCTTCGTCTGGTTCTAGAGATGGATGGTGAAGTTGTCGAACGAGCCGATCCTCATATCGGGCTGCTTCATCGCGGTACCGAAAAGCTGATCGAGTATAAGACCTATCAGCAGGCTGTGCCCTATTTTGATCGGCTAGACTATGTAGCGCCAATGAGTCAGGAGCACGCCTTTGCCATCGCTACTGAGCGGCTGCTGGGGATCGAGGTGCCGGAGCGCGGCCAATATATCAGGGTGTTGTTCGCAGAAATTTCGCGAATTCTAAATCATGTGCTGAATCTCACGACTTTCATTCTCGACCTGGGCGCCATCACGCCCATGCTCTGGGGCTTCGAAGAACGCGAAGTCATGATGGGTTTCTATGAGAAGGTGTCTGGCGCCCGACTTCATGCGAACTATTTCCGCCCCGGCGGGGTGTACCAGGACATGCCTCCCGGCCTCGCCGACGAAATCGGCGAATACTTCGAAAAAGATTTCCCCAAATTCGTGGATGATCTGGAGACACTTGTCTCCGGGAACCGCATATTCAGGCAGCGCACGGTCGATATTGGTGTGGTGACACTGGAGCAGGCTCTGGCGTGGGGATTCACCGGGCCGATGTTGCGGGCGAGCAACTGCGAATGGGATTTGCGCAAGGCTCAGCCATATGAGGTTTATGACCGTCTCGATTTCGACATTCCGGTTGGCCTTACCGGCGACTGTTATGCGCGCTATCTGGTTCGCATAGAAGAAATGCGACAGTCGATGCGCATCATTAAGCAGTGTCTTGAGCAGATGCCAAAAGATGGTCCTGTGAAGGTCAATGACAGAAAGATTTCGCCGCCACCGCGGGCCGAGATGAAGCGTTCGATGGAAGCGCTGATTCATCATTTCAAGCTGTACACCGAAGGGTATCACGTACCCGCCGGTGAGGTGTACGCGGCTGTCGAGGCACCGAAGGGGGAATTTGGCGTCTTCCTGGTGGCCGATGGGACAAACCGGCCATACCGCTGCCGGATACGTGCGCCGGGATTTGCGCACCTCCAGGGAATGGATTTTATGAGCAGGGGGCATATGTTGGCCGACACGGTCGCCTTGATTGGCTCCATGGACGTTGTGTTCGGGGAGATTGACCGATGACTTTTGGGAAGCCGGCCGGGCCGGAGCTTCAACCGGCCACTTTCGCCTTCACGGAGGAAAACCTGAGCCGCGCGAACGAGATTATCGCGTATTATCCTCCCGGAAACCAGCAGTCAGCGGTCATGCCATTGCTATGGCTGGCGCAGAAACAGCACGACAACTGGCTGCCTCGCGCGGCCATGGATTATGTCGCCGACATGCTGTCCATCCCCAGGATCCGGGCGTATGAAGTCGCGTCGTTCTATTCCATGTATAATCCCGCGCCGGTGGGAAAATTTCATTTGCAGGTGTGCACGACGACACCGTGCTGGCTTTGCAATTCCGACTCTGTCGTCAAGGCAGTCACGGACACCGCGGGGGTAGGGCCGGGGCATTCGTCGGATGACGGGATGTTCACCGTTACGGAAGTTGAATGCCTTGGTGCCTGCGTGAATGGACCGGTAGTTCAGGTAAACGACGACTACTATGAAGATCTGGACTACGATTCCACGGTCGCGCTGATCAACGATCTGAAAGCAGGCAAGAACGTGCTCAAGGGGTCGCAGAAGCGTCGGATCGGAAGCATGGCGGCAACAGGACCGACGAGTCTCAAGGATCTTCAACCGAAGGCGCCCGCCGAACCGGCGAGCAACGGATCGGAAGGATCGCCGTTGGAAGCGGCCGGCGGCATTCCACCGGAAATTCGGGTTGCCCATGACCGGGCCATGCACCTCGCATCCAAAGCCCAGGGCCGCAACGAGGAGGCATCCTGATGCTTCGTGACGAAGATCGCATTTTCACCAATCTTTATGGTTGGCACGACTGGTCGCTCGATGGCGCGAAGAGTCGCGGAGTATGGAGCAACACCAAGGACTTGCTGGCGCTGGGGCGCGAGAAGATCGTCGAGGAGATCAAGGCATCGGGACTTCGAGGTCGAGGCGGCGCCGGCTTCCCGACTGGCATGAAATGGTCGTTCATGCCAAAGGAGAGCCCGGACGGCCGGCCGAGCTACCTCGTGATCAATGCCGACGAGTCCGAACCGGGCACATGCAAGGATCGCGAAATACTCCGCCACGATCCTCATCGGCTGATCGAGGGGGCGCTTGTTGCGTCCTTCGCCATGGGCGCGCATGCCTGCTACATCTATATTCGCGGAGAATTTTACAACGAGGGCACCGAAGTCGCTCGCGCCATTGGCGAAGCATATGAAGCTGGATTGATCGGGCCGAACGCCTGTGGGTCCGGATGGGATTTCGACCTGTATCTTCACCGCGGCGCCGGCGCCTATATCTGCGGCGAAGAAACGGCACTGCTGGAAAGCCTCGAAGGCAAAAAGGGGATGCCGCGGAACAAGCCGCCATTCCCCGCACAGGCTGGCCTTTGGGGATGCCCGACGACTGTCAACAACGTCGAATCGATCGCTGTAACACCGGAAATTCTTCGTCGCGGGTCCGAATGGTTCGCCAACCTTGGCCGACCGAAGAACAGCGGCACCAAGCTTTTCTGCATTTCCGGTCATGTGAACAATCCGTGCAACGTGGAAGAAGAGCTCGGTATATCGCTCCGCGAGTTGATCGATAAGCATGCAGGCGGTGTCCGTGGTGGGTGGGACAATCTACTGGCGGTCCTTCCCGGAGGGAGTTCGACACCGGTCATACCCAAGGACGTTTGCGACAACGTCCTGATGGATTTCGATTCGCTGAAGGAAGTGCAGTCGGGTCTCGGTACGGCTGGCGTCATCGTCATGGACAAGTCGACCGATATCGTTTACGCCATCGCGCGTTTGTCGCATTTCTACATGCACGAGAGCTGTGGACAGTGCACGCCGTGCCGAGAAGGCACCGGCTGGATCTACAGGGTCATGAAGCGCATGGTCCGAGGTAACGCCCGGGCCGAAGAGATCGACCTTCTTCTCGAGGTCACCAAAGAGATGGAGGGACACACGATCTGTGCGCATGGCGATGCCGCAGCTTGGCCCGTACAGGGATTGATCAGGCATTTCCGACCGGAGATGGAGCGCCGGATTCGCGAGTACCGCGATGCGACACATTCGGCCGCCGCCGCTGAGTAGAGGGACGACACGATGCCAAAACTCACCATTGACGGTCACGAGATCGAGGTGGAGCCGGGGACCAACGTTCTCCAGGCTTGTGAGATGCTGGGGATCGAGATCCCCCGTTTCTGCTATCACGACCGACTGTCGGTGCCCGCCAATTGCCGGATGTGTCTGGTCGAGATGGAGCGGGCGCCGAAACCGATCCCGTCATGCGCCATGCCGGTTGGCGAGGGGATGGTCATCCATACGGATAGTGAGAAGGTCCATAAGGCCCGCAAGGGCGTCATGGAATTTCTGCTGATCAATCATCCACTCGACTGCCCGATCTGCGACCAGGGTGGAGAATGCGATCTTCAGGATCAGGCGATGGCCTACGGTTTTGATCGGGGCCGTTTTGAAGAAAACAAGCGCGCAGTGACCGAGAAATACCTGGGTCCGCTGATCAAGACATTCATGACACGCTGCATCCATTGCACTCGCTGCGTTCGCTTTGCCGACGAAATCGCTGGCGCACCGGAAATGGGTGCTACCGGCCGTGGCGAGAATATGGAGATTGGCACTTATATCGAATCGGCAATTTCTTCAGAACTTTCTGGCAATATGATCGATATCTGCCCCGTCGGGGCGTTGACGTCGAAGCCCTATGCGTTTGCCGCGCGTCCATGGGAATTACGGCGGACACCGTCCGTTGACGTCCATGATGCTGTCGGCTCAAACATCAGTTTGGGCGGTCGTGGCGGCGAAATCATGCGGGTACTGCCGCGGCTTCACGAGGACGTGAACGAAGAGTGGATTTCCGACAAGACTCGATTTGCCTATGACGGATTGCGTCGTCAGCGTCTGGATCGCCCCTATGTCAGACGCGACGGGCGTTTGCAGCCGGCATCCTGGGATGAAGCTTTCGCCGTGATCGCTGACAGGTTCGGTGACCTCGATGGCAAGCAGATCGCGGCAATAGCCGGCGACCTTTGCGACGTCGAATCCATGTTCACCTTGAAGATGCTGATGGACCGACTGGGATCGCCGAATATTGATTGTCGGCAGGACGGTGCAAAGCTCGACCCCAACCTCCGTTCATCCTACGTGTTCAATACGACGATCAGGGGGATCGAGGATGCCGACGCCATCCTTATCGTTGGGTCCAACCCCCGGACCGAGGCGGCGATACTGAACGCACGCATTCGAAAGCGGTGGCTGAAGGGCGGCATGAGTATCGGCGTGGTGGGGCCGCAGGCGGATCTTTCGTATCCTACAATGTATATAGGCGCCGGGCCGGGATCGCTTGCCGAAATTCTCAATGGCAACCACAGTTTCGCGGATGTGCTCAAGCAGGCAAGCAATCCCATGATCATCGTGGGGCAAGGTGCGCTGGCGAGAGACGACGGGTCGGCAATTCTTTCGAAATGCCGATCCATCGCCGAGCAGTCAGGAATGATTCGCGACGATTGGAACGGATTCAACGTCCTGCATACGGCTGCCTCCCGCGTTGGGGGCCTGGATTGTGGATTTGTTCCGGGCGAGGGCGGGCTCGACACGGACGGTATTCTCGATGGCGCAGCTTCAGGGGCAATCAAGGCGGTGTGGCTGCATGGCGCCGATGAGATCAACATGGAAGCTCTCGGCGACGCCTTCGTCGTCTATCAGGGTACTCATGGTGACCGTGGTGCGCATCGCGCCGATGTTATCCTGCCTGGCGCAGCTCACACGGAAAAGAACGGCATCTACGTCAACACCGAGGGACGTGTTCAGCTTGGCCGCATGGCTGTATTTCCGATCGGCGAGGGCCGCGAGGATTGGAAGATCCACCGGGCACTAAGCGATCGGCTCGGGAAGTCGTTGCCGTTCGATTCTCTGCAGGACGTCCGCATGGCGCTTGCTACTGCTGCTCCGGTATTCCAGGAGATTGATGTGTGCCATGCGAACCCATGGGGTGAGTTCGGTGCAGTTGGATCCGTTTCGGACCAACCCTTTACCTCGCCCGTGTCGATATTCTATATGACGGATCCGATCACGCGGGCATCAGAAACAATGGCGAAATGCGTCGAGGAAATCCTCGGCCATGCGGAAGCAGCGGAGTAGCGAAGACCGATGCATTTCTGGAACGACTACGCGTGGCCGTTGGCAATCATCGTGATGCAGTGTTTGGCGATCGTCGGACCGCTGCTGATAGCCGTCGCCTATCTCGTCTACGCCGAACGCAAAGTTATGGGCGCGATGCAACTCCGGCAGGGGCCGATGACTGTCGGCCCCTTTGGTCTGCTGCAGTCCGTTGCCGACGGATTGAAGCTGCTGACCAAGGAAACCATCATCCCTGCAGGGGCCAACCGCATCGTCTTCCTGCTTGCGCCGATGATCACTTTCCTGCTCAGCCTCGTCGCGTGGGCCGTCATTCCCTTTGGTGAAGGACTGATGGTTGCCGACATCAATGTCGGCATCCTGTACCTGTTTGCGATTTCGTCTCTTGGCGTGTACGGCATCATCATGGCCGGATGGGCATCGAACTCGAAATACGCTTTTCTCGGCGCCCTGCGGTCGGCTGCCCAGATGGTCTCTTATGAGGTCTCGATCGGCTTCGTCATTATTACCGTCCTTCTATGCGTAGGATCGTTGCGCCTGACGGATATCGTTTTGGCGCAGCAGGGGCTTTGGTTTGCTATCCCCTTGTTGCCGATGTTCGTGATCTTCTTTGTGTCCGCGCTGGCCGAAACCAATCGGGCACCGTTCGATCTTCCCGAAGGTGAGTCGGAGCTGGTCGGCGGCTACAACGTCGAGTATTCGGCCATGCCATTCGCCCTGTTTTTCCTCGGCGAATACGCAAACATGATCCTGATGAGTGCGATGACAACTATCCTGTTCCTGGGAGGTTGGTTGCCGCCGTTCAACATCGCGCCGTTCACCTGGATTCCAGGGCCACTCTGGTTCATCGCCAAGATCCTGCTGTGTCTGTTCGTATTCATCTGGGTGCGAGCGACGTTCCCGCGTTTCCGTTACGACCAGCTCATGAGGCTGGGTTGGAAGGTGTTCTTGCCGTTCTCACTGCTATGGGTGGTACTTACGGCCGGGTTCCTCGTTGCTTTCGACATGCTGCCGAACACGTGAATAGCGAGCGGCCGGTAAGGAAGGCGCGTCCGACGCGCTCAATGCATCGATCTGATGGAAGGTCTGAACAATGGGTGTGATGGATCGAACGGCGCGGAGTCTGCTATTGGGCGAAATCGTCCAGGGGCTCAGCCTGACGTTCAGATACATGTTCAAGCCCAAGGTTACGCTGAACTATCCCTACGAAAAGGGACCACTCAGTCCGCGTTTCCGAGGCGAACATGCGCTGCGCCGGTATCCAAACGGCGAGGAGAGGTGCATCGCATGTAAGCTTTGCGAGGCTATCTGTCCGGCACTGGCGATTACGATCGAAGCAGAGCCAAGAGAGGATGGTAGTCGGCGAACGACTCGGTACGACATTGACATGACGAAATGCATCTATTGCGGCATGTGCCAGGAAGCCTGTCCGGTGGATGCGATCGTGGAAGGGCCGAATTTCGAGTTTTCGGCCGAAACACGCGAGGAATTGTATTACAACAAGCAGAAGCTGCTCGAAAACGGTGATCGGTGGGAGCCTCAGCTGGCCGCAAACATTGCGGCCGATGCTCCTTACCGCTAAAACCGCCGCACGGCCTTCGGGCCGCACGGACCGCGCATTCCCCTCCTGGGTGAAGCGCCTACGCCATGCGCGGTGCCGCCAAGCCGGCATCGCCATCCCCTTTTTCTCCCATCTGCGCGGGAGCGTACGAATATGATCGTTCAGGCCTTGGCATTCTATATGTTTGCCGGTGTGGCGGTGGCCTCGGGTATCATGGTCATATCGGCCCGGAACCCCGTTCACTCGGTGCTGTTTCTCATTCTGGCATTCTTCAACGCCGCTGGCCTGTTCGTCCTGATGGGCGCCGAGTTTCTGGCGATGATACTGGTGGTCGTTTATGTCGGCGCTGTGGCGGTTCTCTTCCTCTTCGTCGTCATGATGCTGGACATCAGTTTCTCCGAACTTCGGAAGGGCGCGCTGCAGTACCTGCCTTTCGGTGCCCTGATTGGTCTCATTCTGCTGATCGAGCTGGTCCTGATTTTCGGCACCTGGACCGTGTCAGGATCGATTGAACTCGCCGCGAGGGCGCCGACACCGGATCCCGATATGGTGACCAATACGGCGGCGTTGGGACAATTGATTTACACGCAGTATGTCTATCTCTTCCAGGCAGCTGGCTTGATCCTGCTGGTCGCGATGATCGGGGCCATCGTCCTGACACTGCGTCATCGACCTGGCGTAAGGCGTCAGAATGTAAGTAACCAGCTGGCGCGTACGCGCGATCAGGCGGTTGCCATTCGCAAAGTCAAAAGCGGCGGAGGTGTGCAGTAATGGGCATCGAAATCGGCCTTGGTCACTATCTTACGGTCGCAGCAATTCTGTTTACACTCGGAATATTCGGCATCTTCCTCAATCGGCGGAACGTCATAATCATTTTAATGTCCATCGAGTTGATGCTCTTGGCTGTGAACATCAACCTTGTTGCTTTTTCGACTGCTATGAATGACCTCGGCGGACAGATATTTGCAATCTTTGTTCTGACGGTCGCCGCAGCCGAAGCCGCCATTGGCCTGGCTATTCTGGTGGTCTATTTCCGTAATCGCGGCACAATCGCGGTCGCCGACATCAACCTGATGAAAGGCTGAGGAACCCCTTCCATGGAAGTAGCTGCAGTATTTCTTCCGCTGCTCGGATTCCTGGTCGCCGGGCTGTTCGGCCGGGTAATCGGAGAGCGCGGTGCCATTGCCGTCACGGTCACTTGCGTCAGCTTGTCGGCGTTGATCTCGATAATACTTTTCTTCGATATCGCGTTTGGCGGCAACGCAAGAACAATCACGCTTTTCTCGTGGATCAACAGCGGTGACTTCGTGGCGAATTGGGCCTTGAAGCTCGATACGCTCACGGCGGTCATGCTGGTTGTGGTAACCGTGGTTTCGGCCATGGTTCACATCTATTCCATCGGCTATATGAGCCACGATCATGCAAAAGCGCGGTTCTTCGCCTATCTGAGCCTTTTCACCTTTGCCATGCTGATGCTGGTGACGGCCGACAACTTCATCCAACTGTATTTCGGTTGGGAAGGGGTGGGCGTGGCATCGTATCTGCTGATCGGGTTCTGGTACCACAAGCCATCGGCCAACCGAGCGGCCATCAAAGCGTTTCTGGTCAACCGTGTCGGCGACTTCGGGCTGGCGCTGGGAATCTTTGCAGTTTTCAAGATTTTCGGTTCGGTCCATTTCGATACTGTGTTCGACATGGCAGGCGAAATGGCAGGCCGGAATTTCGAGTTCCTCGGCTTCGAGGTCCATGCTCTGACGACGGCGTGCGTGCTTCTGTTTATCGGAGCAATGGGAAAATCGGCGCAACTCGGTCTGCACACATGGTTACCGGATGCAATGGAAGGACCGACTCCGGTTTCTGCTCTCATTCATGCGGCCACAATGGTGACGGCCGGTGTTTTCCTGATTGCCAGACTTTCGCCCATTTTCGAATACGCACCAGTGGCTCTGGTTCTGGTGACCGTGGTTGGCGCTGCGACCGCGCTTGTCGCAGCGACGATCGGAATGACCCAGTTCGATATCAAGCGAGTGATCGCCTACTCGACGATGAGTCAGCTTGGCTATATGTTCTTCGCTCTGGGTGTTTCGGCCTATCAGGCGGCCATTTTTCACCTTATGACCCACGCCTTCTTCAAGGCGCTGCTTTTTCTTGGCGCAGGATCGGTTATTCACGCCATGTCCGATGAACAGGACATGCGCAAGATGGGTGGCATCTGGCGAAAGGTGCCATACACCTACGCGATGATGTGGATCGGAAGTCTGGCTCTGGCCGGCATCGGCATCTATGGAGTCTTCGGGCTCTCGGGCTTTTATTCCAAGGACATCATTCTTGAGGCAGCCTGGGCGCGGGACGCGTGGCACGGCACATTGGCCTATTGGGTTGGTGTTTCCGCTGCTTTCATGACCGCCTTCTACAGTTTCCGGCTCATCTTTATGACTTTCCACGGAAAGCCTCGGGCCGATGAGGCCGTAATGGCGCATGTTCATGAGAGCCCGGTGGTGATGCTGGCGCCGCTCGTTGTTCTGGCGGTCGGATCCGTGCTTGCGGGCGCCTTTATGTACGACACCTTCGTCTATCACGGCATGGACACCTTCTGGGGCGAGTCAATTTTCGTGCTGCCCGAGAACATGACCGTTGAGTTCGCTCACAATGTTCCCCTCTGGGTGAAGTTGCTGCCTGTCGTGATGGCAGTTCTCGGCATCGCTCTCGCCTTCCTCTTCTACATCCGCAACCCGGTGCTGCCGGAGTTGTTCGTGATGATTTTCCGACCGATTCACCGGTTCGTTTTCAACAAATGGTACTTCGACGAACTCTATGACCGTATTTTCGTCAAGCCGGCATTTGCACTCGGCTGGGGGCTTTGGAAGTCAGGCGATGGTGCGGTCATTGACGGCATTGGTCCGGATGGCGTCTCGCGTGCTGCCGCTTCCCTTGGGAGGAAAGTCAGCCAGGCGCAGACCGGCTTCGTTTACCATTATGCGTCGGCCATGCTCATTGGTGTGGTGGTCTTCGTGACGTGGTATCTCTTCAGGTTCTGGGGGTAAGGACCGTACCCATGGATTGGCCGTTGCTCTCTCTTGTTACTTTCCTGCCGCTGGTCGGCGCAGCATTCATTTTTGTGCTGGCTCGCGGCGATGATGCCGTGGTTGCGCAGAATTCGCGAATGATGGCGCTGATCACGACGGTAGTGACTTTCGTATTGTCGTTGTGGATCTGGTTCGGCTTCGAACGTGGAACTGCTGCGTTTCAGTTCGTCGAACGGGTCGAAT
This sequence comes from Fodinicurvata sp. EGI_FJ10296, assembly GCF_040712075.1. Lineage (NCBI taxonomy): Bacteria > Pseudomonadati > Pseudomonadota > Alphaproteobacteria > Rhodospirillales > Rhodovibrionaceae > Fodinicurvata > Fodinicurvata sp. EGI_FJ10296. The sequence continues at coordinate 12,220 of NZ_JBFCVL010000005.1, forward strand.
GGCTGCCGGATGTTGGTATCGCGTACCACATGGGTGTTGACGGCATTTCGATGATGTTCGTGATGCTGTCCACGGTTCTTATGCCGTTGTGTATTCTCGCCAGTTGGGAAAGCATCAAGGTTCGCGTCAAAGAATACATGATCGCGTTCCTGATCCTTGAAACAATGATGATCGGCATGTTTTGCGCGCTCGATTATCTTCTATTCTACGTGTTTTTCGAGGGTGTACTTATTCCGATGTTCATTATCATCGGAATCTGGGGTGGCTCGACGCGCAAGATTTACGCAGCATACAAATTCTTTTTGTTTACGCTGACGGGCTCGCTTTTGATGCTCGTCGCAATGCTTGCCATGTTCGTTCAAGCGGGTACGACCGACATTCCGACACTGCTTGAAACCACATACCCGGAATCGATGCAGATGTGGCTTTGGCTGGCACTTTTTGCGTCGTTTGCGGTCAAGATCCCGATGTGGCCGGTTCATACCTGGCTCCCCGACGCCCATGTTGAGGCACCAACCGCCGGGTCTGTCATATTGGCGGGCGTATTGCTCAAAATGGGCGGATATGGGTTCCTCAGGTTCTCGATCCCGATGCTGCCCGAGGCCACCGAGTTCTTCGCCCCATTGGTTTTCGCGCTATCGGTGGTAGCAATCATCTATACGTCCCTGGTCGCGCTTGCTCAGGAAGATATGAAGAAGCTCATTGCGTACTCATCGATCGCGCATATGGGTTATGTCACCGTCGGCATGTTCTCAATGACGACGCAGGGGATTCAGGGGTCGATTTTTCAGATGCTCAGTCACGGCGTCGTCTCGGCGGCTTTGTTCCTGTGCGTCGGCGTTGTGTATGATCGGTTGCACACGCGGGAAATCGGACGTTACGGCGGCCTTGTGCACAACATGCCGGTCTATGCTGTCGTCTTCATGGTCTTCACCCTTGCATCGGTCGGGTTGCCTGGAACGAGCGGTTTCGTAGGCGAGTTCATGAGCCTTTTGGGCGGATTCATGGCCAACACCTGGGTCGGGGCGCTATCGACCGTCGGTGTGATATTGGCAGCGGCTTACATGCTGTATCTTTACCGCCGGCTGTTCTTCGGTAAGCTGGTTAAGGAAGAACTGTTCAAAATGCCGGATCTGAAAGCCCGCGAAGTCGCAATATTCGCGCCGCTCGTCCTGCTGGTATTCTGGATGGGGATATATCCCTCCAGTTTTCTTGGCGTGATGGAAGCCTCTGTTGAAGCATTGGTCGACAATTATGAACTGGCCCTCGCGGCGGCGGAAACCACAGGGACCGCTGTCGTTGATGTCGCGCGGCGATGAGAAGCAGGGAAAGCAGAACTGATGACTGAATTACCAGAACTTGCGCCGGCTGTTCCGGAAATTTTCCTTGCGGTTGCCGCTATGGCTCTCTTGATGTTCGGTGTGTTCAAGGGACAGTCAGCCACGCGTCCGACCGCGTATCTGGCACTTGGCGTGCTCGCGGTGGCTGCGGTTCTTGTCTGGAATGTTGAGGTTCCGGTCGTTACTTTCAGCGATTTGTTCGTTGCGGACGAGTTCGGCGTCTTCATGAAACTGCTCGTTCTCCTCGGGACCGCAGTCGCACTGCTGATGTCGATCGACTTCATCGAACGCGAAGGCATGGATCGTTTTGAATATCCGGTGCTGTTCCTTTTCGCAGCCACCGGCATGATGATGATGGTGAGCGCTAATGATTTGATGTCGCTATATATCGGCCTCGAACTTCAGTCGCTCTCACTCTATGTCGTCGCCGCATTTCATCGGGATTCGGTCCGTTCGGCAGAAGCAGGGCTCAAGTATTTTGTCCTTGGGGCGCTGTCATCGGGGCTGTTCCTTTATGGGGCGTCGATGGTTTATGGATTTGCCGGGACGACCAATTTTTCCGATCTGGCTGCGCTGTTCGAGGGGGGGCAAGCTTCATCCCTTGGTCTCGTCGTTGGGATCGCCTTCGTTTCTGCAGCACTGGCATTCAAAGTCTCGGCTGCCCCATTCCATATGTGGACGCCGGACGTCTATGAAGGCGCGCCTACTCCCGTCACTGCCTTTTTTGCCAGTGCGCCAAAGGTCGCCGCGATGGCGCTTTTTGTTAGGGTACTGGTCGGCCCGTTTGGTGAACTCGTTGCCGACTGGCAGCAGATTGTTGTGGTAACAGCGATGCTGTCGATGGTCCTGGGGGCCTTTGCAGCCCTGCCGCAGACCAACATTAAGCGACTCCTGGCATATTCGTCGATCGGCCATGTCGGGTATGCGCTTGTCGGTCTGGCGTCCGGGACAGAAGCTGGCATCCACGGCGTCATGATTTATATGGCGATTTACATGCTTATGACGTTGGGCGTCTTTGCCGTCGTTCTAACGATGCGGATTAATGGGCGCCAAGTCGAAGCGATCGAAGATTTTGCAGGACTTTCACGGACTCATCCTTTGGTTGCCGCGTGCATGGCGGTACTGATGTTTTCGATGGCGGGCATACCACCGCTCGCAGGATTCTTTGCCAAATTTTACGTCTTTGGCGCAGCCATCGAGGCAGGTTTGTTCGTGTTGGCCGTCATTGGTGTCCTGGCCAGTGCTGTCGCAGCATACTATTATCTGCGCATCGTAAAGTTGATGTATTTCGACGACGTCTCGGAACCTTTCGACAGTCCGATCGGCCGCGATACCGGCGTCGTCATCGCCGGCACGACGCTGGTCATGGTATTGTTCATCGTGTTTCCCTCCACGATCACCGCCGCGGCTCAGAGTGCGGCCGCTGCATTCTTCGGCAGTTGATATTCTCTGAGAGATTGAAGGCGGAAGGATTGATCGGTCTTGCAAACGTCGATGGGGAGCGGTCTGGGTCATTATCAGCCGGCACTGACCGGAATAGTCGCTCCGTTTGGTTGGAAGGTTTATCGGGCTGGGACCACGGCGAGTACGAATGCCGATTGCGTCAGTTTCGCTGAATCGGGAGGCACGGAGCGATCTGTTTTCTGGGCTGACCAACAGAGCGGCGGTCGCGGGCGGCGAGGGCGTGAATGGACATCTCCGCCAGGCAATCTGTACGTCAGCATTCTCTTTCGGCCGGAGAGGGGGCTGTCGGCGGCACTCACATTGGGGTTTGTCGCTGGCGTGGCACTCGTTGATACGGTTAAAATTGTCGCGCCGACGCTTGATGCGAAGGTCAAATGGCCGAATGACGTTCTCGTCGATCGCCACAAGGTGGCCGGTATACTCTTGGAAAGCGCGGCAACAGGCACCATTTGCGACTATGTGGTGGTCGGCATCGGTGTCAATCTTGGCATCGGCCCGCCTAATCCTTCAGTTGGGCTCAGTCCAGGGGCGTTCAAACCGGGATCTCTTTCAGATTGGATGACGCCGCCGCCGGTTGGTGAATTTCTTGGCACTTTTCTGTCGCAGCTGAACGCTGTTTACGGAAATTGGTGTGAAGCTGGTTTTGGCCCAATTCGCCGCCGGTGGGAGGCTTGTGCGACAGGGATCGGGTCAACGGTATCGGTAGAAAAGGGTGGTCAGAGGATAGCGGGTGTGTTCTCAGGATTGGATGAATCGGGCGCCATGCTTATTGACGCAATGCATGTCAACGCGGGCCATCAGTGTGTTCGCGTGACGGTTGGCGACGTGGTCTTTCGCGGCGCCGGAACCGTACGGGAGTCCGAATGCTCTTAGCCATCGATGCCGGGAACACGAATGTGGTCTTCGCGGTATATGACGGCTCGCGTCAACTCGGGCTGTGGAGAATTTCGACACTGGAGAACCGGACCTCCGACGAATACGCGGTATGGTTGACACACCTGCTTAAATTGCGATCCATCAGGCCGCTGGATATAGCCGGCGCCATCATTGCCAGCGTCGTACCCACAGCTACCTGGCAGCTTCGCCGTTTGTGCCGGGAGCATTTCAATTGCGATCCTCTGGTCGTCGGGGCGCCGAATGTCGACCTGGGTATCGAGGTTAAGCTGGACCAGCCCAACGAAGTCGGCGCCGACCGGATCGTGAATGCGGTTGGCGCACAACTGCGTTTCCCACCTCCGTTGATCGTGATTGATTTCGGAACGGCGACGACGTTCGACGTTGTGGATGACGATGGCGCGTATGCGGGCGGCGTTATCGCGCCGGGCATAAATCTTTCGCTCGATGCGCTGTTCATGGCGGCGGCCAAATTGCCGAAAGTCGAGATAGAGCCGGTTCAGCAGATCATCGGAACCGGGACAGTGAGCGCAATGAAATCCGGTATCTTTTGGGGCTACATCGGCCTGATTGAGGGGCTGGTCGCGCGCATCAAGGCTGAATATGGCGAGCGGAGCCGAAAGCCGATGACTGTCGTCGGGACAGGCGGACTTTCGAAAATCTTTCACCGGCAGACCGCGGCGATCGATCACACCGATGGCGATACGACGCTGCGGGGACTGGTTACTATTTATGAACGGAACAAGCGTTGATGGAAATGAAGGTCGTACGGCCCGGACTGGATGAAGTCGAATTTTTTGCGATGGGAGGTTCCGAAGAGATCGGCATGAACCTCTATGTCTATCGCTATGATGGCCGGATGCTTATTGTCGATTTTGGCATTACTTTTGGTGATGACAGTACACCGGGCGTCGATGTTATCATGCCCGATATTGGATTTCTTGAAGAAAACCGCGATGCAATCGACGGAATAGTTCTGACCCATGGACACGAGGACCATTTCGGCGCGCTGCAATACCTCTGGCCGCGGCTGAACTGCCCGGTATACTGTACGCCATTCACGGCCACGTTTCTGGCGCTGAAGCTGCAGGGAACCAGCTTTGCTTCTGAAGTGCCGATCGTGGAGGTCCCGTTGTCGGGGCGTCGTACTATCGGTGCGTTTGATATCGAATTCATCTCGGTTACGCATTCTATTCCGGAGCCGAACGCGCTCGTTATCCGCGTCGGCGACTCCACAGTTGTGCATAGCGGCGACTGGAAGCTCGACCCCGATCCAATGGTCGGGGATGTGACCGACGTCGCAGCCTTGCGTCGCCTGGGGGATGAGGGTGTGACCGCCTTTATCTGTGACAGCACGAATGCGATGGAAGCGGGCCGATCAGGCTCGGAAAGGACTGTTCAGGATGCGCTGACACGTCTCATTGCAGAGCGTACCGGACGGATAGCGGTCACCTGCTTTTCGACGAATGTCGCCCGTCTCAATGCGGTGGCCCACGCAGCCCATGCCGCCGGCCGTCACTGTGCGCTCGTCGGCCGGTCGCTATGGCGCATCCACGAGGCGGCTACTCGCTGCGGATATATTGACGTTCCCGAACCCTTCGTCTCGGAGACTGATGCCGGCTTCCTCCCGCCGGACAAAGTCGTGCTGGTGTGCACCGGCAGCCAGGGGGAGGCACGCTCGGCTCTGGCGCGAATAGCCCGAAACGATCACCCCAATATCGTTTTGACGAGAGGTGATACCGTCATCTTTTCCGCGCGCGAGATCCCTGGCAACGAGAAGTCCATCGGTCGTGTGCAGAACAATCTCATCCGCCTCGGTGTCAGGGTCATTACGCCGGACGATGAGGAGGGCGTTCATGTTTCCGGGCATCCTGCCGCGGACGAGCTTGCTGAAATGTATCAATGGTTGCGGCCGGGCATCGTCGTTCCGGTGCACGGAACAGTTCGCCATCTGGAGGCAAATGCTGCAATAGCGCGGTCCTGTCAGGTCCCCGAAGTCGTACTGCCCCATGATGGCGCCGTGATCCGGTTGACGCCGGGCGCGGCCGGAATTGTGGACGAGGTGCCGGTCGGCCAGACCGGCCTGGACGGCCATCGCCTTATTGCCATGAACAGCGGCGTCATTCGGGCGCGGCACAAAGTCATCAACAACGGCGCGGCGGTAGCGACCGTGGTCCTGAATGGCAAGGGGGAAGCCGTTACCGCGCCACGGGTGACGCTGATCGGCCTCGATGGCGACAGTGAACTGGCCGCCTCACAGGACACGGTTGCCGATGACGTGGCCGATGTTATCGACGCGATGCCGCGCGCGGACCGTATGGAGGACACGTTGATCCAGGAAGTGGTTCGGCGTGCGGTGCGGCGCTCGGTACGGCAAACATTCGGCAAGAAGCCTGTTACCGAAGTCCATGTTGTCCGCGTGTGAATTCACCGTAAGGTGGAACGGGCCGCAGAGGACTTGTTTTGTGGCGACGGCGGTCGACAATCGACGTGCTGTTGCTGGGCGGAGCTGAGGTCAGTAGGTAGCGACGATGATCGAGCGGCTTAACCATGTTGCGATAGCGGTTCCGGATCTGGCGGCGGCCGTCCGCCTGTACAAGGAAGCCTTCGGTGCTGATGTGTCCGAGCCAGTCGACCAACCGGACCATGGCGTTACGACCGTTTTCGTGACGCTTGCGAATACCAAGATTGAACTGCTGCATCCACTGGGTACCGATAGCCCGATCGCCCGGTTTCTGGAGCGATCACCAGCTGGCGGCATCCATCACCTGTGCTATGAGGTCGCGGATATTTTCGCGGCCAGGGATCGCATGGTATCTAGTGGGCTGCGGGTGTTGGGAGACGGAGTCCCGAAACCGGGAGCTCACGGGAATCCGGTTCTATTCCTGCATCCAAAGGACATGTCGGGTACGCTCATTGAACTGGAGCAGTCGTAGGCTCATGCACTGGGTTTCGGGAATCGTGGTCTTCTTTATCGTTTGGTGGACAGTGCTGTTCGCCATTCTGCCGATAGGTATTCGGCCGACCCAATATGAGGAGACCGAAGAAGGGCATCAGGTCGGCGCGCCGGCCAACCCGATGCTGGTCAGAAAGGCCGTGCAGACGACCGTTGTGACCTGTGTCATCTGGTTGGTGATTTATGGACTGGTCGCGGCTGACGTCTTCTCGTTTCAGCAATGGGCCAGCGAGATAGAATTGTCATGATGGCTAAAGCTGTTTGCTTCCGAAACGCGAGAAGATCCTGCAAGGTCCGAGGCCGTGAGTGACGTCTTGAAGCAGTTGGAGGCACTTTTGCCGGCAGAGACCGGCTATTGCCGCGCTGCTCCCGGTCATCCCTTTCACGGTCCCTATCACGATGACGAATACGGTTTCAGGGTCACCGGCGACGCGGCCATATTTGAGCGCCTCACGCTGGAAGTATTTCAAGCCGGACTATCATGGCTGCTGTGCCTGAAGAAGCGCGCAGGTTTCAGCCACGCTTTCGCAGAATTCGATATCGACCGCGTGGCACAGTTCGGGGAAGAGGAAATTCGGAATCTGCTGACGAGACCGGCAATTATACGGCATCGAGGCAAAATCGAAGCGACAATACACAATGCTCGGCAACTGCAGGAATTGCGGGGGTCCCACGGGTCTCTCGTCAACTGGCTGGACAGCAATCACCCTTCGTCGCTGGCCAGTTGGCAGAAGCTTATGAGAAAGAGGTTCAAGTTCGCGGGCCCCGAAGTCGTCCGTGAATTCGTTGCGAGCCTGGGATATCTGCCGGATGCACATGGGACGATATGCCCCGCCTACCACCGGGCAATAGACCTGGGCGCCCCTTGGGCGGCGATTCCCGCCCTCTGCCTTGGCGACCATCTTTTAGGCGACACATTGCAGAAGCCGGTTGACCAATAGACCAGCAATGATGCGCCCAATGAGTGAGCCGTCGCCTAAAAAATAAGCAATACTCGGACGTGGATAAAAAAAAGGCAAGAGCAACTGAATTTGCCTTGCCTTAAAGCTACTGGTCAACCATCATTAACGCACTCGCCGGTTATGTCCGGCTGAATGACGCCTAGTGGCGATTCCTCCCTAAACTCGGGCCGCGCTGATAAATCAGTGCGGTCTTTTCTTGTTCGGACTATATCTCACCGAATTGCCGCCGTCATCCCTTTTTTTGAGCAGCGTGCCCATCAATATTGGCTAGGGATTGGGCAGGATGCCGAGAACTGCAAGGTATGGTAGAAAACGACGCCCAATTTGCAAGGCGTCGCTTCTGCTTTCCCACTGGGCATTGTCACATTGGCGCGATCTTTCAGTTGAGAAGTTTACGGCAAACTAATCGGAATTGACACCGACGTGTTGCGGCCATGGCTTCCTGTTCAACCGAGGAATGCGAATTTTGCGATGAAAAGTGCGGCGAGAACGATGACTGTCGGGCTTGCATCGGCAATTCGTCCGCTGAAAATCTTGATCGCCGCATAGGTGATGAACCCGAACGCAATGCCATCAGCAATCGAATAGGTAAAGGGCATGGCGATCGCTGTGATCAGCGCCGGGGCATACTCGGTGACATCATCCCAGGGAATTTCTGCGAGTCCCTTGGCCATCAAGGCGGCAACGAACACCAGAGCGGGCGCCGTGGCGAACGCCGGCACTGATCCCGCCAGCGGCGAGAAGAACAGGGCCAACAGGAAGAGTGCTGCTACGGTCACTGCAGTCAGTCCCGTTCGGCCGCCTTCGTTGATTCCCGACGCACTCTCGATGTAGCTGGTTGTTGTCGACGTACCAAGGAGGGAACCGGCAACCGTGGCTGTGGAATCCGCCAGTAGCGCCTTTTTCAATCGGGGAAGCCGGCCATTGGCGTCCAGGAACCCGCCACGATGGGCGACGCCGACGAGCGTTCCCGCCGTGTCGAAGAGATCGACGAAAAGGAACGCAAAAACAACGGCGACCAAGCCGATATTAATCGCTCCTATGATGTCGAGCTGCAAGAAAGTCGGTGTCGGGTCCGGCGGCATGGAGGCGATGCCGCCAAACTCACTGAAGCCGAAGAGGATGCTGATGGCGGTTACACCGAGGATTGCAATGATCAGGGCCCCCGGAACTCTTAGCGCCGTCATTGCCGCTATCGCGATGAATCCGATGGCCGCCATGATCGGCCCCGGTTGCGAAAGATCGCCGATTGTTACGAGCGTTGCCTCGCTTCCGACGACGATTCCGGCATTCTGAAGTCCGATAATGCCCAGAAACAAACCGATGCCGGCCGAAATTGCCATTTTCAACGAACGGGGAATGGCATTGATGATCTGTTCGCGGATGGGAAGAATGCTGAGAATCAGGAAAATGACGCCGGAGAGAAATACCGCGCCCAAAGCTACCTGCCAATCATATCCCATGCCGAAGACGACGCCATAGGTGAAGTAGGCATTCAACCCCATGCCGGGTGCCAGCGCGATTGGGTAATTGGCATAGAGCCCCATGATTGCCGTGCCGATCGCGGCAGCAAGGCAGGTCGCTACGAACACCGCACCGAAATCCATCCCGGTCTCGGAGAGGATGGTCGGGTTGACAAAAATGATGTACGCCATGGTCAGGAATGTGGTCAAACCTGCCATGATTTCCGTTTGGACTGTCGTCCCGTTTTCTTTTAGTTTGAATAAGTTATCGAGCATTTTTTTGATCCTGCGCTAAGCAAGTGGCAGATTGTTTCATGGTTCCACGACCTTCCATTCATGTTCGATCCGAAGGCGCCCACGCCACGGGGTCGGATGCAGGTGCAATTTCAGGGCCGGGTCGGCGTCTGCTGGCAGCGGTGCCATTCGATGTCAGCGGACCGGCCCCGTACGGAACTGCGAAGGGATTCCGATTGAGAACCGCCATGATCGTCGTTTTTGCCGCAGCGGGTGCCCTCATTTTCGGTACGGCGGACTCTGCTGAGACCAGCCGCATCGTCGTTGACGACAGCGTTTGCCGGTCGCTGGTTGTGCATGAGCCCGATCCGGGAGTCGAGTACCAGCCGGGTGTCGATGTGTATGGCCGGTCGGTGGCGCCAGCTGATTTGCCCGGAGGGCAGCGGCTCGATCTCGGCGACGAGATAGCCATTCCGCTGATTGTCGATCTTGCTCAGCGATTTCCGGACAGGCTGGCCGAAGCCGGTCTGGATCTGAAGGCCTCGCTGGGAACGCTCACCATCGCCGGCGATGAGGTCAGGTTTGACGGTGCGCCACTCGATGATTCGCTTGTCGATGCGATTGCTGCCTTGTGCGCCGGGCAGCGAGACGATCGATGACGTCGTGGACAATCACCGCGACCTTACAATATGGTTCGCGCCGCTGCCCCAGCCAATCGGGTGGCCTGACAGCCTCCAGCCGACCGGAATTGAATCGCTATGCGCCTTAGTCGTTATCTTCTGCCGACGTTGAAGGAAATTCCCGCCGAAGCACAGATCGTCTCCCATCGGGCGATGCTCAGAGCCGGAATGATCAAACAGACCAGCGCCGGCATCTATGCCTGGCTGCCGCTCGGCTATCGGGTCCTTCGCAACATCGAGCGAATCGTCCGCGAGGAACAGGACAGGTTCGGCGCGCTGGAACTGCTGATGCCGACAATCCAATCGGCCGATCTCTGGCGCGAAAGCGGTCGATACGAGGATTACGGAAAGGAGATGCTGCGGATTCGCGACCGGCACGATCGCGAACTGTTGTACGGCCCGACCAACGAAGAGATGATCACAGACATTTTCCGCACTTCAATCCGCAGCTACAAAGACCTTCCGCAGCGCCTTTATCACATTCAGTGGAAGTTCCGAGACGAGATCCGGCCCCGGTTCGGCGTCATGCGTGGTCGAGAATTCCTGATGAAGGACGCATACAGTTTCGACCTGGATCTGGAATCGGCGCGCAATTCCTACAACGCGTTCATGGCGATGTATTTCAACGTATTCGCCCGAATGGGATTGCAGGCCGTGCCGGTAAGAGCGGACACAGGACCGATCGGCGGTGATCTCAGCCACGAGTTTCATATCCTGGCCGACACCGGCGAAAGCGAAATCTTTGTTGAGCGGGCGTTGCTCGACAAGGCGTCCGGCGGTGAGCGGATCGAACCCGATTCGGATCTGGCGGCTTTCGCCGAAAGCGTAACCGGGCACTATGCCGCTGCTGATGAAATGCACGATCCGGCAACTTGTCCGGTGCCGGCGGACAGTCTCGTCACCCGCCGGGGGATCGAAATCGGCCATATATTCCTTTTTGGCACGAAGTACTCCAAGGCCATGAACGCCGTCGTCACCAACCGCGAGGGGGAGACGGTCCCGGTAGAGATGGGGTCGTACGGGGTCGGAGTATCGCGACTCGTCGGTGCCATCATTGAAGCATCGCACGATGATGCCGGCATAATCTGGCCTGACACAGTCGCGCCATTCGATGTCGGCCTTGTCAATCTGAAGCCCGGCGACGAAGCCTGCGAGACAGTATGCGATCAGTCCGAAGTCGCGCTGAAGGCCGCCGGCGTTTCAGTTCTCCACGACGACCGATCCGAAAGGCCGGGAGCGAAGTTCGCGAATATGGATCTGATCGGTCTGCCGTGGCAACTGGTCGTCGGACCGCGTGGATTGGCGGCCGGTACCGTCGAACTCAAGCGCCGAGCCACCGGAGAACGCCACGAAGTGTCCTTGGACAGCGCCCTTCAGATGCTGACCGCTCACTACGAAGATCTTCGGCGTCGGCATGCACTATAGCGCCGACCTGCATTCTCGCTGGAAAACGGCCACATTCCGTCGTCATCCCCATGCTCGCAAAAATGTAAACCCGGAGCGTGTCATACCGAGAGGCGTCAACGGGCGCCTTTACGGCCGGTACCAATGAGGCGGTAAAAGCTTGATATTCAATCCATTCGAACGCCTGGTCGCGTTCCGCTACCTCAGAGCCCGCCGCAAGGAAGGGTTCATTTCGATCATCGCCGGCTTCTCGTTCCTCGGGATTGCCCTTGGCGTCGCAACGCTGATCATCGTCATGTCGGTTATGAATGGCTTCCGGGCCGAGCTGGTTTCGCGGGTTCTCGGAATGAATGGCCATCTTAGTGTCTATTCGACCAGTGGCGACATGAACGGTTATGAAGCGGTCCGCGAAGAGTTGCTGACCCTGGATCCCATCGTGAACGTGACGCCGGCAATCGAGGGGCAGGGGCTTGTCAGCGCCAACGAACAGGCGGCCGGCGCGGCGATCCGTGGCGTACTGCCCGAGGACTTCCTCAGCAGGCCGGCAATTGCCGACAGTATCGTTACCGCCGACGGACTGGCATTCGAGGGCGAGGACGTCATTGCAATCGGCTCACGAATGGCCAACCGGTTTGCCATTCGTCTGGGCGACGATCTGACGGTCACGACGCCGCAGGGCAGGGCGACGGCCATGGGGACGATGCCACGAAGCCGCGCCTATACCGTCGGCGCCATCTACGATACTGGTATGTACGAGTATGACAGCAGCTTCGTGTTCATGCCGCTGACTGCCGCACAGATATTGTTTCAGAAGCGCGACCAGGTCACCCACCTGGAAGTGTTCACGCAGGATCCCGAAAATCTGATACCGGCCCGGCAGGCGATTCAGGAAGTGTTCGACGGCCGAGTGCGCGTCTTTGACTGGCAGCAGGCAAATTCCAGCTTCTTTTCGGCGCTTGAGGTGGAGCGCAACGTGATGTTCCTGATTCTGACGTTGATCATCATTGTTGCCGCGTTCAACGTCATCTCCGGTCTCGTCATGCTGGTCAAGGACAAGGGCAGGGATATCGCTATCTTGCGGACGATGGGCGCGACACAGGGCATGGTCATGCGGATATTCCTGCTGACAGGAGCGTCGATCGGCGTGTTCGGAACGCTTGCCGGCGCGGTGCTCGGCATTGCATTTGCGGAGAATATCGAGCCGATCAGGCAGGGGCTGCAGACGGTACTGGGCCGCGAGCTCTTTCAGGCCGAAATCTACTTCCTGAGCCAGTTGCCGTCGCGGACGGACTGGATGCAGGTCGGAAGCGTGGTCGGTATGGCGATCGGCCTCTCGTTCCTGGCGACACTATATCCATCCTGGCGGGCCGCCCGTCTCGATCCTGTGGAGGCGCTTCGCTATGAATGACAGCCTCAATGACCTTGCGTCGGAAAGCGGCGGGAGTATACGGCTGCGGCTGAAAGGCATCACGCGGTCATTCCGCGAAGGTGGCAACACGCTGGACATCCTCAAGGGGATCGATCTCAGCATTCGTGCCGGAGAAATGGTGGCTCTCGTGGGCCCGAGCGGGGCCGGCAAGTCGACCTTGCTTCAGATTGCCGGGCTGCTGGAGCGGCCAACCACCGGAACCGTCGACATCGATGGCCAGCCCTGCAACGATCTGTCCGACAAGAAACGTACGACGTTGCGCCGTCGCTTCGTCGGTTTTGTCTACCAGTTCCACCACCTGTTGCCCGAGTTCACTGCGGCAGAGAACATCGTTCTGCCGCAGATGATTGCTGGTGTCCGCCGCCCGGCAGCGAAGAAAAAGGCGCTGGAACTGCTGGACTCCGTTGGTCTTCGCGACCGTAGCGATCATCGGCCCGGGCAGCTTTCCGGCGGCGAACAGCAACGTGTGGCGATCGCGCGGGCATTGGCCAATGATCCGGGTGTGGTGCTGGCCGACGAGCCGACCGGCAACCTGGATGAAGGCACCGGCGACAGGGTATTCGACATGCTGGCCCAATTGGTGCACGAAACAGGTGTCGCTGCCATCGTAGCGACCCACAATATGGCTTTGGCCGACCGAATGGACCGCGTGGTCGAGATCCGGTCCGGACATCTGAGCGAGCGCGGGAAGCACGATATCCCGGCTTGAACGGGCAGGAGTGCCGCGGCACGATCCGGGCGGATGGGGAGACAATACGATGGCCGATTCGCCTTTCATTCATCTGCGCGTCCATTCAGCCTACTCGCTTGCCGAGGGTGCGATCCACGTCAAGGAAGTGATCGAGCTCTGCCGACGTAACAAGATGCCCGCAGTGGCCGTTACCGACACCGGAAATCTTTTCGGCGCCCTGGAGTTCGCGCTTGCCGCCCGTGACGCCGGCATCCAGCCGATAATCGGGTCCATACTGCACGTCGCTCCTGATGTCGACCAGAACGACATAGGGGCGCGGATGTCTCAGAAGGCAGCCGGGCCGATCACGGATCAGATCGTGTTGCTGTGTCAGACGCGTCAGGGCTACGAGAACCTGATGGCCCTGCTGTCAAAAGCCTTCATGGAAACGCCGGCCGGTGAAACGCCGCATATCGCCTGGGATGACCTCAGGGGTCGAACCGATGGATTGATTGCCCTGACCGGCGGTCCGGACGGCCCGATCGCCCGGCTCCTGGCAGCGAATGATCCCGACGGTGCGACGGCGATCGGCCGCCGAATGGCCGAATTCTTTCCCGGGCGAACCTACGTCGAACTCCAGCGCCACGAAACCGAGCGGGAAGCGACGACGGAAGCCGGCCTGGTCGACCTGGCTTATGACCTCGACCTGCCGCTGGTCGCCACCAACGATTGCCTGTTCGCGACAGAAGACATGCACGAAGCCCATGACGCGCTGCTCTGCATCGCCGAGGGTACATATGTGAACGTCGACGATCGCCGTCGCGTGACAGCGCATCATCGCTTCAAGTCATCGGCGGAAATGGCCGAGACCTTCAGCGATCTGCCCGAAGCGATCCAGAACACAACCGTGATCGCCCGGCGCTGTGCCTATATGCCGGATCGACACGATCCGATCCTGCCTGCATTTCCCACCGACGAGGGTCGGACGGAGGTCGAGGAACTCTGTGCCCAGGCGCGCCTCGGACTCGAGCACCGCCTCGGTGTTCATGTTTTCGCCGACTCGATGGACGACGCGGCGCGCGACGACGCGGCCAAACCCTATCGCGAGCGTCTCGAATACGAGCTGGGTGTCATCGAGAATATGGGCTTTCCCGGCTATTTTCTCATCGTGTCCGATTTCATCAAATGGGCCAAGAATCAGGATATTCCCGTCGGACCGGGCCGTGGGTCGGGCGCTGGTTCGGTGGTCGCGTGGGCGTTGACCATCACCGACCTCGACCCGCTGCGGTTCGGACTGCTGTTCGAGCGGTTCCTCAACCCCGAACGTGTGTCCATGCCCGACTTCGATATCGATTTCTGTCAGGATCGGCGGGACGAGGTCATCGGCTACGTTCAGGACAAATACGGCACGGACAAGGTCGCGCAGATCATTACGTTCGGGAAACTGCAGGCGAGAGCCGTGCTGCGGGATGTCGGGCGGGTTCTTCAGATGCCGTACGGCAAGGTCGACCGTATCTGCAAAATGGTACCCAACAACCCTGCCAAACCGGTAACGCTGGCGCAGGCCATCGAGATGGAGCCGGAACTGCGGGAGGTGCGCCGGGAACCGGACGTTTCCCGGATGGTCGATATGGCCCTGAAACTTGAGGGGCTGTACCGCCACGCCTCGACACATGCGGCCGGCGTCGTTATCGGAGACAGACCGCTGGATCAATGGGTCGCGCTTTATCGCGATCCCCGGTCGCCGATGCCGGTGACGCAGTTCAACATGAAATATGTCGAACAGGCCGGACTGGTCAAATTCGACTTTCTTGGCCTGAAAACCCTGACGGTTCTCAAGCGGGCCGTGGAGCTGGTCGAGCAGACCGAGGGCGTACCGGTCGACCTGACCACAATACCTTTGGACGACGCCGAGACCTACGAGATGCTTGCCCGTGGCGAGACAGTCGGCGTCTTCCAGCTTGAAAGTTCCGGTATGCGGGACGTACTCAAGCAACTGAAGCCAAACCGGTTCGAAGACATCATCGCCCTGGTCGCGCTGTACCGGCCGGGACCAATGGACAACATCCCCACTTATATCGAAGTCAAGAACGGCACCAAGCAGGCGGACTATCTGCATCCCAGCCTGGAGCCAATCCTGAAAGAGACCTTCGGGATCATGATCTATCAGGAACAGGTCATGCAGGTCGCGCAGGTGCTCGCCGGATATTCGCTTGGCGCGGCCGACCTGTTGAGACGCGCCATGGGCAAGAAGGTCCAGGCCGAAATGGACGCGCAGAAAAAGGTGTTTACCGAAGGGGCCGTCGCGCGCGGCGTGCCCAAGGCGCAGGCGGTCGGCATTTTCGATCAGGTCAACAAGTTCGCCGGCTATGGCTTCAATAAATCTCACGCAGCGGCGTACGCGCTCGTCGCCTATCAGACGGCGTATCTGAAGGCCAACTATCCTGTCGAGTTTCTGGCCGCCTCGATGACACTGGATCTGGGGAACACCGACAAGCTGAATACCTTCCGGCAAGAGCTCGATCGTATTGGCATTGCGCTACTGACGCCGGACGTGAATCGTTCAGACAGCATATTCGGTGTCGAACGCAACACCTCGGGCACCGGTGACAAGAAAAAGAAGCAGCGGGCGCCCGAGACGCCGATTGCCGCAAAAGCGGCCGGCAAAGCCATCCGATATGCGCTCGGCGCGATCAAGGGGGTCGGGCTCGATGCCATGGCCGCCGTGATCGATGAACGCGGGCGCGAAGGGGGGTTCCAGGATATCTTCGATTTTGCCCGGCGACAGGACAGCCGCGTTCTGAATCGGCGGCAAATGGAAAATCTGATCCGGGCCGGCGCCTTCGACGGGTTGGACGGCAATCGCCGACGTTTGCTGGAAGGCCTGGATGTCGTGCTGAAATATGCGTCAACGACGGCGGCCGAACGGGCCTCCGGCCAGACCAGCCTGTTCGGCGGCGATCCGATAATGGACAGACCGCCGCTGCCGGATCTGTCCGACTGGGATGATATCGATCGATTGAACGCCGAGTTCTCGGCGATCGGGTTCTATCTTTCTGCCCATCCTCTCGACAGCTTCAATACCGCGCGGATCGGTGTGATCGGGTCAGCCGATGCTCGGCGCTATCTCAGTGGAGGCGGATCGACGACCTTCAACATGGCGGGCATCGTCGTCGCCAAACGCGAGATGACCACCAAGACGAAGGCGCGCATGGCGTTTGTTACCTTGTCGGACAATCAGGGTGTATTCGAGGTGACGTTTTTCTCGGAAACGCTCGGGCGCCTCCGTGAGCTGATGGAAGACAACACGCCGCTGTTGTTGGCGGTGGAAGCGCAGCGTCACAACGACGATTTCCGATTCACCGCCCTGAAGATCGATCCGCTCGACCAGGCAGTCGCTCAAGCGCGGGCACGCATCAACATCCATGTGGCGGATGACCGAACCGTGGCACCCCTGTCGGAGATTCTCCAAAGAGAGGGCCGCGGTGGCAGCGAGATCCATGTGTTTGTTCCGGTCGACGAGATTCATGACCTCGAAATGAAACTCCCCGGCGGTTATGCGCTGTCGGCACGGGGGCGTTCTGCGATCAAGGGACTTCCAGGTGTTACCGATATCCGGGAAGTCTGAGGGACGGCCGAACGTCCGGAAGTGGTTTCATCCCCTCTTGCAAAAGCGGGCGCGTCAGGGCATAACGCCCGCGTTGAAACGACTTCACACGTAAGCATTGCGGGAAGTTCGGTTGGCGTTCCATCGCCATCCAGACCCCGCTCCGGTGCCAGGTTCGGACGGTTGCGATCGAAAGCCGTTCAGTATGGCCGCGCTTGCGGAGGGACAACCGGAAAACTCAGGACACACATCAATATGGCAACCCCAACTTTCTCGATGCGCCAGCTTCTTGAAGCCGGCGTCCATTTCGGACACCATACCCGCCGTTGGAATCCGAAGATGGGACAATACATCTTCGGCACGCGCAATGGTGTGCACATCATCGATCTGGAACAGACGGTTCCGATGTTCCACCGCGCGTTGGAGGCGATCCGCGACGTCGTGACCAACAACGGGCGTGTGTTGTTCGTCGGCACCAAGCGTCAGGCTCAGGATCACGTTGCCGACTGCGCGAACCGGTGTGGCCAGTATTTCGTCAACCACCGCTGGCTTGGCGGCATGCTGACGAACTGGAAGACGATCTCGCATTCGATACGGCGGCTCAAGGAACTCGACGAACTCCTTTCGAACACAGACACCGGCCTCACCAAGAAGGAACGGCTTCAGCGCACGCGCGAGCGCGACAAGCTGGAGCGGGCGCTGGGTGGTATCCGCAATCTGGGCGGGTTGCCGGATTTGCTGGTGATCATCGACACCAACAAGGAAAGCCTCGCCGTTCAGGAAGCCAACAAGCTCGGCATCCCCGTCGTGGCAGTGATCGACAGCAATAGCGACCCCGACGGCATCGCCTATCCGATCCCGGGCAATGATGACGCACTGCGCGCCGTGGAGCTGTATTGCACGCTGTTCGGACAAGCCGTTCTCTCCGGCATCGAGGCTGAGATGGAGGCTTCGGGTGCAGACATCGGCGAGACCGATGCGCCAGTTGAAGCCGCGTTGCAGACGCCAGAGGGGGCGGAGGCTGGCACTTCCGAGGCCGGCGGAGAACAGGCCGATACAGCGAAGACGGATCCGACGGCCGCATCGGCATAATAACTTCGGAAGCATAGGGTAGGGGCGGAACGTTGTTCGATTCGTCCCGGCCCAACGGCACCGGAGACGCGTTGATCAATCGATTTGGTTTGCCGGCCGAACATTCGTGGTTCGGCCGGTCGCATTAGCAGGGAACGGAACCATGGCTCAGATTTCAGCGGCATTGGTTAAGGATTTGCGGGAAAAGACCGGCGCCGGCATGATGGATTGCAAGAAGGCGCTGAATGAAACCGATGGCGACATCGATTCCGCTGTCGACTGGCTGCGCAAAAAGGGTTTGTCGCAAGCTGCGAAAAAATCCGGCCGTACAGCCGCCGAAGGCCTGGTCGGTGTAGCCGTCGACGGACCCAGGGGCGCAGTCGTCGAAGTCAATGCCGAAACCGACTTCGTGGCTCGCAACGATAAGTTCCAGGATTTCGTATCGAATGTCGCAAAGCTCTCGATGACCAGCCAGGGTGACATCGAAGCATTGAAGACCGCGGACTATCCGGGTACCGGCCGCAACGTTGCCGACGAACTGACAAATCTCATCGCGACCATCGGCGAAAACATGCAGTTGCGCCGATCGGCGGTTCTCGCGGTCGAAAACGGTGTCGTTGCGCCATATGTTCATTCTGCTACGGCCGAGGGATTGGGTCGCATCGGCGTCCTGGTTGCCGTAGAAAGCACGGGTCCTGCGGACAAGCTCATGGAGTTGGGCCGCTCGATCGCCATGCATGTGGCGGCCGCACGCCCCGACGCACTAAGCCGCGACGACGTCGACGCGGAAGCAGTCGAACGCGAGCGCAATGTTCTGATCGATCAGGCAAAAGCTTCCGGCAAGACGCAGGAAATTGCCGAGAAAATGGTCGTCGGGCGCATGCGCAAATACTACGAAGAGGTCGTTCTCCTTGAGCAGGTCTACGTGATCGACGGAGAGCGGACGGTCGGAAAGGCTGTTGAAGATATGGCCGCCGAACTTGGTGTGCCGGTGGCAATCACCGGTTTTGTCCGCTTCAACCTGGGTGAAGGTGTGGACACCGGCGAAAAATCGGATTTCGCTTCTGAAGTTGCGGCAACACTCGGCGGATGATCGGCATCCATCGCTAGACCTGTCGGGTGGCCCCTATGTACTGCAACACGTTGCAAGCGGGGCCCCCGGCGAAGCCCGAGACGGCCGGACTGGCCGCCGTCAGTATTTTATACATTCTATACGCTTCAGCCCGCTAAGGAATGCCCATGCCGACGAACGATAAGCCCTATCGGCGCGTCCTCCTCAAGCTTTCCGGCGAAGCCCTGATGGGCAAGGAAAAGTATGGGATCGATCCTGATATAGTAACCAGAATTGCCGAAGAGGTTGCTCAGGTTCATGGCATGGGCACAGAAATCTGCCTCGTCGTCGGCGGAGGCAACATATTCAGGGGAATGTCCGGTGCCTCCCAAGGTATGGAGCGGGCAACCGCCGACTATATGGGAATGCTGGCGACGGTCATGAACGCGCTGGCGCTTCAGAACGCTTGCGAACGGGCAGGTATTCAGACTCGCGTCATGTCTGCAATCCCGATGGCAAGCGTTTGCGAGCCCTATATCCGCCGCCGCGCCGTACGTCACATGGAGAAGGGGCGCGTCGTCATTTTCGCGGCGGGAACCGGCAATCCGTTTTTCACGACGGATACGGCTGCGGCTCTTCGGGCATCGGAAATGGAATGTTCCGCCCTGCTCAAGGCAACGCAGGTCGATGGCGTGTACAGCGCCGATCCCAAGACGGTACCCGACGCAAAGCGGTATGACCGATTGACTTTCATGGACGTATTGTCGAACGATCTCCGCGTTATGGACCATTCCGCCATCTCTCTGGCACGTGAAAACCAGATTCCGATCGTAGTGTTCTCGATTCATGAACCGGGAGCTTTCGCGCAGGTGGTTGCGAAAAAGGGGCGTTACACAATCATCGATGAGGAGGCGTGACACATGACTGAACCCGATCTGGATGGCCTGAGCAAACGAATGGACGGCGCGGTTAAGACGCTGAAGAGCGAGTTCGGCGGATTGCGCACGGGCAGGGCATCCCCACACCTGCTGGATCCCATAACAGTCGAGGCGTACGGCCAATCGATGCCGGTCACGCAAGTCGGGACGGTTTCCGTTCCCGAGGCGCGCATGATCACGGTGACGGTCTGGGACAAATCGATGGTCAAGGCGGTGGAAAAAGCCATCCGCGACTCAGGGCTTGGATTGAACCCGCAACCGGACGGTCAACTCATTCGCATTCCGATTCCGGAACTGAATGAAGAACGACGTCAGGAATTGTCGAGAGTCGCTGGCAAATACGCCGAACAGGCTCGGGTCGCCATTCGCAACGTCCGGCGCGACGGAATGGACCAGTTGAAAAAGCTGGAGAAAGACAGCGAAATCTCTGAGGACGATCACAAGGTATACAGTGACGAAATCCAAGCGATGACGGACACCCATATCAAGAACGTTGATGAAGTGCTCGCCCAGAAAGAAAAGGAGATCATGCAGGTTTGACCAGGGGCAGTTTCGCTAGCGCATGAATCTGCCGATGGGTCCGCGACCAATGGCACCAACCGAAATATCGAAAAACACTGATTCGATCGACTCTTTGATCGGAATAGCCCGGCACGTCGCGATCATCATGGATGGGAACGGCCGCTGGGCTCGTGCGCGCGGTCTTCCGCGGACAGCCGGGCACAAGGCCGGTGTTGATTCGGTCAAGCGTGTTATCAGATCAGCCGGCGAATTCGGTATCGACTATCTGACGCTTTTCGGCTTCTCGTCCGAGAACTGGTCTCGCCCCAAGGATGAGGTTGGCGCATTGATGTCCATGCTCCGCGCTTTTCTGCGGAGCGAGATAGCGCAGCTCCACCGGGAGAATGTTCAGATCCGATTCATTGGCGACAGGTCGGCATTAGCGCATGACATCGTGGAACTTATCGACCGCGCAGAAAACATGACGAGCCAGAACACTTCGCTGGTGGTCATGATTGCCCTCAGCTATGGCGGCCGTCAGGAACTGGTCGCCGCCATGCGCTCGATTGCAGTCGATGTCGCTGGCGGCGTTCTCGATCCGGCGGAGATCAGCGAAGATACGATCAATGGACGCCTGTGGACACGTGGAATTCCTGACCCGGACCTGATCATTCGAACCAGCGGCGAACAGAGGATCAGCAATTTTCTGCTTTGGCAATCCGCCTATTCGGAGTTCATTTCACTCGATACGCTATGGCCGGATTTCTCGGCTGATGATTTCAGAAGATCGCTGCAAGCGTATAGCCAGCGTGAGCGCCGATTTGGCGACGTTACTGCGCGGAGCATCCGGTGACCGACCTTCCGACACGTACGCTAACCGGCATGGTCGCCGGGGCGGTGGCACTGTTCGGGATTTGGTATGGTGGTTGGGCATTCTGGCTTCTGGTCGGTCTGGTGGCGAGCGGCTCGACTCTGGAATGGGCGGCTATTGCCGGGACGACCGCGCAACGCCATATGATTGCTGATTGGAAGACGGTCGGACTGCCCGTCGTCGGCGTTCTCGCTGCTCTAACGGCATCGGCATTCACTGGACTGTTTTGGCCAGGACTGGCGATTCTGGCGGCAACGGTCGCCTTTGTCCCGATCATCGAAGCGGCACGGAACGGTGGCAACGTCAAGAGCAGCGTCTCGCTGATCAAGGCATTCGGTCCCGGTTACATTGGATTGGCGGGACTGACGTTGATCTGGATGCGCAACGCTGGCGATAACGGTGCCGCCAACGTTCTGCTAGTCATGGTATGTGTATCGGCGACCGATATCGGGGCGTATTTTGTGGGGCGGGCTGTCGGCGGCCCAAAGCTTGCGCCCGCTATCAGCCCGGCCAAGACCTGGAGTGGCCTGTGTGGCGGTGTAGTCGGTTCGATGGCCGCTGCAGCACTGGCACATCTGGTGCTGGGCGGGGCGTCGGTGGCGATATTGCTCCTCATTGCGGCGGCGCTGGCGGTCGTTTCCCAATCGGGTGATCTGCTGGAGTCATCGCTCAAACGCCGGTTCGGTGTTAAAGATAGCGGCCATGTCCTGCCGGGCCATGGCGGCGTACTGGACAGAGTGGACGGCCTGCTGGCCGCGGCCATCGTCATGGCCATGATTTTCGCGTTTTTTGGAAGCGGCATTCTGTGGCAATAGGAACTCCAGCTCAGGTGGCCGAACCGCCGTCGGCACTCGACGCCGGGGATGCCCCGCGCAGCGTAACAATTCTCGGCGCAACGGGGTCGGTCGGGCAGAGCACGATCGATCTGGTCGCTGCTGCGCCTGAACGCTTTCCGGTCGTGGCATTGACGGCACAGTCGAATGTGGCGCTACTCGCGCGCGATGCTCGGCGTCTCGGTGCTGAAGTCGCCGTCATCGGCGACCCGGCGCGGTATCAGGATCTCAAAGCGGCACTCTTTGGAAGCGGCATTGCTGCGGCGGCCGGCCCCGACGCATTGACAGAGGCGGCGGCACGGCCTTCTGACTGGGTCATGTCCGCGATTGTCGGCGCCGCCGGCTTGCGTCCAACCATGGCGGCTGTCGACCGAGGCGCGCTGGTTGCGTTCGCCAACAAGGAGTGCCTGGTTTCGGCGGGCCCATTGATGATGGACCGGGTCCGCCGCTCAGGGGCGGTACTTCTTCCTGTCGACAGCGAGCACAATGCGGTCTTTCAGGTCTTCGATGACAGGCAGCGCTCTAGTATCGAACGGATCATACTGACCGCCAGTGGCGGCCCGTTCCGTCAGTCTTCGATCGATGAGATGGCAAAGGCAACGGCGGCGCAGGCGGTGGACCATCCGACCTGGAGCATGGGCGCAAAGATTTCCGTCGATAGTGCCACCATGATGAACAAGGGTCTGGAGGTCATAGAGGCCGCATATCTCTTTGATATGACGGACGACCGCATATCCGTGGTGATCCACCCGCAGTCGATTATTCACAGCCTTGTCGAATATACTGACGGGTCGATGCTGGCCCAGCTTGGATCCCCGGATATGCGGGTTCCGATCGGCCATGTTCTGGGCTGGCCGCGGCGTCTGACGACAGCCGCGCGACGGCTCGATTTCGAGGATGTTCTCAGTCTGGAATTCGAGCCACCGGACCTGGATCGGTTTCCAGCGCTCGCAGCATGCCGGCAGGCGTTGCGTAGCGGCGAAAGCCTGCCGACCACGCTAAATGCGGCCAACGAGGTTGCGGTGGCAGCGTTCCTTGAGGGAAGGCTGGGGTTCCTGGATATTGTACGCGTCGTAAACGAGGTCTGCGGCACGATGCCTGTCGCGTCGCTGGAAAGTCTGGACCATGTCTATGAGCTGGACCGGGCGGCACGGGAAGAAGCGGGCCGGTGTGTCGAGCAGGCGTCGTCCTGTACAGGATAACAAGCGGTGTTACCGCCGTCGATCGGTATCGAAGACGCGGGCTTGCGTCACAATATGTGAGTTGACTGTATGGGCGGTGGATTCGTGACCTATATCATCGCATTTCTGATCGTATTATCGGTTCTCGTCTTCGTGCACGAGTGGGGTCACTATTGGGTCGCCAGACGCAACGGCGTCAGGATCGAGGTGTTTTCGATCGGCTTCGGCCCAGAGTTGTTCGGATTTTATGATCGGGCTGGCACGCGCTGGAAATTCTCTGTTCTGCCCTTGGGCGGATATGTGAAAATGTTCGGTGACGCGAACGCCGCGTCGATGCCCGCGGCGGAGCAGGACGGCTCCGGGCTCTCGCCGGAAGAACAGGCCGTTTCCTTTCACCACAAACGGCTTTCTCAGCGTGCGGCCATCGTCGCCGCAGGTCCCATAGCGAATTTCATGTTCTCGGCGATTGTTCTGGCTGTCCTGTTCGCCACATCCGGCCATCCGTTCCCACCGCCGACAATCGGCAGCGTCCAGGAAGACAGTCCCGCGTCGGCAGCCGGCCTCGTGCCAGGTGACACGATCTCGGCTGTGAACGGCCTGTCTGCATCGAGATTTGCCGACGTCTCCATTGCAATTCGCGCCGCAGAGGGCGAACCGGTTCTCCTGACGATCCAGCGCGACGGCGAAACCATCGAACAGTCCGTCACGCCGGAACTCGTCACGGTGACCACGGAAGATGGCCGCGAATTTGAAATACCCCGCGTTGGGATCGTTGCCGATAGCGGACCCTACAGCTTGACCTACTCGGCGATATCGGGGGTGACCGAGACGGTATCGATTGCCGGCATGACGCTTTCAGCACTGGGAGAGATCGTCACCGGAGAGCGCGGGACCGAGGATCTCGGCGGTCCGATCCGCATTGCACAGCTTTCCGGCGACGTCGCCCAGGTCGGAGTCTCTGCGCTGCTCTGGTTTATGGCCATTCTGTCGATCAATCTCGGATTGATCAATCTGTTCCCCGTTCCGATGCTGGACGGCGGGCATCTAATGTTTTATGCGTATGAGGCGGTTCGTGGGCGCCCGCTGAGCGCTCGCGCCCAAGAATATGGTTTTCGGGTTGGCCTCGCTCTGGTATTAACGCTCATGGTGTTTGCTACCTGGAACGATTTGGTGAATCTTCAAATCTTCTCGCTGCTCAGAAATATCATTTCTTGATCGTTTATTCGAAGACTGGGAGATAGAATTGACTCTCGCACTCAGGCGCTTCCTCCGTGCAGGTGCGATATTCTGCACCGTCACCTCCGCTGTTGCATTGACCAGTGGAGTGGCCGGATATTCCAGTGCTGTGGCTCAGAATCAGACGACCGTGAACGATATTCAGGTCACCGGTACTCAGAGAGTAGACGCCAGTACAGTGCTTTCCTACCTCCCTGTCGGGGTGGGCGATCCAGTAACCCAGGTTCAACTCGATCAGGCACTTTCCGCTCTGTTTGAAACAGGACTGTTCGACGATGTCGTCATCGAACAGGATGGCGGTGTGATCCGTATCGACGTTGTCGAAAATCCGATCATCAATCGAATCGCGTTCGAAGGCAATCGCCGGATCGACAATGAAACGCTGCAAGCCGAGATTCAATCACGGCCGCGCGTTGTTTTTACCCGAACCCGGGTTGAGAGTGACGTGCAGCGGATTCAGGACGTCTATCAAGCGAGTGGGCGATTTGCAGTCGCGGTGGAGCCGCAGATCATAGAACTCGATCAGAACCGCGTGGATCTCGTGTTTGAGATCGAGGAAGGACCGCTGACCACTATTCAGCGAATAGACTTTGTCGGGAATCGCGCTTTCAGCGATTCACGACTGCGCGATGCGATTGAATCCCGTGAATCGCGCTGGTGGCGGCTACTGACGACGAGCGACCGCTATGATCCCGATCAGGTCTCGGTCGATGAGGAACGCCTGCGCCGCTACTATACCTCGCGCGGCTATGCCGACTTCCGTGTCAATTCGGCCATAGCCGAACTCACGCCCGACCGAGAAGGCTTTTTCGTCACATTCTCGGTTGATGAAGGCGAACGCTATCGTTTCGGCGAAATTGATGTCGCGAGTTCGCTGCCCGATGTCGATTTCGACGCGCTGGACAATGTGCTGACAACGCGAGAAGGGCGTTGGTTTTCGTCGGAAGAGGTCGAAGAATCCATTGGTGCGCTGACCGAGGCACTTGGCGATCAGCAGTTCGCCTTTGTGGAAATCAATCCGGTAGTCATGCGCGATCGAGAGAACCGTACGATCGGTATCACCTATGAAATCGACGAAGGGCCTCGCGTCTTCGTCGAGCGGGTGAACATCACTGGCAATACCCGCACGGTCGATCGTGTGATCCGTCGCGAGGTCCGGCTGGCCGAGGGAGACCCGTTCAGTTCGTCCCGGCTGCAGGACACGGAACGACGGATCCGTAATCTGGGTTTCTTCGAGAAGGTCGAAATTTCGACACGACAGGGGTCGGCGCCGGATCAGATCATCGTCGATATCAATGTCGAAGAGCAGCCGACGGGCGAATTGACCCTTGGCGCCGGGTTCTCGACGGCGGACGGACCACTTGGCGAGGCCAGCATTCGCGAACGCAACCTTTTGGGCCGCGGTCAGGACCTTCGCCTGGCTTTCAGCGTGTCGGGAAAGTCGCAGCAAGTCGACCTCAGCTTCACCGAACCCTATTTTCTCGGACGCGACCTTGCAGCCGGCTTCGATCTGTTCCGGACGGAGCGTGATCGCCAGGAGATCAGTTCCTACGATGAGGAGCTGACGGGATTCGGTCTGCGCCTGGGCTATCCGCTTGGTCCGCGACTTCGTCAGACAGTTCGCTACAACCTGTCGGAACAGACAATTCGAAACATCGGACCGAACGTTTCCCGGTTCATCCGGGATCAGGAAGGTACGACTGTTACATCCCTGGTTGGTCAAAATCTGATCTACGATACCCGTGACAGTTCGGTAATGCCGACCGAGGGGTATCGGCTGACAGTTGGTACCGACTTCGCCGGCCTAGGGGGCGATATTAGATACTTCAGGGCTGTCGGTACCGGCTCCGTCTACTATCCGGTATTTGATGATGTCGTCCTCAACGTTGCCGCCGAAGCCGGTCACATCGAAGGGTTGGGGCAGGATGTGCGCGTAACCGATCGATTTTTTGTCGGCGGGCGCAATCTCCGAGGCTTCCGAACAGCGGGAATCGGTCCCAGGGATGGAGACGGCAACGCGCTGGGCGGCAAGACCTATGCGGTCGGAACGGTCGAGGCGTCGTTCCCCATTGGATTGCCGAACGAATTGGGTGTTCGAGGACGAACCTTTTCGGATGTCGGATTCCTGACCAACATTGATGAGACGAGTGACCCCAACGCAACGGGCGCGGATCGCATTTTTGAAGAAGACAGCGTCAGGTTGTCCGTCGGCGTCGGGCTTTCCTGGCAATCGCCCTTGGGTCCATTGCAGTTTGATTTCGGCTTCCCGGTTATGAAAGAAGATTTCGACCGCGAAGAAAACTTCCGGTTCAGCTTCGGCACGCGTTTCTAGCCGGACTATTGCGGACTGTGCGACTCTGGTTCTCGACACGATCGGGCATTTTGGCAGCCAATAGACTATTACCGTTTCCTGGAGACTTGAAGATGGCAACCCGGTTGCCGCAGAGCTTGGTGGCCGGCGCAATTGGCATCGCGATCATTGTTTCGCATCCGGTGGCCGGTCAGACGATCGATACGGCCCCCTCTGGCGGCGAGGGATCTGAGGCAGTCGACGACAGCGATATGCCCGTCCCGTCGGTTGTCGAAGAATCGGAAATCGACCCCAGTGGTGAGCTTCCGGAAATCCGGGCAATCGTGATTGACTTCCGCGAAGTTGTAAGAGCGTCGGACGCAGCCGAAAGCGTGCGAATGCAGATCGATTCACATAGGCAGAGCTTCCAGGCAGAGTTTGTTGAAATCGAAGACGAACTCAGGGCGCTCGAACAGGAACTGACCGAACTTCAGGGTTCACTGGAACCCGAGGAATTCAACCGCCGCCGCCGGGCGTTCGAGCAGCGGATCGCCGAAGCACAGCGGACGGCCCAATCAAGGCGGGCCGCTCTCGATCAAGCTCTTGACGACGGTATGCAGGAAATTCGAACAGAACTCGTGGCCATCATTCACGGCATAGCCGAAGAGAACCGGGCCAACCTCGTTCTCAACCGGGCAGAAGTCATTTTAATGAGTGAACGACTTGACTTCAACGATGAGGCCCTTGCTCAGTTGAACGAAGAACTGCCTTTCGTCAGCGTTGCGCTGACCGAGGATCGTTAGCGCCGTGACTGAGTCTGGGCTGCGATCCGGCGTGGGCTTGCAAATCCGTCGTCCCGAACTCAACGTTCAACAGGTCAAGGTATACGATGGCCGATTCCCGTTTTTTCTCGAACTGCGGCCCCTTTTCTTTGGGACAATTGGCTGACCTGATTGACGGACGGATCATGGGGGCCGGCGATCGGGAAACTGAAATCGTGGATGCCGGGCCAATCCGAACCGTAGGCAGCGGAGCCATAACATTTGCGGATTCTGAAAAATATTTGCCGGATCTCGGGCAAAGTGGCGCCAGAGCCTGCATCGTCGCGCCTCGGCTAGAGGGTCGGCTCCCGCCTGCGATGGCCGGTCTTGTCGTCGCGGAACCCTACAAAGCCTATGCCGCCGTGGCGACGGCGTTTTACCCGGACAAAGTCACAGCCACCAGGGTGCACGGTCGTGCGGTGATCGATGAATTTGCAATCATCGGAGACCCGGTCGACATCGGCGCCGGGGCTGTAATTGGGCGCGAAGCGGAAATCGGGTCCGGTTGCCGCATCGGGGCCAACGCTACGATCGGCGACGGTGTCCGGATTGGTGCCGGGACCACGATCGGCGCCGGCGCGTCTCTTTCGCATTGCATCATCGGTAGGGATTGCCGGATTTATCCGGGCGCCCGGATTGGTCAGGATGGGTTCGGATTTGCGATCGACCCTGAGGGACACAAGAAGATTCCGCAACTGGGACGTGTTGTCGTGGGGAATCGCGTTGAAATTGGCGCCAACACGACCGTTGACCGTGGGGCCGGTGAAGACACAATTATCGCTGATGGCTGCTTCATTGATAACCAGGTTCAGATCGGGCACAACGTTCGGGTGGGAGAGGGTTGTGTGATAATCGCCCAAGCCGGCATCGCAGGCAGTTCCGTGGTAGAAACGGGTTCGGTCATTGCCGCCCAGGCCGGGATCGCTGGTCATCTAACTATTGGTACCGGCAGCAGGATTGGCGCCCTTTCGGGTGTCATGCGTGATGTCCCGCCGGGATCCGACATGCTGGGCACACCGGCCATTCCGATCAGGGAATTCTGGCGTCAGCATGTGGTTCTCAGAGCCATGGCGAAGAAGAAAAAGGACGAATAGGGCATGGAGACGAGCGCCTCCGACGACGCGAAGATGGAACGTATGGATATCATGCGGATTATGGAGATGATTCCGCATCGCTATCCAATGCTCATGGTCGATCGTATCGAAAACATCGTTGCTGGCCAGAGCGCGACTGGGATTAAGAACGTTTCCATCAACGAATCGTTTTTTGCCGGTCATTTTCCTGAGCGACCGGTAATGCCCGGTGTTCTTATTGTTGAGGCTATGGCTCAGACAGCCGGCGTCCTGGTTGTTCACAGCCTGGGGCCAGAGGCGGAAGGTAAGCTTGTCTATTTTATGACAATCGATACTGCCCGCTTCCGCAAGCCTGTCGTCCCCGGTGATAGGGTCGAAATAAACGTAAACCGCCTGCAGAACCGGCGCAATGTCTGGAAGTTTACAGGAGAAGCTCTGGTTGAGGGCGCGGTTTGCGCCGAGGCAACATTCTCCGCAATGCTTATGGATCGCTGATGCCCTCTGATATTCACCCGACCGCCGTCATTGGTGATGGCGCCTCGATTGCTGATGACGTAAGGATCGGCCCCTATTGCGTGGTCGGCAGCAAGGTCGTCCTCGAACGGGGCGTGGAGCTGAAGCCACATGTCGTGATCGATGGCCAGACGATTCTCGGCGAGGAGTGCGCCGTTTATCCCTTCGCCTCTGTCGGAATGCCGCCGCAGGATATGAAATTCAAAGGTGAGGACAGCCGGCTGGAGATCGGTCGCGGGACAATCATACGGGAGCATGCAACCGTGAGTCCGGGTACTGCATCCGGACATATGATGACCCGTGTCGGCGAAAATTGCCTTCTCATGATCGGCGCCCATGTCGCGCATGACTGCGAGCTGGGCAACAATGTCATCATGGTCAACAATGCGACGCTTGGTGGCCATGTGACGGTTGGCAACAATGTTATCATCGGCGGGTTGGCGGCGATTCATCAGTTCGTTCGCATTGGTGACAACGCCTTCATCGGTGGTATGGCCGGCGTCGAACAGGACGTTATCCCCTATGGCATGGTCGTCGGAGATCGTGCGGTTCTGAATGGTCTCAATCTCGTCGGACTGAAACGCCGCGGCTATAGCCGGGACGACATCCACCTGCTGCGATCGATTTACCGGGATCTGTTCGAATCCGAAGAATCGAGTCTCGCCGATCGATTGCGGGCCTTGCGTTCGAAATTCGAAGGCAACCCGACAGCGGCTTCGCTGTTGGCGTTCATCGACCTTGACAGCGATAGAAAATTGCTGAAGCCCAAAACCGCGCATGCCCCCTAGGAAAATTGGCATCATAGCCGGCGGTGGCATATTGCCGAAATTGGCGGTCGATGCGGCGAAGAAGCAGGATGCCGACGTCTTCGTCGTCATTCTCGATGGGCATGGTGTTCCTGCTGATTTCAGAGATGTCGAGCACACAATGTGTCGTCTCGGCGCCGTCGGCTCCATTCTTGCAGCTCTGCAATCGGCCGAAGTTCAGGAGGTTTGCCTGATTGGTACGGTGCGCCGCCCCAGTCTGGCTCAGCTCCGGCCGGACCGACGCGCGTTTAATTTGATTGCCCGGTATGGGTTCTCCGGCCTTGGCGATGACGCGCTGTTGCGTTCCGTCGGCGACGTTCTCACTAAAGAAGGATTGCGCCTGGTGGCGGTACAGGACCTCGTCGGCGGCTTGCTCCTTCGTCCGGGTTCCGTCGGGTCGATAGAGCCGACGGAAGCGGCGTGGCCGGACATCGAGAAAGGTCTGAAGGTCGCTCGACAGCTGGGCGTCGCAGATGTGGGGCAAGCGGTCGTCATTCAGCAAGGGATTGTCCTGGCCGTTGAAGCGATAGAGGGAACGGATCGCCTTATCGCGCGGTCGGCGCAACTCGCCTATCCGGGTCGCGGCCCGATCCTTGTGAAATGCTGCAAGCCACAACAAGACCAACGGCTCGATCTTCCGACAATCGGGCCGGACACGGTCCGGTCGGCTGCTTCGGCGGGATTTTCCGGGATTGCGGCCGAAGCTGGACGTACCCTTGTCGCCGATATCGATAATCTTCGTCTGGCCGCGGATGCAGCAGGGCTATTTGTATATGGTTTCGCAGACGGAGACGTCACGACCGACGGGGGCGCGGCCGTCAACGAGAGTGAGGCATGACCGCCAATCCCGAACAGCGGCCATTGACCATTCTGATGATCGCTGGCGAGGAGTCGGGTGATCTGTTGGGGGGGCGATTGATCCGCGCGCTTCGTGAGTCGTCGGCACGGCCCGTCAGAATTCTTGGCGTGGGCGGTTCTTCGATGGTGACAGAAGGGCTCGAAAGCTTGTTTCCCATGGAAGACCTGACAGCGTTCGGGCTTTCCGAGGTGCTACCAAAGATACCGACGATCCTGCGTCGAATGCGGCAGACAGCGGCCGCGGCCGTGGAACTGCAGCCGGATGCGATGGTGCTGATCGATGCGCCCGGATTCAATATGCGCCTGGCCGAGCGTCTGCGTCACCGCAGTTTCCCGCTGATCCAGTATGTCGCGCCCACCGTCTGGGCGTGGAAGCCGGGCCGGGCCAAAAGGCTGGCCCGCAGCGTTGATGAGGTTCTCTGTCTTTTCCCGTTCGAACCATCCTGGTTCATTCGGCACGGCCTTGCGGCAACCGATGTCGGGCACTCAGTCGTGGAAAGCGGTGCCAATCTCGGCGATGGGCCCGCCTTCCGGCGTGAGCATGGCGTTGATCCGCAAACGTCTCTACTGTGCATGCTGCCTGGCAGCCGGCGCGGGGAAATCGAGCGGCTGTTGCCGATTTTCGGAGATACCGCTGAGCAACTGGCACGCAACAGGCCCGGTTTGCGGGTCGTACTTCCAACATTGCCTGCACTTGAGCAGACGATCAGGGAAGCGGTCGCAGGGTGGCCAACCCGACCGATCGTCATAGCCGGAAAAACGGAAAAGTACGATGCGTTTGCGTCATCCAATGCGGCGATCGCGGCTAGCGGCACCGTGGCACTGGAATTGGCGATGGCTGGTACACCGCACATCGTTGCCTATCGGGTGAGCCCGCCGACTGCCTGGATCGCAAGGCGACTTCTCACAACCAAATACGCGAATCTGGTGAACATCCTGTTCGATGAAGCCGTTATTCCCGAGTTCATCCAGCAGGACTGCACTGTTGCGAACCTTACCGGGGCGATTGGACCGCTTCTGGAGGGCGGGACCGAGGCTTCGGTTCAGATACGCCGCTTGGCTGAGGCGCGGGCAATGTTCGGATCATCGACAATACCGCCGAGTCTGCGCGCGGCTCAGGCAATTCTGCGCCGTGTCGATCAAGCGGCGGCCGGATCTTAGCCTTGGGCCAACGAAGCGTCCGTCAGTACAGCGCCGTCCAAGACCGGGTTCTCAAAGCAGGAGATACGTACCCGCTGCGACCAAAGCACCCAAAAACACAGTGCCGATCAGGCGGCGGATGCGAACGCGAACCGGCGGCCGATTATCGTTTGCGGCTCTCGGGACACGGCGTGCTCGAATCGTTCGCCCACGGTGGGGCAGGACCGGCGCATGGCGACTGCCTCTGCGCCGATCTTCGCCACTAATCGATGGCCATTTCTCAGCCACGCTGTTCCACGGGAACATAATCCCGCTGTGTAGCGCCGGTGTAGAGCTGACGCGGGCGCCCGATCCGCTGACCTGGTTCTTCAATCATCTCCTTCCACTGGGCGATCCAGCCGACGGTTCGGGCCACGGCGAACAGCACTGTGAACATGCTGGTGGGAAAGCCCATGGCGCGCAGGATTATGCCGGAATAGAAGTCGACATTTGGGTACAGCTTCTTTTCGATGAAATACTCGTCTTCCAGAGCCACTTTTTCGAGCTTCATGGCCATCTTCAACATCGGCTCGTTTTCAAGGCCGAGTTCTGCGAGCACTTCGTGGCAGGTTTCCCGCATGACCATCGCGCGTGGATCGTAGTTCTTGTAGACGCGGTGTCCGAATCCCATGAGCCGGAACGGGTCGTCACGATCCTTGGCCCGCCGCAGGTAGTCGGCCATCCGGCTTTCGTCACCGATCTCCTCCAGCATCTTCACGACGGCTTCGTTCGCGCCGCCATGCGCGGGCCCCCAGAGAGAGGCGATTCCGGCAGCGATGCAGGCAAAGGGATTGGCGCCCGAAGAGCCGGCAAGCCGGACCGTAGAGGTCGAGGCGTTCTGTTCGTGGTCCGCATGCAGGATGAAGATCCTGTCCATGGCCCGCGCCAGAACCGGGTTGATCTTGTATTCCTCGCAAGGCACTGCAAACATCTGGTGGAGGAAATTCGCAGCGTAGTCGAGATCGTTGCGGGGGTAGATGAAGGGCTGGCCGACAGAATACTTGTACGCCATCGCCGCGATCGTCGGCATTTTCGCAATCAGTCGATGCGATGCCACGGTGCGCTGGTGCTCGTCCCGAATATCCGTGCTGTCGTGATAAAACGCCGACAGGGCGCCGACCACGCCGCACATTATTGCCATCGGGTGTGCGTCCCGCCGGAAACCACGAAAGAAATTCGTAATCTGCTCGTGCACCATCGAATGATAGGTGATGGAATGCGAGAAGTCCGTCTTTTCCTTGCCTTTGGGCAATTCGCCATGGAGCAGGAGGTAGCAGACTTCCATGAAGTCACTGCTTTCGGCCAGTTGCTCGATCGGGTAGCCGCGATGCATGAGGATCCCCTCCTCACCATCGATATAGGTGATTGCGCTGCGGCAAGAGCCGGTCGACGAATAGCCGGGATCATAGGTGAACATCCCGGTCTCGCCGTACAGCTTCCCGATATCGACAACGCGCGGACCGGCCGTTCCCTCGTATACGGGCAATTCGTATCTGGTCCCGGTCGCATTGTCGATCAGGGTCACCGTATCTTTAGCCGCATCGCCTGCGGCTGTGGTTTGCTGACTCATTACGGCATGTCCTTGGTTTGGGTGGCGCAATTCGGGATTCGTGGCCCTGCCTGATGATGTGCCGCCCCGCGGCAATCTCCCTACGCCTATTCATGTCATATAGGATACGGGAGCGATGAGATAAGATCAATTCGGGCAGACACCGGCGTGACGTTTATGGACGCGTCACGACCACATCGTTTAACCTGGCGAGCGTTTCCTGGCGCCCGAGCACGGCCGCAACCTCGAATATTCCAGGGCTGGTCGTAGATCCGGTGATTGCGGCACGAAGAGGTTGAGCGACCTTGCCGAGCTTGAGATCATGGCGTTCGGCCACTTCGCGGACCGCGCCCTCGATGTTCGGTTCATCCCAGACATCCAGGCCGGCCAGTGACTGTTCGACGTCGCCGAGCAGCGATGCTGCATCGCCGGTCAGTAGCGTCTTTGCCTTGTCTGTCATGCTCAATGGCCGCTCGGCGACATAAAAGATAGAATTTTCAGCCAGTTCGACAAGTGTTTTCGCACGTGACTTGAGCCCCGGCATTCCAGCGACCACGCGGTGCCACCGATCCTGGGGAATCGGGCCGGTGTCGAGCTTCGCTTCGACCCTGGGGCGGATCGCTTCGGCAAGGCGAATGTCATCAGCCTCCCGCATATAGTGCCCGTTAAGGTGTTCAAGCTTCTGAAAGTCGAACCGCGCGGCCGATCGTCCAATGGATTCGAGTGTGAACCATTCAACGGCCTGCTCGGTCGAAATCACCTCGTCATCGCCGTGTGCCCATCCAAGCCGCAACAGATAGTTTCTTACGGCCTCCGGCAGATATCCCAGGTCGCGATAGGCTTCGACACCCAGCGCTCCGTGCCGTTTGGAGAGCTTTGCGCCGTCGGGGCCGTGAATCAGCGGAATGTGAGCGTATACCGGTGGCGCGATTTTCAGAGCATGATAAAGCTGGATTTGCCGGAATGCGTTGGTCAGATGGTCGTCGCCGCGCACGACATGCGTCACGTCCATGTCGATATCGTCGACCACAACTGACAGCATGTATGTCGGCGTTCCGTCGGACCGAAGCAGGATCAGATCGTCGAGCTGATCATTACCGACGGTAACCGGACCCTGGACGGCGTCGTCGATTGTCGTCTCGCCGTTTTGCGGAGCTTTGAACCGGATTACGGGTTTTACGCCGGCCGGCGCGTCTTCCGCAGAGCGATCGCGCCATTGGCCGTCATATCGAGGTTGGCGCCCTTCTGCGCGCGCTTGCTCACGCATCGCCGTCAATTCTTCCTGCGACGCGTAGCAGCGATATGCGTGTCCAGCCTCCAGCAGTTTGTAGGCAACCTCGGTATGCCGCTCCCGGCGTGAGAACTGGGAAATCGGCTCACCGTCCCAATCCAGTCCCAGCCACTGCAGGCCCTTGATGATCGCTTCCACGGCCTCCGGCGTCGATCGGTTGCGATCCGTGTCCTCGATACGCAAAAGGAACTGCCCGCCGTAGTGGCGCGCCAGGAGCCAGTTGAACAGGGCAGTGCGTGCGCCCCCGATGTGAAGAAAGCCGGTGGGCGACGGCGCGAAGCGGGTTACGACCTTGGGATTATCAACCATGATGGGGCGTTTCGTTGTCTGACCTCGGGTGGAGCGGGTCTTACCATAATGCTTCCGCGATTGCATCCCGCAGCGCAACACCGCATCGAAAATCGCCGAATTCGTCCCTGGATTGCAAAACACGCTCCGAGATGTTTACATTCACGGGAATGCGCCCTAACCCGCTGCGTGACCCAGCGGGACATCATAATGAAATCGTTCATATCGCTATATGCGGGAAGTGCAGGGGAGGGCGCAGCGGCAGAAATTGCCGAGGCGGCCGACCGTTGGCTCGGATGGAGCGAACGATGGCCGCTGTTGATCCCCGTTTCACTGATCTGCGGCATAAGTACCTACTATGGACTATCGATGGAGCCGGCCGCAGATTCCGTCGCGTGGGCGGCCGCCGGACTGTTGATAGCCCTTGCGCTGGTCAGGTTTGCTATCGGACATGCCGTCTGGCCGGTATTGGCGGCCTGCTTCGTACTGGGATTCGTATTGGCGAAGACGAATGCCGATGGCGCCGACAGCGCAATGATCGAGGCTTCGACGGGCGCGATCATCGTCGAAGGCACCGTTTCCGATATTGAGCGATCGACCGACCGGACCAGAATCCGGCTTGACGACACGATGATACTCGGGGTTTCGAGATCTATCCGCCTGCGTCTCGATCGAGCCGACCGACGTATTCCGGCAATCGGTGATCGGGTCGCGGTCCGTGCTCTTGTGTTTCCGCCGCCGGGTCCGGCACTTCCGGGTGCCTACGATTTCAGGAGAAAGTCCTACTTCGATGCTCTGGACGGAACCGGCGTGGCGCTTGCCCCAATGACTGTCGTTGCCGAGGATCGAGGGCCATCGGTTTTGGAATGGGCAGCAAACGCGCGCAGAAAAATCAGGACCCGGATAAACGCTTCGATCGATCAGCCCGCAGCCAGCATCGCCGTCGCGCTTCTGACTGGTGATCGATCAGGAATGCCGGCTGTGATCTACGATCAGTTGCGCGATGCCGGGCTTGCTCATTTGCTGGCAATTTCCGGGCTGCATGTCGGTTTGGTGGCAGGATTCTTTCTGGCCGGAACGCGTCTGGCGGTCGCCCTCTGGCCGTATGCTGCCGACCGC
The DNA here is from genome assembly GCF_040712075.1 of Fodinicurvata sp. EGI_FJ10296. NCBI lineage: Bacteria > Pseudomonadati > Pseudomonadota > Alphaproteobacteria > Rhodospirillales > Rhodovibrionaceae > Fodinicurvata > Fodinicurvata sp. EGI_FJ10296. The sequence continues at coordinate 48,792 of NZ_JBFCVL010000005.1, forward strand.
TGGGACGGCAAGAAGATCTCGGCGGTGGCTGGTATCATCGCCGCGTTCTGTTATACGGCGGCCGTTGGGGCGACGGTTCCAACGCAACGGGCGTTCATCATGACAGCCCTCGCTCTATTGGCCGTCCTGCTCGATCGCTGGCCGCTATCGATGCGCCTGGTCGCCGTCGCCGCAACGGCCGTGATGACCATCGCGCCATCGAGCGTGATCGGGCCCGGCTTTCAGATGTCTTTTGCTGCGGTCATCGCCCTCATTGCGACGTATGAAGCGATGACGCGCGATGGCGTGAGGCGTCTGCTGTCAGAGGGAACCGGCACCCTTCACCGTACTGTCCAATATGCCGGCGGAGTGCTGCTGACCAGCGTCATCGCCGGCTTGGCGACGGCGCCATTCGCGATCTTCCATTTTCAACATCTTGCTTCCTACGGTCTGGTATCGAATCTGGTGGCCGTTCCCCTGACGGCATTCTGGATCATGCCTGCCGGCATCGTGTCCCTTGCCGCGATGACCGTCGGATTAGAGGGCCCGCCGCTGAAAGTCATGGCTGTCGGCGTCGATATTCTCCTTGCCGTCGCTAAACAGGCAGCCGAGTGGCCTTCTGCGGCCCTGACGGTTCCAAAGCCGGATGTGCCGACGATCGGAATCGTCGCTGCAGCGGGCATCTGGCTCGCCCTGTTTCGCGGACCTGGCAGACTCCTCGCCTTGGGCCCGCTTGCGCTGGGCGTCTCGGTGATGGCGACGACTCCGCCGATTGCGGTCTTCGTCGACGCGCGCGATGGCACGATTGGCGTCGTGTTGACCAGCAGAAATCAAAGCACTCAATCCCGCGGCGATAGAACGCTCTGGCTTTCCGATGCCCGGATGTCCGACTACACGAGGGAACTGTGGCGTCGGTGGGGGCTGGTCAGCCGCACGCACCTCTTGCCGCTGGCAGGATCAGCCACGAATCCGGATCAGCGTCGCCTTCGCAACGACAACCTCAACTGCGATGCCGAGGGATGTATCCTGCGTCTCGGTGACGAGGGCCCCACGGTCGCCGTCGCTTTAACAAGGCGGGCCGTTAGCGAAGACTGTGCAGTCGTCGATATTCTTTTGACGCAGATGACCGTCTCGCCGCCTCCGCCCCACTGCGGACGTACACCGATCATCGATCGATCCTATCTGGATTCGGAGGGAAGCGTCTCCGTGACAGTCCACGGATCATCGCTGGATATACGCACGGTACGGGGCCATACAGGCGCCCGCCCCTGGTCACAATGGCATCGGGACCCGCCCTAGACGACTCCAGAGATGGGTCGCCCTAACGCGCCCGCTGATCATACCGCCGAATCAACGCCACAAGTTGGCCCTGAACCTCTACTCTGTCCGGGGGCAATAGCCGGGTCTCGTACGCCTGGTTTGCGGCCTCCAGAGCAATGGCCCCGCTGCGTCTGCGGAACCGTTTCAGAGTGGCTTCCAGCCCGTCGACCAACGCGACGACGATGTTCCCGTTGTCAGCTATGGACTGACGCCGAATGATGGCGAGATCGCCATCGTGAATACCGGCGTCGATCATGCTGTCGCCCTCGACCTCCAGGGCATAGTGGTCGCCTGATCCGATCATGCTTGCGGGGATGTCGGCGAAAGCCGACATGTCCCGGAGCGCCTCGATCGGAGTGCCGGCGGCGATTCGGCCATAAAGCGGCAAGGATACGATCTCGGTACCTGACGGCATTGGAGGCGCGGGAATGGTCCTTGTCGGGGAGGAGGATTCCTGCCGATGAAGTCCCGCTGCAGAGGGTCGGCGAGGGTGGAGAGAGATCGGCTCCGCCGCCGTTTCAGGCAAGCCTGCCCCTGATGGTGATCCCGGGCGCGGCGATCCCCACGGCGATGATTGTGCTCCCGATCCCTGTTGCGCATTGTGTGCGGGCTCCATCGGATCGGACTGAGCACCGAATTGACCGCTGACGCCCCTGGACGCATCCCCTGTCGCAGGACTGCGTGGCGATTCTGCTGCTTGCGACGAAAATCCTTCCGGCAATCGGATGACTTCCAGTGCTCTCGCCCGGTGCGGCAGGCGTCTGATGACGCCACGTTCTTCAAGCCCGCTGATCAGGCGATGTATGCCTGACTTTGACTTGAGGCCCAAGGCATCGCGCATCTCATCGAAGGACGGAGAGACGCCCCCGTGACTGAGACGGTGATGAATGAAGACCAGCAATTCTTTTTGCTTCCGCGTTAGCATCCTTCGCCCCGGTCGATTGGTGAGGAACACGTCTGTTGATTGGACGTGCGAGCAACTATGATAGACAGAACAAAACAAAAACGCAACCGTCTTCGGCAATCCCGGGACAACATTTCTCGCGACCCAGGGAAGTGAATCCGTTAAAGCTTAATAACCGAAACGAATTCCCCGGACTTTGTTGCAGCCGCATGAGGCGGTCGAACGATCAATCCATTCGATTTGGCAAGAACCGACATCATACTGCTGTCTTGTTTTTCGAAGGCATGCACTTCCCAGCCCCCTTCGCTGTCCCTTTGGAGCCGGGCTCGCAAATAATCCTGGCGATGATCATTGGCTTCTAATTTGTGTGTAACTCGTGCAAGTACCGACCGATCGTCTGACTCTTTTTCAATGGCATCCGTGGTTGCCCCTGTTAATCGGCGGATCGCAGGTGTCATGAAGATCAGGCCGCAAACGAAGCACGACACCGGATTGCCCGGCAGGCCGAGCATCGGTGTATCCGCTAATGTTCCGAACAATAGCGGCTTGCCCGGTCGCATGGCGATTTTCCAGAAGTGACGTTCCGTCCGGGCGGTCCCTTGTCCAGAAGTCGGGCAGCCTTCATCGGGGGGACCGCCGAACAGTCGTTGAATGTGGTCATGGTCGCCGACGGATGCGCCGCCGCTGCTCACTACCAGGTCAGCCGTCGCCGCCGCCTGAAAAACGCGTCTGCGGACCTGATCCGGATCATCGGGGACAATTCCGCAATGCACGGGCTCGCCGCCGGCCCGGCGCACCATGGCCATAAGCTGAAAGCTGTTGCTGGACGGTAACGATATCGCCGAAAGCGGATCGCCGGGAAGGGCGATCTCGTCCCCCGTCGCCAGAATCGCAACGCGCGGACGACGATAGACCCGAAGCCACGGGTGGTTCATTGCCGCTGCAAGCCCGATTTCCGCAGGTCCCAATGTCGTGCCGAGACGGAGCAGCATATCGCCGTCATCAAAGTCGAGGCCGGCCCGGCGCACCCATTGCCCCTGCGCCGCGATCGGCTCGGTGACAATGATGCGGCCGGTTGCATCGACCTCCGTATTTTCCTGGATGACAACGGTATCAGTGCCCGGCGGCATTGCGGCGCCGGTGAAGATCCGTGCGCAAGCGCCGGGGGGAATTGTCGGTGAAAGTCCGCTTCCTGCGGGAACCGAGGCTACGCAGTTCAGTCGGGCAGGGACGACCGCGAGGTCCGCTGCCCTGACGGCATAGCCGTCCATACTGGATACGTCCATAGCTGGCTGTGCCCGGCGCGAGGCGTAATCCGCGGCCAGACGGCGATCGAGCGCATCGGCAATCGATACGATTTCTTCGCCGACCGGGTGAAGACGATCGAGTATGGATCGTAGCGCATCGTCGACGGAGATCATGGTGTCACGGCGCTCAGGCATCGGCGACAAAGTCACCGGACTTGCCGCCGCTCTTGAAGAGCAGCTTTACGTCCGTGATCGTCATCGCCCGGTCCATCGATTTGCACATATCGTAGACCGTCAGGCCGGCGACAGCAGCGCCGGTCAGAGCCTCCATTTCGACCCCCGTGCGGCCCGTCGTTCTGACTGTGGCCGTGATGGACAGGGTTGCGATTTCCCCCGGAGCCGACGGATCGTAGTCTTCCGGTACCAGCGCCACTTCGACGGCCGTCAGCGGCAACGGATGGCAGAGCGGGATCAGGTCCGCCGTGCGCTTGGTCGCCATTATGCCCGCAATCCGGGCTATGCCGATGACGTCTCCCTTTGCCGCGCTTCCAGACCGTATCGCTGTCAGCGTGTCGGGTTGCATCTGCACCCTGCAGCCGGCTCGTGCGACACGAACGGTTTCGTCCTTGGCGCCGACATCGACCATATGTGCCTGGCCGGCATCATCGAAATGGGTCAACCGGTCGGTCACTGTGCCTCCACCAAAACTGTCAGCAAAATTGCGTTCATCAGCGAAACGACGGCAGCATCCATCCGTTCTTAAAGCCGTGCCGCCTCAGCGCTGTGCCAAGCACCCAACAGGCGTCGCGTCGCGCCCTCGACGTCGGTCTGCCGCATCAGGCTTTCTCCCACCAGAAACGTCGAAATGCCAATTTTTCGCATGCGAAGCAAGTCAGACTCAGTGTATAGGCCGCTTTCGCAAACGACCAGCGATCCTTCGGGTACACGGGGCGCCAGCGCCTCCGTCGTCGCCAGATCGATGGTCAACGTCCGCAAATTCCGATTATTGATACCGATCATGTCGGCATCGAGGGCGATTGCCCGGCCCAATTCGTCACTGTCGTGGACTTCGATCAGAGCATCCATACCAAGGCGACGGGCCTCGACGATCAACTCTGATGCAAGACGGTCGTCTATAGCCGCAAGTATGACCAGAATACAGTCCGCACCCAATACGCGGGACTCGAGCACCTGATATGGATCGATCATGAAATCTTTGCGAAGCACCGGAAGGTTTACCGCGTTTCGCACAGTAGCAATATAGGCGTCGGCGCCTTGAAAATAGGGGCCATCGGTCAAGACAGACAGACAGGCCGCCCCCGCATCCGCGTAGGCTCGGGCCAGTGAAGGAGGGTCGAAATCCGGCCGGATAAGTCCCCTGGAGGGCGATGCCTTCTTTATCTCCGCTATCAACCCGGGCCGGTCCACGGACCGTTTGGCAGAGAGTGCAGCCCTGAAGCCGCGGGGAGGAGCAGTCCCGGCCAGGGCAGCCTCAAGTTCGGCGGCCGGAGCGGCCAGCTTGCGCGCGGCGACATGGTCAGCCTTATCTGCGCATATCCGCGCAAGCACATCCGCCGTCATGCAGCATTCCCTTTTGTCTCGACCGTTTTCCTGGAGGTCGGGTCTGCAGCAGCATCGTCTTCGGGATCGGTCGGTGGCGGCCGATTCGTGATCTCGACAATGCGTTCCAGTGTGCGCGCAGCCCTGCCGTCGTCAATTGCGCGCCCGGCCAGGTCCGCGCCTTCCCGAAGGGTGCTTGCCTTACCGGCAACGATCAGAGCGGCTGCAGCATTCAGCAAAACGATGTCCCGGTAGGCGCCCGTTTCTCCGGCAAGGATTCTTTGAATCGCTTCGGCATTTTCATCGGATTCGCCGCCTTTCAGGTCCTCCGGCCGGGCGCGGGACAAACCGGCATCTTCCGGCGTCACGGTGAAAGTACGCACCCTGCCGTCGACCAGTTCAGCCACGGCGGTTTCGGTCGTGGTGGTAATCTCGTCGAGGCCGTCCCGCCCGTGAACGACCCATGCGCGACGTGTTCCCAGCTTGCCCAGAACCTGTGCCAGCGGCTCCACCCAGCGTTCGGCGAACACCCCCATTAGTTGCAACTGTGCCCTTGCCGGATTCGAGAGTGGGCCCAACAGGTTGAAAACCGTCCGCGTTCCCAGTTCGGTTCGCGTGGGTCCGACATGCCGCATAGCGCCGTGGTGCCGGATAGCGAACAGGAAGCAAAGATTTGCGTCTGTAAGGGATTGTTCAACAAGACGAAAATCGGCATCGATATTGACACCAAGGGCAGTCAGAACATCGGCTGCGCCCGTTTTGCTGGACAAGGCACGGTTGCCGTGCTTGGCAACGGGAATACCCAAGCCGGCGAGGACAAACGACACAGCCGTCGAAATATTGAAGGTTCCGGCCGAATCACCACCGGTGCCGCAGCAATCCATCGCACCGGCCGGCGCCTGAAGCGTCAGCGCTTTCGCGCGCATGATACGTGCGGCACCGGTGATTTCGTCGACGGTTTCGCCGCGGCACCGCATGGCCAGCAGAAACGCCCCCATCTGTGCGGGCGTCGCCTCACCACTCATGATGATTTCAAACGCGTCTGAGGCTTCCTGCTCAGACAACGTGCCGGAATCGGCGATCTTGGCCAAGAAGGGCTTCAGGCGCGATAATCCTGCCGTCATTGTCCGCTCATTCGACTGTTATCATTCTTCCGGGACGGCGCCCCGCCGGTTCCCCAACGCGCCGCTCAGTCGGCGATTGCCACGGCTCGCGATAGAGTATCACCCGAAGACGCGGATGCCACGTCAGATTCTGAATGTAAACGGCCCCCCCTCGGACGACCGCCGCGGCAGCCGTGGGGGGGAGGCGCGACACTATTGAATCGGTTGCGCCATCGGTTGCGCCGCGCCATCACCGGCTATATCCGACCCCACCGCATCCGTCGGCAGGTCGGGTTCAGCCGAAAGATCGACATCGGCAAGGCCCAGACGTTCCAGCAGACGCTCGCGATTGACCTCCACGTCGAACTGTCCGCGCCAGGCAATCGTGAACTGGCTGACAAGGTCGTTGCCGATCTGGTTGCGAACGCGATCGCGGATCTCGGCCAGACCGTCGGCATCATCTTCCGGATCGGCTTCATGAATGGCTGTCAGCCGAACGACAAGCGCCTGATCTTCGCCGATGGAAAGCAGAATATCGTCCTGCGATGCCGCGAAAAGGTCGGATATCACATCCTGACTGAGAAGCTGATGGCTCTGATTCCGTCGCAGCCCTGATTCGGACTCCTGGTCTGCCTGGGCATTCGATGCGATCCGGCCGAACTCGGAGGGGGCGTTCGAGGCCGATTCGTGTGCCGTCTCCGCCGCTTCCGCCATCAGGCGGCGTCGTTCTGCAGCGCGCCACTCCTCAGCGGCCAGTTCACGGACGTCGTCGAACGGGCGCGTTTCCGGCGGCCGCTGCTCGTCGGCGCGAACGACGTAGAAGACATTGTTCTCCAGATCTTCCAGACCGCTGGTCTCACCGATACTCAGCGAGAATCCCGTTTGAACGATGTCGGAGACAGCCGGGATATCGTCGACTTCGGTCCCGTCGGGCCGGCGACCTTCGGCGTCGACCGGTCCAATCGTACGAACGGAAAGCCCGGTTTCATCAGCGGCTTCGTCCAGTGAAAGGCCGGCGGCCAGTGCATCTTCAAGGCGATTGGCGTCCTGAAACAGGCGGTCTAGCGCCCGGTCGAGCTGGATCTCGCTTCTGATCTCGTCACGGACATCGTCAAGCGGCTGCACGCTGTCGTCCTGTACTTCTGTCACTTTGAAGACATGCCAGCCAAACGGCGATTCGACAGGGTCGCCGACCTCGTCGTCCGGCGTCGAGAAGACGGCCTCGGCCAGCACGTCGAACGCGATGTCACTGCGTTGCTGCTCGGAAAAAGGTGTGATCGATGCGTCGAGGCCAGCTGTCTGCAACGCTTCATCAAGGTCTGCGCTGTCGCGGGCGACCTGAGCAAAGTCTGCGGCAGTATCCTCATCATCCAGCAGAACCTGTTCGAACGAGCGTCGTTCGGCTGTCGTATACTGGTCCATCTGCTGGTCGTACCTGTCCTCGATATCCTGTTCGCTGACGGCGATTTCATCGGCAAGTTCGTTGCCGGAAAGTATGACGGTACTTAACGTACGGTAGGCGGGCGCCTGGAACAACTCCGGGTTTTCCGCATGGAACGACCGTAGCGTAAGCTGATCAGGATCGTTGACACCCCCGAAGTCGCTCGCCTCGAAGATCATGTATTCGATGTCGCGACTCTCTTGCTCGTACGAAAAAAGATCGTTGACCAGCACGTCGGGTGCGGCCGTCGCATTCGCAATTGGCGCGAGCATCTGAGACCGGCCGACGGCCTGGCGCAACGTCGCGAGGTATTGATCCTCGGTCATTCCGGAGGCTGCCAGGGTCTGCTGGAACTGCAATGGCGAGAAATTGCCGGCCTGATCCTGAAAGGCGGGCTGATTCCGCAGCATGCCGATCAGCATTTCGTTCGGCACGTTGAAGCCGGCCTCCGACGCGGCGCGCGCCATCACCGACTCGTCGACAATTCGGTCGAGCGTATCGTCGAGGAGCCCCATCCGGGCGGCAGTGGCCGAATCGAGCGTAATGCCAAAATTCTGGCGAATCCGCTGGATCTCGTTGCGAAACGCCGTTTCGACACGTGACGAGTCGATCGACATTTCGCCAACCGTCGCCACCGTGTCGTCGGGAGGACCCTCCTGCATCATGTCCCCGATGCCCCACACGGCGAAGCTGAGGATCAGGACAAAGAAGAGGATTTTGACGACCCAGGAGCCGACTTTGCTGCGTATCGCTTGTAACATGTGAGGACTTCATGCCTTTGCGGGTGAGGAACCCATAACCAACCGGTGGTCCATCCGCAACATCGAACACCCGAAGAGGGCATGGGAAAGGCAACAGGTATTCGACCGAAACGGGTGCCAAGCCGTCCCGACATTGATATAGGATTGCATTTCTTCGGGATCGGCCCGGGAGCCAACGGACTGGAATCGGCGCCAACCCGGACACCAAAGCCGCGCCCGTGCCCAAAACGCCCCGCGCCAAACGACAAGAGGAGTGGACATGATGCGAAAGTTAGTCGCCGGCAATTGGAAGATGAACGGCACTCGCGCCGACGGCGTCGCGCTGGCCCGCGATCTGGCAGGCCGGTATGCAGGTCTGACCGACCCGTCTTTCGACATGCTGATCTGCCCGCCCGCCACATTGCTCGCTCCGGTGGGCGAGGCGATTGCAAAGAGCGGACTCGCTCTCGGCGGACAGGATTGCCACCCCGAGGATAGCGGCGCCTTCACTGGCGACATATCAGCTACAATGCTCGGGGACATAGGAGCACGCTTTGTCATTGTCGGACATTCCGAGCGGCGCCAGAACCATGGCGAATCCGACCACGAGGTTGCCGCCAAGGCCGGGGCAGCCCATCGCGCCGGTTTGACGGCAATCGTGTGCATCGGCGAAACGCTTGAGCAGCGGGATGGAGGCGAGGCTCTGGCGGTCTGTTCGCGCCAGCTCGCCGGCTCCATCCCGTCGACAGCAACCGCCGCCAACACAGTGATTGCCTACGAACCGGTCTGGGCAATCGGCACCGGCAGGGCCGCAACGGCGGACGATGTTTCGCAGGTTCATGATCACCTTCGCGCCGATATTGCCAGCCGCATCGCCGATGCATCTGCCGTGCGACTGCTTTACGGCGGCTCTGTCAAAGCGGCGAATGCGGGGGAACTGATGCAGGTCGCCAACGTTGACGGGGCTCTTGTCGGCGGCGCCAGCCTGAAGGCCGACGAATTCTGGGGAATCGCCAAACACTGTGGTTAACCCGGACCGGGCGAGGTGAAATCCGGGGACCTGCGCCCTGGTGGAGGCCGGGTCCTGAAAATCGGGGTTGGCTTGGCTCACCGGGTTGACTACAACGACACGCGTTGTTGTAGGCTTCGCCGGTTCGGGCGCCGCGGTGAGTGACGTCAGTAAGGCGTCCGGCGGGTCGTGAGCCGAAACCCATCATTCCAAGGAACGGGTGACCGTGTGTCGCAGGTACTCCTGATCATTCATCTTATCGTCGCGCTTTCGCTGGTCGTTTCGATCCTTCTGCAGCGGAGCGAGGGCGGCGGTCTCGGGATCGGCGGCGGTGGCAGCGGCGGTCTGGTTTCCAGTCGTGGATCCGCCAACTTTCTGACGCGGGTGACCGCAGTGCTGGCTGGCGGATTCATGGCGACGAGCCTGACATTGGCGATCCTGGCCAGTCACGGCTCCGAGACCCAGTCCATCGTCCAGCAGATTCCGATGGGCCAAGACGCACCGGCAGAGGCTCCGGCCGATCCTACGGTTCCGCTGAACTAGCAGCGACTGGCGGCTTTTAACCAGGAACGGGCGACTGCCGTTCGATATGCTTCGGCGGAGCGATGATTGCATCACTCCGCTTGTTTTTGTGCGTTTAGCGCTCGAATATGGGATGCCGTCATGACGCGGTATATATTCATCACCGGTGGAGTCGTTTCCTCGTTGGGAAAGGGCTTGGCGGCGGCGGCCTTGGGGGCATTGCTTCAGGCAAGGGGCTACAAAGTCCGATTGCGCAAGCTCGACCCCTATCTGAACATCGATCCGGGCACCATGAGTCCGACGCAGCACGGTGAGGTGTTCGTCACGGACGACGGTGCCGAAACCGACCTCGATCTTGGCCACTACGAGCGCTTTACCGGCGTTGCTGCGCGCCAGGGCGATAATGTGACGACGGGGCGGATCTATTCGACGGTGCTGGCCAAGGAAAGGCATGGCGACTATCTCGGCGCCACGGTGCAGGTCATTCCGCATGTGACGGACGCCATCAAGGAATTCATCCGGTCCGGCGTTACGGACGAGGATTTCATCCTCTGCGAAATCGGCGGGACGGTTGGCGACATCGAAAGCCTGCCCTTCCTCGAAGCCATACGCCAGTTCGGCAATGATGTCGGCGCTGAAAACGCCCTTTTCGTCCATGTGACATTGCTGCCCTATATACCGGCGGCGGGCGAGCTCAAGACAAAGCCGACCCAGCACTCGGTCAAGGAGTTGCTCTCGGTCGGCATTCAGCCGCAGTTGCTGCTATGCCGCGCCGACCGCCCGATCCCGGAAAGCGAGCGGCGCAAGATCGCTCTCTTCTGCAACGTTCGCGAAGGCAGGGTCGTATCGGCCCTTGATGTCGACACGATCTATCAGGTCCCGATCAGCTACCACGAACAGGGATTCGATAAAGAGGTTCTGGACTATTTCGGCCTGCCCAATTCACCGGAACCCGATCTGGATCTCTGGCGAACGATCGTTTCGCGCATCAAGCAGCCGGAAGGCGAAGTGGTCATTGGCGTTATCGGCAAGTACACGGCGTTGCTCGAAAGCTACAAAAGCTTGAACGAAGCGCTGATCCACGGCGGCATTGCGAATAATGTCCGCGTTCGGCTTGAATGGATCGATTCCGAAATTTTCGATACCGAAGACCCGGTCATCCATCTTGAGGGAGTCCACGGCATTCTGGTGCCGGGCGGGTTTGGAGAACGCGGTGCCGAAGGAAAGATGAAGGCAGTACGCTTCGCCCGCGAGAGAGGGGTGCCGTATCTGGGGATTTGCTTTGGCATGCAATTGGCCGTGATCGATTGCGCGCGCAATCTCGCCGGGATTGCCGAGGCATCGTCGACAGAATTCGGGCCGACGTCAGAGCCGATCGTCGGTCTGATGACCGAATGGCAACGCGGCAACAGCGTCGAACATCGATCCGCATCAGAGGATTTCGGTGGGACGATGCGTCTGGGTGCCTACGAAGCGGTGCTCGCGGACGGGAGCCTCGTCAGTGAAATCTACGGCGCCAATCGAATCAGCGAACGACATCGTCACCGTTACGAAGTCAATATTGACTATCGCGATGCACTTGAGGCCGTTGGCATGACATTCTCGGGGCTCTCGCCCGACGGACGCCTGCCGGAAATCATCGAATTCCGCGATCACCCATGGTTTGTTGGCGTTCAGTTTCATCCGGAACTGAAAAGCAAACCGTTCGATCCGCACCCGCTTTTCAGCTCTTTCATCGCAGCGGCAATGAAACAAAGTCGTTTGGTCTAGGCACACGGCGGTAATTGTCCGTCCGCGCGGGCAGGTTCGACACGGAGCAGTTATCATGGTCGAAATGCGCGAAGTATCGGTTGGCAGCGTTACATTCGGCCGGGACCGTCCGTTGGCGCTTATTGCCGGTCCCTGTGCGCTGGAGAGCCGCGACCACGCGCTTCGCACAAGCGGGACGCTTCAGGAAATCGCCGAGCGCCGTGGAATCGGCCTCGTCTACAAGACCTCGTTCGACAAGGCTAATCGAACCAGTGCCCGCGGCTTTCGCGGCCCCGGCATCGACGAGGGTCTGGAGATCCTTGCTGCCGTAAAGGCGGCCACCGGCTTGCCCGTGCTGACCGATGTTCACGAGCCGGGACAATGCGGGCCGGTGGGCGATGTCGTCGATATCCTGCAGATTCCCGCATTTCTCTGCCGCCAGACGGATCTGTTGCTGGCGGCGGCGGCCACAGGCCGGGTCGTGAATATTAAAAAGGGCCAGTTTCTGGCGCCTTGGGACATGACAAACGTTGCAGCAAAGGTTTCAGGTGCGGGTAGTGACCGTATTCTGCTGACCGAACGCGGCGTTTCTTTCGGTTACAATACCCTGATTACCGATATCAGATCGCTTCCGATTATGGCTGATACCGGATACCCCGTGATCTTCGATGCCACTCATTCGGTACAGCAGCCGGGCGGACGGGGGCAGTCGAGCGGCGGCCAACGCGAATTTGTACCCGTTATGGCCCGGGCAGCCGTCGCTGCCGGGGTGGCCGGATTATTTATCGAGACTCATCAGGATCCGGACAGCGCACCGAGCGACGGGCCGAATATGGTACCGCTGAGCGACATGGAGCCGCTGATCCGCCGTCTGCAATCTATCGATGCGGTAGTCAAAGAACAGGATTATTCCGTATAAAGTGCGAGCGACAGCACAAGGCCAGAATAGGAAGAATGCCATGGCAGCAATAATCGACGTTCATGCCCGGGAAATATTGGACAGCCGCGGGAACCCGACGGTAGAGGTCGATGTCGGCCTCGATAGCGGTGCCTTCGGTCGTGCGGCCGTGCCGTCCGGTGCATCGACAGGCGTTCACGAAGCGGTTGAACTGCGTGACGGCGATGCATCACGCTATGGCGGCAAGGGAGTCACGAAAGCAGTCGACTCTGTTAATGGCGAGATATTCGATACCGTCGTTGGCATGGAGGCCAGCGACCAGGGCGCCCTGGATCGGATGCTTATCAACCTGGACGGTACTGAAAACAAGAGCCGACTGGGTGCCAATGCGATGCTGGGCGTGTCCCTCGCCGTCGCCAAGGCTGCGGCCGAAGAAACCGGCCTGCCGTTGTACCGGTATGTCGGCGGGACCTTCGCCCGGACGCTTCCGGTGCCGATGATGAACATCGTTAATGGTGGCGCGCACGCGGATAATCCGATCGATTTTCAGGAATTCATGATCATGCCGGTTTCGGCGCCGTCACTGACGGAAGCCGTACGAATGGGGGCTGAGGTTTTCCATTCCCTGAAGAAGATTCTGAAAGATGCCGGGCACAATACCAATGTTGGCGACGAGGGCGGATTCGCGCCGGCGTTGAAATCCGCCGACGAAGCCCTTCAGTTTATCATGAAGGCCGCAGAGAAAGCCGGCTATCGGCCGGGTGAGGATATTCTGCTGGCATTGGATTCCGCATCGACTGAATTCTACCGCGAGGGGCGCTATCATCTAGAGGGCGAGGGTAAAACCCTCGATGCCGCCGGCATGGTGGCGATGTACACCGATCTCTGCGCCCGCTATCCAATCGCATCGATTGAAGACGGCATGGCGGAGGACGACTGGGATGGCTGGAAGCACCTGACCTCGGAGCTCGGGTCGCGAGTTCAGTTGGTTGGCGATGATCTGTTCGTCACCAATCCAGCCCGTCTGTCGGACGGTATCGAAAAAGGCGTGGCGAATTCGATCCTTGTGAAGGTCAATCAGATCGGCACCTTGACCGAGACGCTTGAGGCCGTCGATATGGCGCACCGGGCCGGATATACGGCCGTGTTCTCTCATCGATCGGGCGAAACGGAGGACGCAACCATCGCGGATCTTGCGGTTGCCACCAATGCCGGACAGATCAAGACCGGATCGCTATCTCGCACCGATCGCGTTGCGAAATACAATCAGCTCATTCGGATCGAGGATGCCCTTGGCGATCTGGCGCGTTTTCCTGGTCGCAAAGCAATAAAAGGGTATGGTGGCTGAGGAACCTGTAGTCGGAGCACAGACACAGCATCTAGGATCAGCGCCAAGCTTGAACGCTAGATGCTGTGTCTGCTGCCCGCAGATTGACTTCGCAATCTAAGTCATTGAAATACCACCAAAAAGCAATTGACGGAAGTGCCGGGGCGTGATCGATTGGTGTGATGATGTCCGCCGCCCGCATGAAACGTTGCCTTCACCCCGTAATCTGGCCCGTAATCGGGCTCGGACTGATCGCCTATTTCCTGATTCATAGCGTCGAGGGCAATCACGGCCTCATCGCGCGAGAGACGCTGATGGATCGCATTATCCGAGCTGAGGCGGCGCTTGGGACATTGAGTTCGGAGCGCCAGGTGCTCGAACGTCGGGCTCGGCGGCTGTCAGCCGCGGCCCTCGATCCGGATATGCTTGATGAGCGCCTGAGGGTGATGCTCAACTATTCTCATCCAAATGAAGTGATAATCTATCGCCAACGCCATTCGGATCACGACGGAAACGCGCCTGTTCGCCAGAACTGAACAATAAGTGCGAATATTAAATATGCGTGATTGTTGCGGTGCAGCAAACGAATTTCATCCAATATAGCCCTTTACCGCTACGCTGATCCTTGCATATTTGGGTTCCTCACGGTATCGCTTGTGTACCCTGCGGATGGCTGAGCATTGACTGCTGCCGCCTCCGCGATACCAATGAGCAGCCTGGAGGATCCCTTGGCCACGACGAAGCGTCGCACATCCGGTCGGTCAAAATCCGGCGATATGAAGGCATCAAAAGAGGACCTTCTTCATTACTATTCCGAAATGTTGCGGATCCGGCGATTCGAGGAAAAAGCCGGCCAACTTTACGGCATGGGATTGATCGGCGGATTTTGTCACCTGTACATAGGGCAGGAAGCGGTCGTCGTCGGCATGCAATCCGCGCAGGAGCCGGCGGACAGCGTCATAACCGGCTATCGCGATCATGGTCATATGCTCGCTTGCGGTATGGACCCCAAGGGTGTCATGGCCGAGTTGACCGGTCGTCGCGGCGGATATTCGAAAGGCAAGGGCGGTTCGATGCACATGTTCTCGCGGGAGAAGAAATTCTTCGGCGGGCACGGTATCGTGGGCGCACAGGTCCCGCTCGGAACCGGATTGGCATTCGCCCACAAATACAACGAGGACGGCGGCGTCAACGTCTGCTACTTCGGCGACGGCGCGGTGAATCAGGGCCAGGTTTACGAGAGCTTCAACATGGCGGCGCTCTGGCATCTGCCCATCGTCTACGTGATCGAAAACAACCAGTACGGCATGGGAACCTCAGTGGCGCGGCATTCGGCCCAGGCCGATCTGTCCAAGCGCGGCCAGGCCTATGGAATCCCCGGACGGCAGATCGACGGAATGGACGTTCTGGCAGTCCACGAAGCCGCCGACGAAGCTCTTGATCATGCGAGATCCGGCAATGGCCCGTATCTGCTTGAGATGCTGACCTATCGGTATCGCGGGCATTCGATGTCGGATCCGGCCAAATACCGCTCGCGCGAGGAACTCGATGAATACCGCTCCAAGCGCGATCCGATCGAACAGGCCAAAAGCCGCCTGATCGACGGCGGTCACGCGACAGAAGACGAGTTGAAGGGGATCGATAAAGAGATCCGGGCCACCATCAACGAAGCGACAGAGTTTGCCCAGCAGAGTCCCGAGCCGGACGAGTCGGAACTCTGGACCGACGTCCTGATCGAAGCCTGATCGACAGGTGGTCGGCCAGCAGCCGCACCAACCCTCGACGCGACCCGATTCCGAATAAGGTGCTTATGGCGCCGGCCTTGAGGCCGCGCCGATTTCCGGAGGAGATCCGATGCCGATCCAAGTCCTGATGCCGGCTTTGTCCCCGACTATGACCGAAGGCACACTTGCCTCATGGCACAAGAAAGAAGGGGACAAGGTCGACATTGGCGATGTCCTCGCCGAGATCGAGACCGACAAAGCGACAATGGAAGTCGAAGCGGTCGATGAAGGCACAGTGGGCAAAATCCTGATCGAAGAAGGAACGGAAGGGGTTGCGGTCAATACGCCCATCGCCCTCTTGCTGGGTGAGGGTGAAAGCCCGGACTCTCTGGATCAGGCCGCCAAATCGCCGCCGAGCGGAACCGACGCCAGCGGCAAGGGGAAGGATGAAGCTGCTCCGGCCGCTTCCGCCGAGGCCCCGCCTGCCCAGGCGAAGTCGTCGCCGGCTTCGGATGGCGGGGATGCTGTCGACGATGACGCTGCGGATGAAGCGGAGGCCGCGTTCTACAAGGAAACATCGCGGGTAACCCTGCGGGAAGCATTGCGCGATGCCATGGCGGAAGAGTTGCGCCGCGATGGCAAGGTCTTTCTGATGGGCGAGGAGGTCGCAGAGTACGAAGGTGCCTACAAGGTAACGCAGGGCCTCCTGAAGGAATTCGGCCCCAAGCGCATCATCGATACCCCGATTACCGAGCATGGCTTCGCCGGCCTTGGGGTCGGAGCGGCCTTCGGAAAACTGCGTCCGATCGTGGAATTCATGACCTTCAACTTCGCCATGCAGGCGATGGACCAGATCATCAATTCTGCCGCCAAGACGCTGTACATGTCCGGTGGCCAGATGGGCTGTCCCATCGTATTCCGCGGGCCCAATGGCGCTGCTTCGCGCGTTGCTGCGCAACACAGCCAGGATTACGCCGCCTGGTACAGCCAGGTGCCTGGCCTGAAGGTGGTGTCGCCGTATTCCGCCGGTGACGCCAAAGGGCTCCTCAAGGCTGCCATTCGCGATCCTAATCCGGTGGTCTTTCTGGAAAACGAGATGCTCTATGGGCAATCGTTCGATGTGCCCACCGATGCTGATTTCATGGTCCCGATCGGGAAAGCCAAAGTCGTCCGCAAGGGCACCGACGTCACGTTGGTCGGATACTCCATCATGGTCGGCCGCGCCCTCGAAGCAGCGGATGCACTGGCGGAAGAGGGCATCGAAGCCGAAGTCATCGACCTTCGCACGATTCAGCCGATGGATGTCGATACGATCATCCGGAGCGTGAAAAAGACCAACAGGATCGTTACCTGCGAAGAAGGCTGGTCCTTTGCCGGTATCGGCGCCGAAATCGGAGCGCAGGTCATGACCCACGCTTTCGACTACCTCGATGCGCCGGTGGCCCGGGTGGCACAGAAGCCGGTTCCGCTGCCATATGCCGCCAATCTGGAGAAAATGGCGCTTCCGCAGGTCGCCGGGATCGTCGATGCCGCCAAATCCGTCTGCTACCGATGAGCGTCTTTCGCCCGTCATCACGCTGAACCGAGAACGACCGGCCGTATTGCCCGCGCCGGGTGCCCAGGGAGAATTCGATGCCGACCAACATCCTCATGCCGGCGCTGTCGCCGACCATGACTGAAGGAACATTGGCGACTTGGCACAAGAACGAGGGAGACAAGGTCGAAATCGGCGACGTCATCGCCGAGATCGAGACCGATAAGGCTACCATGGAAGTGGAAGCTGCCGACGAGGGCGTGATGGGTAAGATCCTTGTCTCCGCCGGCACCGAAGGCGTCCCTGTCAACGAACCTATTGCCATTCTTCTCGAAGAGGGCGAGGACGCCTCGGCGCTCGACCAGGCACCCGATCCGTCCGGTGGTGCCAAAGCGCAGTCGCCACAGTCGGAAGGCGGCAACGGCAAGCCGGAAGAGAGCGGGGCCGCGGACAGCAATGCCGGTGGCTCGTCGGGCGAAACGCCACCGCCTCGAAACAATGCCGGAGCGGATCCGGGCGGCAAGGCGCCACCGGCGCCGAAGACATCCGAAGGCAAGAGAGTCCTGTCGAGCCCGCTGGCACGGCGGATCGCTGAGGGTGCCGGGATCGATCTGACAGCCCTGAAGGGATCCGGCCCCGGTGGTCGCATCGTCCGCGCGGATGTCGAGCAGGCCATCGAACGCGGCACCGCTGCCAAACCCAGGCCAGAAACGGCACCAGCTGAAGCAGAAAAGGCGCCGGCTTCAGCGCAGGCGGGGCCCAAGGCAGCCGGCACTGGCCCTGATCCCCGGCAGCTCGCCACTGCTTACGGAATCCCGTTTACCGAGCAGAAAGTCAGCCAGATGCGCAAGGTCATTGCGCGTCGCCTGACGGAGAGCAAACAGACGGTCCCGCATTTCTACCTGACGGTCGATTGCCAACTGGACGCACTGCTGAAGCTGCGCAAGGAGCTGAATGCGCAGGGTGAGGAGGCGGGCATCAAGCTGTCGGTCAATGACCTCATCATCAAAGCGGTCGCTGCAGGTCTGAAGAAAGTGCCGGCGGCGAATGCCGCCTGGGCCGAAGATGCCATTCTTCTTTACGACCGTGCCGATATCTCGGTCGCAGTGGCGACGGAATCGGGCCTCATTACGCCGATCATCAAGGACGCCGGAAGCAAGGGGCTGGGCACGATCTCGTCGGAGATGAAGGACCTGGCGAAGCGCGCACGCGACAACAAGCTGAAGCCCGAAGAATTTCAGGGCGGCACGTTTTCGATTTCCAATCTGGGTATGTACGGCATCTCCGATTTTGCAGCCATCATCAATCCGCCCCAGGGTTGCATCCTCGCCGTCGGCAAGGGTGAGCAGCGGCCGGTCGTCAAGGATGGGGCGCTGGCCGTCGCAACAGTTATGACATGCACCCTGTCCGTCGATCATCGGGTTGTCGACGGGGCGATCGGCGCGGAGTTTCTGCAGGCATTCCAGGCACTGGTCGAGAATCCGCTAGGGTTGATGCTGTAGACCGAACCCCGAGGTCCGTCGCGCCTCGAACGAGATAACGATCGACCGGCGGGCGCATTCGGCGCCGCCGCCGGCTCACGGACGGAGGTTATTGGGACATGGCTGAGACGAAGTTCGATCTGGTGGTCGTCGGCGGCGGTCCGGGTGGTTATGTCGCCGCCATCAGGGCGTCGCAGCTCGGCATGAAAGTCGGTCTGGTTGAGCGCGAACATTTGGGCGGGATTTGCCTGAACTGGGGCTGCATCCCGACGAAGGCGCTGTTGCGCAGTTCCGAAATCATGGGAATCCTGAACCATCTCGACGAATTCGGGTTCAGCGCCAAGGATATCAGCTTCGACATCAAGAAGGTGGTCAAACGGTCGCGGGCGGTGGCCGGCCAGCTTAGCGGCGGCGTGAAGCAACTGCTGAAGAAGAACAAGGTCACTGTCTTCGATGGCCATGGCAAATTGGCCGGTGGCGGGAAGGTCGCCGTCGAAAAGGATGGAAAAACGACCGAGACGCTTGAGGCAAAGCATATCGTTCTCGCGACAGGGGCAAGAGCAAGATCGCTGCCCGGCATGGAACCGGACGGCAAGTCCATCTGGACGTACAAAGAGGCCATGGTGCCCGAAACAATGCCGAAATCGGTGCTGGTTGTGGGTTCGGGCGCGATCGGTATCGAATTTGCCAGCTTCTACCGCACCATGGGGGCCGAAGTGACGGTCGTCGAAATGGTGGATCGCATTCTCCCGGCCGAGGATATCGAGATCGCCAATTTTGCCCAGAAGGCGTTCAAGAAGCAGGGCATGAAGATCTATACCGGTGCGAAGACGGAAAAAATCGAGAAGACGAACGACGGCGTGAAGGCGACAATCTCGGTTGGCGGCAAGACGGAAAGCATTACGGCTGAAAAGGTTGTCATGGCCGTCGGTATCGTCGGCAACACTGAAGATATCGGCCTCGACAAGACGAAGGTGAAGGTCGACCGCGGCCACGTCGTCGTTAATGAATGGCTGGAAACAGACGAGCCCGGCGTATACGCCATTGGCGATCTGGCCGGCCCGCCGTGGCTTGCTCACAAGGCAAGCCACGAGGGTGTAATCTGCGTCGAGAAGATCGCCGGCGTAAAGGATGTCCACCCGCTCGATGTCGACGGAATTCCCGGCTGCACATATTGTCAGCCACAGATTGCCAGCGTCGGCATCACCGAACAGCAGGCAAAAGACCAGGGCTATGAGGTCAAGGTCGGGCATTTCCCCTTCATCGGTAACGGCAAGGCGATCGCTCTTGGCGAACCCGAGGGGATGGTGAAGACCGTTTTCGACGCCAAGACCGGCGAATTGCTCGGCGCTCATATGATCGGCGCCGAAGTCACGGAGCTGATCCAGGGTTATGGTATTGCCAAGACCCTGGAAACGACCGAGACCGATCTGATGCATACGGTCTTCCCGCATCCGACGCTGTCGGAAATGATGCATGAAAGTGTGCTGGACGCCTATGGTCGGGCGATCCATTATTAAGGTACCGAGGGGAGTGATCAGCGGCGAGGCAGGTCCGGCTATGCTGGCGACAATTGCTGGCAGACCCGGCCGCGTATCGCCGCTTCTCCGCCGTACCGTTTGAAAAGGCTGATACCATGACTGTCACCGATGTGGTGAAACACCGTCATCCCGAGAAGCGCAACCGGCCGGACAATCCGATTCAGCGCAAACCTTCGTGGATTCGTGTCAAGGCTCCCACGTCGAAACAATACCAGAGCACCCGCAAACTGATGCGGGAGCTGGATCTCGTCACGGTTTGTGAAGAAGCGGCCTGCCCCAATATCGGGGAGTGCTGGTCCAAGGGTCACGCCACCGTGATGATCCTGGGGTCGGTATGTACGCGGGCTTGCGCGTTCTGCAATGTCGCGACCGGCCGGCCGGATCAGGTCGATCCGCACGAACCCGAGCACATTGCCGAGATGGTCGAACGTGTCGGCCTTCGGCATATCGTCATCACATCTGTCGACCGTGATGATTTGTCCGATGGCGGGGCGCGGCATTTCGCTGATGTCATCGGCGCCGTCCGCGACCGGGCGCCAGATACGACTATCGAAATCCTGACTCCGGATTTCCGCGGCAAACGTGGCGCCCTCGAGATCGTGGTCGAGGCTCGCCCCGACGTTTTCAACCACAATCTTGAGACTGTCCCCAGGCTTTATCCCGGCATTCGTCCGGGCTCGCGGTATTTCACCTCGCTGAAGTTGCTGGCCGAGGTAAAAGAGATCGATCCGGCCATCTTCACCAAGTCCGGCATCATGGTCGGACTGGGCGAAGCGAAGGAGGAGGTCTATCAGGTGATGGACGACCTGCGCGCAGCGGATGTCGATTTCATGACGATCGGGCAGTATCTTCAGCCGACGCCCAAGCATGCGCGTGTCGACCGGTTCGTCGAGCCGGACGAATTCTCGGCCTATGAGGGCGTCGCCCGCGGGAAGGGTTTCTTGCTGATTTCCGCTTCTCCACTGACGCGTTCGTCATACCACGCCGACAGCGACTTCGCACGCCTTCGGGCGGCCAGGGAGGCAAAGCTCTCGGGCTTGCCCTCCATGAATCTGGTCGACCTGATCGACGGCGCCGCGGAATAGCGGAGCGGAGCTTTTGCCGCATGAAACGATCGAGCGGGTTCTGCCCTACGGCTGTGACCTGCTCATCGGCATCGTCATGGATGTCGGTCGATACCCCGACTTTCTCAAATGGGTCCGCTCTGCTCGGGTCCGTCGAAAGGGGAACGACCAGATCGACGCCGATTTGCTGATCGGACACAAACTGTTTACGGCGCCCGTATCAGCCAACCTGGTTCGATGCGACAACGGCAGGATCGAGATCCGCTACCTTCGTGGACCAGTCAGGGATTTTTCGAGCACGTGGCTCATCCAGCCTGTTCAGGGTCGGGAGACTGATGCCCCATACACTGAACCCCCAGACACTGACGTCGAAGGCAGCGGCGGCGTCGCTTCGCGAGTACGCGTCACTGTCGATATCAAGCCAGGTCTGATCCAGGCGCCAATCATCAATGGTCTCTTTGACCGAGGCATGGTTCGGCTCGTTGAAGCATTTGAGGCGCGTGCCCATGCGCTGCATGGATCAGAGCCCGGCTGGAATGGCGGACCGGAAGGAACGGGTCAGGTCGATGCGGCAGTGCGCTCCAGCAACTGAAGCGCATAAAGTGTAGCCGCAGAGCGTATGTCCGAACGATCACCCGAAAACACGAAACGCTCGGTTGTGACCGGAAATCCACTTCGACCGGCGCCGAACCAGACGAGCCCAACCGGCTTTTCAGTCGTGCCACCGCCGGGCCCGGCAACTCCAGTAATGGAAATCGTCAGGCCGGCGCGCGACCGATCCAGGGCTCCCTCGGCCATAGCGGCCGCGACCTCCTGACTTACGGCGCCATGACTGGCGATCAGTGTGCGGTCGACCCCCAGCATTTCGGTCTTGGCGTCGTTGGAATAGGTAACGAAGCCGCGATCGACGACGGAAGACGATCCCGCCACTGACGTCAGGCTAGCGGCAACCAGGCCGCCCGTACAGCTCTCGGCCGTAGCAACCATGGTTCCGGCACGCCGGCAAATCTCCAGAACTCTCGCCGCGGCGGTCAAAGCCTCGTCGTCGATCGTCGTAGCGGCGCACATTCGCCCACTCCGTTCGCAGCATCACCAGGTCTCGAATATTCCGGGCGCAATCAGATAGATGATACATAGCGCCAGGCCGGCATAGACGCCAGCGATCAGATCGTCGGTCATGATACCGATGCCGCCGGTCAGCCGACGGTCAGCCCAGTCGCAAGGCCAAGGCTTCAGAATATCGAAAATTCGGAACGCGATGAATGCGATCACCAGTCCCGTCGGCCCGACCGCCTCTGGAACGCCAGCAAGCGCCACCAACATGGCCAGTGTCAGCCACTGACCTGCAATCTCGTCAATGACGACGGCGCCGGGGTCTTTGCCGCCACCGTGATATTCGATGTAGTTGCCGGCCATGGCGCCCGCGACGGTGACGACCAGTATCGCGGCCGACAGGGCATAGATCTGACCGGCACCAACGATGAACCACGCCAGCGGCAGGGCGACCAGTGAAGCAGCTGTCCCGGGCCCCCAGCGCCACAGCCCAACGCCGCCGACAGTGGCGATCATCACCCAGATGTTGGATAGCGGCAGGGCGCCGGGCGATGGTCGCAGAAATACGTAGCGTCCCCTGGGCATGCAGATGTCCAATCTCAAGTCTGTTTCCGGCCGAGAACGACCATCGCCATGGCCGCAATGCCTTCTCCCCGTCCGGTAAACCCGAGCCGCTCGGATGTTGTCGCCTTGACCGACACCCATTCGGCATCCAGCTCGGCGACGGCTGCCAGACGCGCTCGGAGCGCGTCGCGGTGAGGCCCGATGCGGGGCAGTTCGCAAATGATCGTAACGTCGATTTGTTCCGGCCGGTAGCCGCGAAGGGCGGCGCGTTCAATGGCCGTCTCCAGGAACTGCACGCTGTCAGCGCCGCGCCAATGTGGATCGGTGGGTGGAAAATGGCTTCCGATATCCGCATCGGCCATCGCGCCCAGGACTGCATCGGTCACGGCATGGAGCGCGACATCGGCGTCCGAATGGCCGGACAGACCAAAGGGCGCAGGAATGACGACGCCACAAAGGGTTACGCTGTTTCCCGGACATGTCCTGTGAACATCGAACCCCTGTCCGAAGCGCCGGATCGGTGCCGCTGTGGCCGTTTCGCCCTGAAAGTGAGGAATCGTCGGTAACATATTGGGTTCGCGAAGAAAAACCTTGGCAAGTGCCAGATCTTCCTCAACTGTTATCTTTATGTTGTCCATGCGGTCGGGGACATGGCCGACCCGAAGTCCTGCGGCTTCGGCTACGGCGGCATCGTCTGTCAATCGGCGGCCTGCCGCTTCACGATGTGCTGTCAGGATCCTGTCGAACCGAAATCCCTGCGGCGTCTGTGCCCGATAGAGGCCTGCGCGGTCGACCGTCTGCTGAATGATGCCGGAATCGGTGACGGCTTTCAGGGTATCGGTGACCGGCATGGCAGCGATCGCGCCGTCCAGCTCGCCCGCAACGGCCCCAATTACGGCTTCGATCGTTGGTCGGCGGACAAGCGGCCTCACACCATCATGGATTAACACCATCGTCGGTGGGTCGGACGCGCGGGCCAGGCTTTCCAGCCCCGCCAATACCGACGCCTGGCGGTCGGCGCCGCCATCAACAATGGACAGGACAGCCCCGGCGGGGTTCAGTCCGTCCAGGGCCATTGCCGTCATGTCCCGGTGAACAGGATCGACGACGACGACAATGCGGCTGATGCCTTCAACCGGCAGAAACGCCTCGACCGTGCGGCGCAGAACAGGGCGGCCCGCCAGATCGCGGAATTGCTTCGCTATGGCGCCGCCGAACCGTTCTCCCCGGCCGGCTGCCACAATGATGACGCTACAGGACGGTCGGGATTTCGATTGGCAGGTTTCTTCCGCGACGTTGCTCATAAAGGCTTCCAGTCGTTCGGACAATCAAAGCATTGGTATTCGGGGTCGCAGGCCCCGAGACTCCTGGTTCAAAAATGGGATAGACCGCGATACGGCCGCTGGCAAGGACCGAGACAATTTGACGAGAACGCCGCCGCGGCAGACCGGCCGTTACGGAAGAATTTCGATTCACGCTTTGATTCAGTAGCAAACCCTGCTAACTTTGCCTAATTTTGGGGCACTATATGGAGTTGCCTAATTCATGGGCATAACGCTCAATCCTGTTCATATAGGCGACATAGGCGTGGATCCGCCTGTGTTTCTGGCACCCATGTCCGGCGTCACGGATCAGCCGTTCCGCGCAATTGTCAAGAAGCTGGGTGCGGGGCTCGTCATCTCCGAGATGATTGCCAGCCACGAGATGGTGCGTGCCGCGCGGGCCAGTATGCGCACCAGCACCGATTGCGGCGACGAATATCCGATGGCGGTTCAGCTGGCCGGCTACGACCCGGCGATCATGGCCGAAGCGGCACGGCTCAACGTCGATCGCGGCGCAGCGATCATCGACATCAATTTTGGCTGCCCGGCCCGAAAGGTCGTCACGAAGCAGTGCGGATCGGCACTGATGCGGGAACCCGCCCTGGCTGCCTGCATCGTGGACGCTGTAGCCAGGGCGGTCGACGTTCCGGTAACGGTCAAGATGCGGCTCGGCTGGGATGACAGCGACCTGAACGCGCCTGATCTGGCCGCCCGTTGCGAGCGGGCCGGTGCGCGGATGATTACCGTCCACGGCCGCACTCGTTGCCAGTTATATACCGGGACCGCCGACTGGGCAGCAATCCGGCCGACGGTCGATGCGGTGTCGGTACCCGTGATCGTGAATGGGGATATCGACGGTCCGGCCTCCATAGACCGCGCCCTGCAGGCCAGCGGTGCAGCGGGCGTGATGATCGGCCGAGCCGTCCAGGGCCGCCCCTGGCGGTTGGCCCAGGCCGGCGCCTATCTTCGGACCGGCGTCTGGCCTGCCGACCCCGACCTTTCCATGCGCCGGGACATCGTGTTGCAGCATTATGAAGCGATACTCGCTCACTATGGTTCGAGCAAAGGAATAAGAATCGGACGTAAGCATCTGGGATGGTACGTCAACGGACTGCCGAATGCCGCCGACGCCCGTCGCTTGTTCAACACACTCGAAGACTCGCAGGCGGTACTGGAGACGGTGTCGGCGGTGTTCGACGCGGCGATCGGAGCTGGACTGGACAATGAGAGTCTACCCGTTCAGGACGCTTCGACAGTAGGTGAAGATAGCGGCATAAATGCCCGAGCGAACACGAGGAAGGTCGCATGACCGACGATACCGGGGCGGGTGCGGCAGTCCGATCGTCGGGAAAAACGCAGCACTCGGCCATATCGATCCTGAATTCGTTGCCCGAGCCGGTGCTGGTCGTCGATCTCGACTTCAGTGTTCGGTTCGTAAATTTCGCGGCACAGCATTTTTTCGACGCCAGCGATGCCCAGATGACCGGACACAAGCTGGACCATTGGCTGCCCGGCGATAACCCACTGTTCAGCCTTATCAGGCAGGCAATCAGCGATGGCGGCAGCGTTTCGGAGTACGGCGTCACCCTGGAGAGTCCGCGGATTGGTCGGCATGACACGACGATCACGGTCGGACCGGTCGAGGCGGCCAGCGCCGGCGAGGCGGCGGGAAACACCGCCAATAAAACCGCGGTCGTTCTGATTCACAGCGCCTCGATCGCCCGGAGGATCGACAACCAGCTGACCCATCGGGGTGCTGCGCGGTCGGTCACCGCCATGGCTGCAATGTTGGCGCATGAAGTCAAGAACCCCTTGTCTGGCATCCGTGGCGCTGCGCAGCTGCTGGAGGCCACCGCGTCGCCGGAGGACCGGTCGCTCACCCGCCTGATCTGCGACGAGGCCGACCGGATTGTCGCTCTGGTCGACCGGATGGAAGTTTTCGCCGACGGTCGACCGGTCGAACGGTCGGCCGTTAATATCCATGCGGTGCTGGAGAGAGTCAGAGGGGTTGCGCAGAACGGGTTTGGACGGCGCGTGAGGTTCATTGAACGCTATGACCCGTCGTTGCCCGCCGTGCACGGGAACCATGACCAGCTTGTCCAGGTGTTTCTGAACCTTGTGAAGAACGCCTGCGAGGCGGCGCCGGTCAAAGGAGGCGAGGTCACATTGACCACCTCGTTCCAGCACGGTGTCAGCATCGTCGTGCCGGGGACGGGAAGCCGGATGCAGCTGCCACTGGTCGTATCGGTACAGGACAACGGCGCCGACGGTATACCGGACGATATCCGCCCACATCTGTTCGACCCGTTCGTGACGACCCGGACCAATGGAACGGGGCTCGGATTGGCGCTCGTGGCCAAGATCGTCGACGATCACGGCGGCGTCATCGAACTGGACGGTACCGCCCGTCAGACGACGTTTCGCGTATTCCTGCCCATGTATACCCAGCGGCGCCATCGACATAACGGCGACGATGAGCGGCACCCGGCGGAAACGACCGCGCTTTCCGATGAACCGTCACGCTTCCCGGAGAACTAGACGATGGCGACACCCACGATTCTGGTAGCCGACGACGACAAGGCGATCCGGACGGTGCTGGTACAGGCGTTGAACCGGAACGGGTATGACGTACGAACGACAGGCCATGCCGCAACCCTGTGGCGCTGGGTGCAGGATGGGGAAGGCGATCTCGTCATCACCGATGTGGTGATGCCCGACGAAAACGGTCTCGACCTTATCCCGCGGATGAAACGGATCCGTCCCGACCTGCGTGTCATCGTGATGAGCGCGCAGAATACGCTGCTGACCGCGGTCAAGGCGACCGAGCGCGGCGCCTTTGAGTATCTGCCGAAGCCATTCGACCTGGGCGAGCTGGTGAATGTGGTCAAACGCGCGCTCAAGACGCCTGCCGCCCCTGCTGCGGCCGGCGGTGGAGGCGAAGGCGAAGATGACGAGCAGCTTCCGCTGATCGGGCGTTCGCCGGCCATGCAGGAAATCTACCGCGTCATGGCCCGGCTCATGGGGACCGATCTGACGGTGATGATCACCGGAGAGAGCGGAACCGGCAAGGAGCTGGTTGCCCGCGCATTGCACGACTACGGCAAGCGCCGCAACGGCCCCTTCGTTGCGATCAACATGGCCGCCATTCCCCGCGACCTGATCGAGTCCGAACTGTTCGGCCACGAAAAAGGCGCCTTCACCGGGGCCACGGTGCGATCCACCGGCCGTTTCGAGCAGGCCCAGGGGGGGACGCTTTTCCTGGACGAGATCGGCGATATGCCGATGGAAGCGCAGACGAGGCTTCTGCGCGTCCTGCAGGAGGGAGAATATACCACCGTTGGCGGCCGCGTGCCGATCCGTGCCGATGTCCGCATCGTGGCCGCGACACATCGCGACCTCCGCCATGCGATTCAGCAAGGCGATTTCCGCGAGGATCTATTCTATCGCCTCAATGTCGTACCGATCCGGTTGCCGCCGCTGCGGGAGCGTGTTGAAGACATTCCCGCACTGGTCCGGCATTTCCTGAACAGCGCCAACAACGAAGGCCTTCCGACCAAGAGCATCGATCCGCCGGCCATGGAGCGCCTGAAAATGTACAGGTGGCCGGGCAATGTCCGGGAACTGGAGAATGTGATCCGCCGGTTGTCGGCCCTGTATAATCAGGAGAGCATCGGCGCCGATATCATCGATATGGAACTTGCGGAAGCACCGCCTCCAGCCGAAGACGGCACAGCGCCGCCGGCAAGCGAGGGATTGTCCGGTGCCGTCGACCGTCACCTGCGTGACTATTTCGCTGCTCATGAGGGCGAGCTGCCCGCAGACGGCCTTTACGACCGGGTGCTGCAGGAGATCGAGCGGCCGTTGATCACACTGTGCTTGTCCGCCACGAAGGGCAATCAGATCAGGGCGGCGCAGTTGCTCGGCCTCAATCGCAACACATTGCGCAAGAAAATTCGCGAGATGAATATCGAGGTCGTCCGCGGGCTCAAATAGCGTTGCGCGCGACGCAGACGGCAGGTATCCACTGACAGGCAGGTGAGGGCGCGAGCGGGGATCGTGCCTGTGGCGATGCGCTGTGCTACCGATAAGGTTTCCGCCCCGGCAGTAGTGTCCGGTAACCTGCCCCATCCGGTCGGTTTGACCGGGACCGAACCACCGCCGGCCCTTTGGAATTATTGGAAGTCTGTTGTCCATGGCGAGTGGCGCCGATACCGACAAGCGTATTCCGCAGGGTCATTCCCTGCGTCTGGCGTGGCGCGACCTGGTCCGCTGGTCGTCGCGGCTTGGGCTGGGCAACAAATTCGCGCTTGCCCTGATGGTCGCGGCCGTTCTGGCCGGATTGGCCACCTATGCCGCGCTGACCGAGGGTACGTCACTCAACCGCGATACGGACACGATCAACTTCCTCCTCAACCTCGATCTGTTCATACTGCTATTGCTTGGGGCGGTGATCGCGCGGCGCGTGGCCATCCTGTGGGGACAGCGGCGGCAGGGGCTGGCGGGTTCGCGCCTGCATGTGCGGGTTGTGGCGCTGTTCAGCGTTGTGGCCGTTGCGCCGGCGATCCTGATGGCGACCTTCTCGCTGCTATTCTTCCATGCCGGCCTGCAATCCTGGTTCTCTGACCGGGTCTCCACCGCCGTCAATGAAAGCCTCTCGGTGGCCCAGGCCTATCTGGAGGAACATCAGCAAACACTGCGGGCCGATGCGCTTTCGATGGCCAACGATATCAATCGCGAGGCGGAACGCCTTGCGGTCGATTCAGCGTTTTTCAATCAGTTCGTTACCACACAGGCCATTCTCCGGAACCTCACCGAGGCTCTGGTCTTCGATTCGTCCGGCGAAACCCTGGCCCGTTCAAACCTGACCTTTGCGCTCCAGTTCGAACCCATTCCCGAAGACATTCTGTCCGACGCCCGCAATGGCGACGTCCGGCTGATGCCGACGGACAGCGATGACCGGGTCCGCGCGCTGATCCGGCTCGACCGGTTCGACGACGCATTTCTGCTGGTGGGCCGCCTGGTCGAAGCCAGCGTCATCGGCCATATGGAACGCGCGGAAACTGCTGTTGCCGAGTATCGGGAGCTGGAGGGGCGGCGGTCGACCCTTCAGATCACCTTCACGCTGATTTACGCTGTCGTTTCGCTGCTTCTGCTCATGGTCGCCGTCTGGCTGGCGCTGGTCTTTGCCGACCGGCTGGTCGCGCCCGTCAGCGCATTGATCGTCGCGGCGGAGCGCGTACGCAGCGGCGATCTTGCTGCCAGGGTGACGCCGACGGCCAGCGGTGACGAACTCTCCGATCTCGGCCGGGCTTTCAACCGCATGACCAGCCAGCTGGAAAGCCAGCGGTCCGAACTGATCGAAGCCAACCGCCAGCTCGATCACCGCCGGCGCTTTACCGAGACCGTTCTTTCAGGTGTGTCCGCAGGGGTGCTTGGCGTCGACGAAGGCGGTGTGGTCAATCTGCCCAACCGATCGGCAACGGAGCTGCTGGGCCTCGACCTGGAGAATATCCTCGGCGCACGATTGACCGATATTGTCCCGGAAATCGACGACCTGCTGGCGACCGCGCGGCGCCAGAACCGTCTGGCCGAAGGCAATATCAGGATCTACAGGAACGGGGAATTGCGCACGCTGCTGGTCCGGATCGCGGCCGAAAGACTGGACGGCCGGGTGCGCGGATACGTCGTCACCTTCGACGATATCACAGAGCTTCTGGCCGCGCAGCGAAAAGCGGCTTGGGCCGATGTGGCCCGACGCATCGCGCACGAGATCAAGAATCCGCTGACGCCGATCCAGCTGTCGGCGGAAAGACTGAAGCGGCGCTATCTGAGACAAATTGATAACGATCCCGAAACGTTTTCGCGGTGTATCGAGACTATCGTCCGCCATGTTGGGGATATCGGCCGCATGGTCGATGAGTTTTCGTCGTTTGCACGGATGCCGGCGCCAGTTATCGAGCCGATCGATATCGTCGATCTGACGGGGCAGGCGGCGTTTCTGCAGAAGACCGCCCGCCCGGATATTAATTTCGAAACCGAAACGGAAGAAGATGCTGTTATCGTGGCTTGCGACGGCCGCCAGATATCCCAGGCCATGACCAATCTGCTGCAGAATGCGATCGATGCGATCGATGCACGCCTTGAACAGCAGTCGGAAGGAGAGGCAATCGTTCCCCGGATCCGGATCAGGGTCGACGACGCGGGCGACGCCATAACAGTGTCGTTCATCGACAACGGACGGGGATTGCCGACGGATGAAAGGGATCGGTTGACGGAACCCTACGTTACAACGCGGGACAAGGGCACAGGCCTTGGCCTTGCGATTGTGAAGAAAATAATGGAAGACCATGGTGGCCGGCTTGTTCTCGAAGACAATTCGGAGGAAAAGGGCGCTATCGTGCGAATGGTCTTCCCCAAGATCGAGACCCCGGCACCGGCACGTGAAATTGACCCGCAGGGCCCGGAAGGTGAGAATGACGGTCCGACCAGAACCGGCCCGGATTCCGATGATGACTGACCACACGCAGAATTGCGCCGGCCTTGGCGCCTCGGGCGAGATCGGCACGAATAATGACCCCTTCAGGGGCGAACAACGGATGTCTCATGGCGCATGATATTCTGGTCGTCGACGACGAAGCGGATATCCGCATGCTCATCTCGGGCATTCTCGAGGATGAAGGATATGCCGCGCGGGAAGCCGGAACGTCGGAACAGGCACTCAATCAACTTGCCGCCCGTCAGCCGACCCTCGTGATCCTCGACGTCTGGCTTCAGGGCAGCGAGATGGACGGTCTGGGAATTCTGGATCGTGTCCGTTCCGACTATCCGCAGGTCCCGGTCGTCATGATCAGCGGCCACGGCAATATCGAGATGGCCGTCGACGCAATCAAGCGCGGCGCTTACGATTTCATCGAGAAGCCGTTCAAGACCGATCGCCTGTTGCTGATGGTCGATCGGGCCATCGAAGCGGCCCGCCTCCGCCGCGAGAACGCGGAGCTGCGGCTTCGCTCCGGCAAGGACGGAGAGCTGGTCGGTGAGTCGGCGGCCATGATGCAGCTGAAGCAACAGATCAACCGCGTTGCACCGACCGGAAGCCGCGTTCTCATCACAGGGCCGGCCGGAACGGGCAAAGAGGTCGTAGCCAGAATGCTGCACGGACTTTCCAAGCGCCGGGATGGTCCGTTCGTCGTTCTGAACTGCGCCGCGCTCCATCCGGACCGCCTCGAAGAAGAACTCTTCGGCAGCGAACACGATGACCGCAGACGCGCCGGGACTCTGGAATCCGCTCACGGCGGCACGCTCCTGCTGGATGAGGTGGCGGATATGCCGCTGGTGACGCAGGGCAAGATCGTCAGAATGCTGCAGGAGCGGAGTTTCACGCGGGTAGGCGGCATTCAGACTGTCGAGGTCGATGTCCGTGTAATCGCGTCCTCGAACAGGGACCTTGTCGAAGCGATCAAGGACGGCACATTCCGCGAGGATCTGTACTATCGGCTAAACGTCGTGCCCATTCATGTCCCGCCGCTTGTCGACCGCAAGGAAGACATCCCGTCGCTTGCCCGGCATTTCATGGCGCGCAACGCCGAGATGCAGGGACTGCCGCCACGCGACATCGGCGAAGACGCAATGGCCGCGCTCAGGTCCTACGACTGGCCCGGCAATGTCCGCCAGTTGCGCAATGTCATGGATTGGCTGCTGATCATGGCGGGGCCGGAGGGGTCCGGGGCGATCAGGGCCGACATGCTGCCGCCGGAAATCGGCGCAATCGCACCCGACGTCCTGAAATGGGAGAAGGGAGGCGAAATCATGGGGTTGGCGCTGCGCGAAGCCCGGGAAGTGTTCGAGCGCGAATACCTTCTGGCCCAGATAACGCGCTTCAATGGCAATGTCAGCCGGACGGCTGAATTCGTCGGAATGGAGCGTTCCGCCCTGCATCGCAAACTGAAAAGTCTTGGCGTCAACCCGGCAACGGTGTCGACCGCGGCGCCCGGCACCATTCCGCCGGCTCTGTCGGATCAGTCCGACGAACGGGTCTGACAGCGCTCGTGACCGATGTGCCGACCAGAAACACACCCAAAGGTATTGACCCATGAAGGTCGTCATCTGCGGCGCCGGGCAGGTCGGCGCCAATATCGCCCGGTATCTTGCCACCGAGAACAACGACGTCACGGTCATCGACCGTGAGTCGCGGCTGACCAAGAAAATCTCGGACACGCTGGACGTACAGGCACTCGTTGGTCATGCCTCAAGCCCCACCATTCTGGAACAGGCAGGTGCGGCCGACGCGGATCTGCTCGTCGCGGTAACACAGAGCGACGAGGTCAATATGGTCGCCTGTCAGGTGGCGCATTCGCTGTTCAGCGTGCCAACCAAGATCGCGCGGATTCGCAATCAGTCTTATCTGCGGCCGATCTGGGCCGATCTTTTCAGCCGCGAGAATATTCCGATCGATCATGTGATCTCGCCGGAGATCGAGGTCGCCCGCGCGATCGCGAGACGCCTTCAGGTACCCGGAGCCTTCGAGATGATCCCCCTGGCCGACGGTATGGTACGGGTTCTCGGCGTCCTTTGTGCCGACGATTGTCCCATCATCAACACGCCGCTTCGCCAGTTGACCAGCCTGTTTCCGGATCTGAACATAGAGGTCGTGGCGATCGTTCGTGGGAATCGCCCCATCATACCCGATGCCAATGACCAGATGTTTCCGGGTGATGAAGTCTATTTCGTCGCCGACTCCCGTCATGTTGGCAGAGCGATGGCCGCTTTCGGGCACGAGGAGTCGGAAGCCCGGCGGATCGTGATCATCGGGGGCGGCAATGTCGGCTTGTTCCTGGCGCAAGAGATCGAGGCGAATTACCCCGGGGTCACGGCGCGTATCGTCGAGGAGAACGAGGATCGTGCGGCCTACATTGCCCAAACGCTGTCCCGAACGCTCGTCCTGACCGGCGACGGTCTCGACACGGAACTGCTTGAGGAAGCGAATATCGGTGTCACCGAGACCGTGGTGGCGGTTACCAACGACGACGAAGTCAATATTCTCGCCTCACTGCTTGCAAAGAAGCACGGTAGCCAGCGCGCGGTCACACTCGTGAACAATACCGACGTTTACGGGTCGCTGATCACCGGACTGGGGGTGGACGCCGTTGTCAGTCCCCGGGCGATAACGGCATCGGGCATTCTGCAGCACGTAAGGCGGGGCCGGATCAAAGCTGTTCACTCGCTGCGCGACGGTTTCGCCGAGATCATAGAGGCTGAAGCCCTGGACACATCCAGCCTGGTGAACATGCCGATCAAGGACATCAGGCTGCCGGTGGGCGTTATCATCGGCGCTGTGGTTCGCGGCGACGACGTGATCATCGCCAGGCCGAAGACCGTCATCAGGCCCCATGACCGCGTGATCCTGCTTTCCGCCAGCGCCTCGGTGAAAAAAATCGAGAAGATGTTCGCTGTACGACTGGAATTCTTCTGATAACTCCGGCTACACAGTGCGCTCAAGACTGCGCCTTTCGACACGGCTTGCGCCGTGAACCGTCCCGCCAAAGGGGAGCTTCGACGAAGATGCCACGTTTCGCTTACGTCAATGGCCGCTATGTTCCGCACGGCGACGCCGCCGTCCACATCGAGGACCGGGGTTTTCAGTTCGCCGACGGCGTCTACGAGGTGGTGAGCATTCATCGGGGCCGTCTTGTCGACGAAGCAGGACACCTGGATCGGCTGGAGCGGTCGTTGAATGAACTGCGCCTCCAGGCGCCGATGACACGCCGGGCGCTCGCGCTGGTCATGCGTGAACTGATCCGCCGCAATCGTCTGCACAACGGGCTGATATATCTGCAGATTACCCGCGGAGTCGCACCAAGGGACTTCAAATTCCCCAAGGGGGTCGCCCCGACGCTCGTCATGACGACGAAACGCAACGCGCGGGCGCCTGCCGCCACTCTGCGCGACGACGAAGGCGTCAGCGTCGTCTCGATTCCCGACATTCGCTGGAAACGCCGCGACATCAAGACGGTCGCGTTGCTGCCTCAGGCACTGGGCAAGCAACAGGCCGCCGACGCCGGGGCCTTCGAGGCCTGGCAGGTCGATGACGACGGGAATGTCACCGAAGGGTGTTCTTCCAACGCCTGGATCGTCACCAAGGACGGTGTTCTGGTGACCAGACCGGCCACCAATGACATCCTCAACGGCATCACTCGGCGTTCGGTCCTGGCGATCGCGGCCCGAGAGGGATACGAATTCCAGGAGCGCCCCTTTTCCGTGGCCGAGGCTCAGGAAGCACGGGAGGCATTCCTTACCAGTGCAACGACCTATGTCACCCCGATCACGCGCATTGACGGGCAACCCGTTGCCAACGGCCATCCAGGTTCGCTGTCGTCCGCCCTGCGCGGACACTATGTCGCATTCGCGGAATCCGACCGCGCGGAGCTTTATATTGCCGGGTAGGGCAAATTGAAGCGGACCGACGCCGGATAGGCCCAGAGCCTGACGCTGTCCTTCTTCGGCGGCTGACGTTAACGCCGGGGCTTTAGCCCCTTGGCGTCGGGTTCGCCCGTCACCATATCGCTTTGGAAATGGGTCGTTTCACCTGAATCGGTTCGCCAGACCGGCTAACAACCTCCGGGTGACAGAT
Source organism: Fodinicurvata sp. EGI_FJ10296 (assembly GCF_040712075.1). Classification (NCBI taxonomy): domain Bacteria; kingdom Pseudomonadati; phylum Pseudomonadota; class Alphaproteobacteria; order Rhodospirillales; family Rhodovibrionaceae; genus Fodinicurvata; species Fodinicurvata sp. EGI_FJ10296. Next base: position 83,501 of record NZ_JBFCVL010000005.1, read on the forward strand.
CGGCAGTCATCCACTACAAACCATCGGGGTCAACTGATGTCTGAAAAAAATCAGAACGTACAAGACGTATTTCTTAACTATTGTCGAAAGCAAAAGACACCGGTGACCATTTTTCTTGTAAATGGGGTTAAATTGCAAGGAATTATAACCTGGTTCGATAATTTTTCGGTCCTGCTCAGGCGCGATGCCCACTCACAGCTTGTATACAAGCACGCCATCTCGACTGTAATGCCGGCACACCCCATTCAACTGTTCGAAACCGCCAAGGAAGAGGAAGAGGCCTGAACCGCATCATGACGCCCTCCGATAGCCATCCTTCCAACGATGGGCCGCACCCCGATGCGGCCCATGATGACGATGAACGACTGCCTGCCATCCCCGGCACGGCTTTCGTTCTCCACCCGGAGGTTCGGGGAGAGGCAAAGGGCAGCGCTCGGGGGCTTCGCACCCCCGAAGCTCACCTTGAGGAAGCTGTCGGGCTTGCCGCGGCGATCGATCTGACTGTCGTGGTTGCACGAAGTGTGCGCGTCAACAAGGCTGTCCCGGGCACCTTGCTTGGTGGCGGTGCTGTGGCGGAACTCACCGGGGAAATCCACGAAAAGCGGCCCGAAATCGTTGTGATCGATCACGATCTTTCACCGATCCAGCAACGCAACCTGGAACGGGCCTGGGACGTAAAGGTCATCGATCGAACTGGTCTGATACTCGAAATCTTCGGCGAACGCGCCCGGACGAAGGAGGGTATGCTTCAGGTCGATCTGGCGCACTTGTCGTATCAGCGTTCCCGCCTCGTCCGATCCTGGACCCACCTTGAACGGCAGCGCGGCGGTGCCGGATTCATGGGCGGACCCGGAGAACGGCAGATAGAACTCGATCGTCGGCAGATTGATGACCGGATCGTCCGACTGAAACGGGATCTTGAGGACGTACGACGCACGCGTGGCCTCCATCGGAAATCGCGAGAGCGCGTTCCCTATCCGGTCGTTGCCTTTGTCGGTTACACGAATGCCGGAAAATCCACGCTCTTCAACAGGCTGACTCAATCGGATGTGTTCGCCAAGGACCTGCTGTTTGCGACCCTGGATCCGACCATGCGGCAGATTGAACTCGGCGGCGGTCACAAGGCCATCGTATCGGATACGGTCGGCTTCGTTTCGGACCTGCCAACGCAACTGATCGCCGCGTTCCGGGCCACACTCGAAGAAGTGGACGCCGCAGATATCATCGTACATGTACGCGACGCCGCACATCCTGACGCCGAAGCCCAGCGTCAGGATGTGAATGCCGTCCTGGGATCGATGGGCATCGATACTGAATCCGACCCACGGCTCATCGAAGTGCTGAACAAAGCCGATCTTCTGGAACCCGAAGCCGACGGTTCGCCGAATGCGGTGCTTCGCGCAGGTTCGGGTGCCAATTCGCGCCGAACCCAGCCCCTGGCCATGTCCGCCCTGACCGGCGAGGGCGTCGACACATTGCTTGCCGCTATCAGGGAGCGGCTGGATCAGGCACGCACGTCGTTGACGCTCACCGTTGCCTCTAGCGAAGGGCAGGTTATCGCCTGGCTCTATCAGAACGGAGACGTCGTCGAGCGCCACGACGACGGGGAGCGGATATCGCTGACGGTTCGTCTGTCGCTGCAGGATCGGGCGCGCTTCGAAAAATCTTTTGGCGATCAGGTCGAAATTCCGGGTTGAACTGGTTCGACCGTTTGATTATGTCCGTGGCACTCACAGAGCGTGAGTGCTAACAGGCAACCGCAATGTGCCCACAATCCAACCAAAGGAGCGACACCGCATGGCTTTCAGGCCTCTCCACGATCGCGTAATGGTCAAGCCGACCGAACAGGACGAAGTTACCAAGGGCGGCATCATCATTCCCGATACCGCCAAGGAAAAGCCCATGCAGGGTGAAGTGGTCGCCGTCGGCCCCGGCGCTCGCGACGACAACGGCAAGGTCAATCCGCTCGACGTCAAAGCCGGCGACCGGGTCATGTACGGCAAATGGTCCGGCACCGAAGTCAAGATGGACGGCGCTGACTACCTGATTATGCGCGAATCCGATCTGATGGGCATTCTGGAATAAATTGTCGCCGACCCATCATTCTTCCAAGATTCTGCGGCACAAGACTGAGAAGAGAGAACGGCTATGAGCGCAAAAGACATTAAATTCGGCATCGATGCCCGCGACCGCATGCAGCGCGGTGTGGATATTCTGGCGAACTCCGTCAAGGTTACCCTCGGCCCCAAGGGCCGCAATGTCGTGATCGACAAGAGCTTCGGCGCGCCGAGGACGACCAAGGACGGTGTTACCGTCGCCAAGGAAATCGAACTGACCGACAAATTCGAGAACATGGGCGCGCAGATGCTGCGCGAAGTGGCCTCGAAGACCAACGATCTCGCCGGTGACGGCACGAGTACGGCGACCGTTCTGGCGCAGGCCATCGTGCGCGAAGGCGTGCGGGCCGTTGCTGCCGGCATGAACCCGATGGATCTCAAGCGCGGCATCGATGCGGCCGTCGAATCCGTCGTCGCCGACATCAAGTCGCGCTCGCGGAAGGTCGAGACGAACAGCGAGATCTCCCAGGTCGGTACCATCTCTGCCAATGGCGAGAAGGAAGTCGGCGAGATGATCGCCCAGGCCATGGAACGCGTCGGAAACGAAGGCGTGATCACGGTCGAGGAAGCCAAGGGTCTCCACACGGAGCTCGAAGTCGTCGAAGGCATGCAGTTCGACCGCGGCTATCTCAGCCCGTACTTCGTCACGAACTCCGAGAAGATGCAGGCGGAGCTGGACAACCCGTACATTCTTTTCCACGAAAAGAAGCTGTCCAACCTTCAGGCCCTTCTGCCGGTTCTTGAATCGGTCGTTCAGTCGAGCCGTCCGCTGCTGATCATCGCTGAAGACGTCGAAGGCGAAGCCCTGGCGACGCTGGTCGTCAACAAGCTGCGCGGCGGTCTCAAGATCGCAGCCGTCAAGGCCCCGGGCTTCGGTGATCGTCGCAAGGCGATGATGGAAGACATGGCGATCCTGACCGGTGGCCAGGTCGTGTCGGAAGACGTCGGCATCAAGCTGGAAAACGTCAATCTCGACATGCTCGGCTCCGCCAAGAAGGTGACGATCACCAAGGACGACACCACGATCGTCGACGGTGCCGGCAACAAGGCGGACATCGAAGCCCGCTGCGGTCAGATCCGGGCCCAGTCCGAAGAGACCACGTCCGATTACGACCGTGAAAAGTTGCAGGAGCGTCTGGCCAAGCTGGCTGGCGGTGTTGCCGTTATCCGTGTCGGCGGCGCATCTGAAGTCGAGGTCAAGGAAAAGAAGGACCGCGTCGACGACGCCATGCACGCGACCCGCGCGGCCGTGGAAGAGGGCATCGTCCCGGGTGGCGGCGTTGCGCTGCTTTACGCTTCCCGTGTCCTGGCTGGTCTGAAGCCTGAGAACGACGATCAGCGCGTCGGGATGGACATCATCCGCCGCGCGCTCGAAGCGCCGATCCGCCAGATCGCGACCAATGCGGGCGTCGACGGTTCGATCGTCGTGGGTAAGCTGATGGAGCAGAAGGAAGCGAACTTCGGCTACAACGCAGCGACCGAGACCTACGAAGATCTGATCAAGGCCGGTGTGATCGACCCGACCAAGGTCGTTCGTGCGGCCCTTCAGAACGCTGCATCCGTTGCAGGTCTGCTCGTCACCACCGAAGCGATGGTCGCCGACCATCCGCAGAAGGAAGACGACAGCGGCGCCGGCGCCGGCGGTGGCGGCATGGCCGGAATGGGCGGCATGGGCGGTATGGGTGGCATGGGCTTCTAATCGCCCGTCACTCGACGCCTGGCCGTACCGCAAGGTACGCCATACTCCAGAAGAAGCGGGGGCACCAAATGGTGCCCCTGTTTTTTTGTCTCGTCTTTGCCTGGGCTAGCTTGCCTCGCCAGCCTTGTCGATGCTGCGTGCCTGATTCCAATAGCCGTCCAGCGTCTCAAGATCGACCTCGGCCGGTGTCAGTCCGATCTGGTCGAGACAATCTTCGATATGGGCAAACCGCCGCTCGAATTTCGCATTGGATCCCCGTAGCGCCGCCTCGGGATCAATTCCCAGGTGCCGCCCGAGATTGGCCACGGTAAACAACAGATCGCCGATTTCCTCGGCCGTCGCAGCAGATGAACCCGATTCCAGAGCAGCGCACAATTCTTCCAACTCTTCGCGAAGTTTCGCCAGGATCGGCGGTGCCGTATCCCAGTCGAAGCCGACGCGGGCCGCGCGTCGTTGCAGTTTGACGGCGCGCGTCAGGGCCGGAAGACCCTTGGTTACGCCGTCCAGAGTGCGGGCAGGGCCGTTGCCAGCCTTTGCGCGTCGCTCGTCCTCTTTGATTTTCTCCCACAGCCCGGTCATGGCCTCGGCCGACGCGATGGTTTGGTTGCCGAATATGTGCGGATGCCGGGCAATCATCTTGTCGCCGATCGTGCGGGCCACGTCGGCAAAACCGAACGCGCCGGCCTCGCGCGCCATTCGGCTGTGAAAGACGACCTGAAACAGCAGATCACCCAATTCATCGCGCAGATCATCCATGGAACCGCGCTCGATCGCGTCGGCGACTTCATATGCCTCTTCGATCGTATGCGGGGCGATGGACGCGAAGGTCTGTTCCAGATCCCAGGGACATCCCGTCGCGGAATCGCGCAACCGGTCCATGATCGCCAGCAACCGGCCAAGCGGGTCGCCGATCCGGTTCGGGTCGGCGGGAGATTGGTCTTCTTCGGACATGGAGATAGATCCCGATCGTTTACCGGAGACATTCGGCGAATGGCAGAGGCTCTTTTATCATGGTAGAGCCTGATTTGGCAGACGCCACCGATACAGGCATATAACGCGGAGAAAACCATGGCGACGGCGGATTTTATCGTGATCGGTGCCGGCATCGCGGGGGCATCCATCGCCGCCGCGCTGGCTGGCGAGGCCCGTGTGGCGCTGATCGAGCAGGAGGCCCATCCTGGCTATCACAGCACTGGCCGTTCGGCGGCGATGTACATCACCAACTATGGCCCGTCGGATGTTCGGTGCCTGACCCATGCCAGCGGCGCGTTTTTTCGTGAACCTCCGGATGACTTTGCGGGGACCGCGCTGGTCCGAAAGCGCGGCGTCCTTGTGATTGCGGGCCCCGGTGACGAGAGCATACTGGACAGAATGTCCAGAGAAGCATCGGTTCCTGTCGAGCGGCTGACCGCGCAGCAAGCAAGGGACCTTGTACCGATCATCAAGCCCGAACGCGTAGCCGCGGCGAACTATGAACCGGACGCACAGGACATCGATGTCGCGGCCCTGCATCAGGGTTTTCTGCGCCGGGCGCGCCGGGCAGGGGCTTTGGTCCATCTGAATGCCCGGGTCCAGGCCACGATCCGCCGCCGGGACGGACTCTGGACAGTGCCAACGGCCGATGGCCAGGAGGTGTCGGCCCCTGTCATCGTCAACGCCGCTGGTGCCTGGGCGGACGAAGTCGCCGGCGCCTTTGGCGCTGCACCAATCGGGCTCGTGCCCAAGCGGCGGACCGCAGTAATCATTGATGGCCCTACCGGCTATCAGATCGCCGACTGGCCAATGATGAACGATGCCCGGGACACTTGGTATGCCAGGCCGGAAGCCGGGACAAAGCTGATGGTTTCACCGATCGACGCAACACCGACCCCACCCTGTGATGCCGCGCCCGAAGAATGGGACATAGCTGTCGCCATCGATCGGATCCAGACGGACCTCGACCTGACCGTCCGCCGGGTCGAGCATAGCTGGGCTGGACTCCGGACCTTCTCGCCTGACGGAAGTCTGGTCATTGGACCCGATCCGGAGGTGGACGGGTTTTTCTGGCTGGCCGGGCAGGGCGGCTACGGCATCCAGACGTCACCCGCCGCCGCGGATCTGGCGCGGGCGCTTTTATACGGCCGTGATATTCCCGAGCCGTTGCGCCGCGCCGGCGTCGACCCCGACGCTGTCGCCCCGGCCCGTTTTCGGTAGGACGACCTGAGCTTCAGTCCGCTGCCAGCTTGTCGAGATCCGCATCCTGTATCCGGAGTATCTCTTCGGCCGTCGCATGGAACCCAAGTCGCGTATATGTGGTCCGGGCCGATCCGTTGTCGGCCCGAACCGTAAGTTCCATGCGCCGGATTCCGAGGCCGAGCGCGGTCCGTGCCGCGGCCTTCATCAGAAGGCGGCCGAAGCCGCGGCCGCGGTGGCTTTCCGGGACGAACAGGTTCTCGACCATCAGTGTCGCACCGCCCTTGAACGGGGAAAAACCCCGGAACCAGGCCAGATATCCGACGGGCGTGCCGTTCTCCCGGGCGACGAGAACCGCAAGTGTCGCCTTCGTTCCGAAAAGCCATTCGCGGACCGTTTCGGGCGAAGGCGCCTGATCAAGCGCCTTTCCCTCGAATTCCGCGAGATCGGCGATCATGGCGGCAATTGCCCGGGATTCGTCCGGCCGGGCCGGACCGGCGTCGATCGCGGGAACGTCACCTGCGAGGTCCGGGATCTCGTTGCCGGTTCCGGCGCTGTCCTTTGGCGCATGACCAAGCATCTCAAGGAAGCGCTCGTCCCGCTCCGCTTGCAGCTCGGCCACAGAGCGTCCGCGCACCGCCCGATTCATGCCGGCGACGAGTTTGGCGCGGGTATCTGAATCCAGGGTCGGCGTCCCGAGAGTCTGCCAACGGGCCTCCTGGCTGTCACCGAGGTGATCGAGATAGGCCTGCAGCCCCCCATCACCGCCACCCAGATGGTACGTCAGGAATGGCCCCATCACGCGCCAGCGAAAGCCGGGCCCGTGGCGCAGCAGATTGTCGACATCCTCGACATCGGCGACGCCCTCGGCCACCAGATGGACAGCCTCCCGCCACAGCGCCGTCGCCAGTCGGTTGGCGCCATGCGCCGGCAGCGACCGCTTCAGGCGTACCGGCTCTCGGCCGAGTGAGCGGTAGAAGTGGTCAAGAAAGGACGCGACACCGTCCGAGGGCGAGTAGATTTCGACCAGAGGGACGAGATGCGGCGGATTGAACGGATGGCCGATTGCAATGCGCTTGGCATCGGCAACTGTCATCGACGCGGTCAGGGCCGCATGGGGCAGTGCGGAGGTGGACGACACCACCGGACAGCCACCGAAGTCCGGTTCGGCGTGTGGCGCGAAATCTGGCCCTGAATTCGGCGACGTCCGGGTCGCCGACAATATCTCCGCCAGAAGCGCGCATTTGCGATCAACGGCTTCTGGTCCGCATTCCTGGACGAGATCAGCCCCGGCGACGGCCTCTGCCAAAGAGGCGGTAAAGGTGACCGAACCATCGCCGATCGGGCCGAGACGGGCCAGGTCGCCCCGCGCCTGAGCCAGTCGTTCGAAGAACCGGTCGCGAACGTCATCTGCCGGGTCATAGACGTTAACTGTGTGCCCGTGGGATGAGAAGAGCGCCGCCCAGCTGGCGCCGATGAGACCGGCGCCAGCGATGCCGATGACCATCGGTTCGTCGTGCCGAACCGTCATTCGGTCATTCATTTTCCCTACCTTCCTTTGTTGCCAACATTCTACCCGCAGAGTGCTCAGCAGCAGCCGCCGGAAGAGGGAACAGCAGGGGGAGGGTCATTGGCAACCCGTCTATTGACGAGACTCCGTCATCCGTCGTCTGACCCTATTCTTCAGCGCGCGTTGCCTCGAACTCAATGCGGATAAGGACATCCGCTCCGATCGCCGGTGCGCCGAAATCCATCCCGTAATCCGTTCGATCAATTGTTCCTGTGGCGGAAAAGCCGGCACTATCGGGACCGCCGAACGGGTTCGCGCCCAGCTTGTTAAGGGTGACGTCGAGCGTGACATCGTTCGTCTGTCCCAGCATCGTCAACGTACCGTGCATCAGGGCAGTATCATCGCCTGTGACTTCCACCGATTCGGATTCGAACGTCATGGTCGGATATGCTTCCACATTGAAGAAGTCGCTCCGCCGCAGGTGTTCGTCTCGTGGCTCGTGGCCCGACGACACGCTGGCCGTACCGATTACGGCTGTGACAGAGGTCCCCTCGGGCGCTGATTCATCAAAGTCGAACGTGACGTCAACGTCGGAAAACGTGCCGATGGTCGTGGAGAAGCCGAGGTGGTCGACTTCGAACATTACGGTCGTATGCGCCAGATCGGTGTCCCAATTGGCAAAGGCGGAACCGGCGAGCAAGACAGTCGTCGCTGTCGCGAGGGACGCAAGGCGGATCATGGCAATATCTCCTGATATCGTGGATCGGTCGTGGACGGCTGGAATTCGGGCAGAAACAGCCCGACCTGAGTCAGGTTACCGAGGATGAGGCATTTCTGCCGGGCGACAAAGACGTCTCGGGGAAATGCAGTGTTGCCTGTCACGAGACAGGATGCCCCTGTGCCTGAATCGGCAGGGCGATCGAGGCTACGGTTCCAAGGCCCTTTTTACTCTCGATCGAGAGCCGACCGCCCAGCATTTCCGCCATCGACGCTGCCAGCGGCAGACCGAGACCGGTTCCGGAATACTCTCTGGCGAGCGTACAGTCCAATTGGCCGAAATGGGCCATGGCTTTCGGAATTTCGATGTCCTCCATTCCAATGCCGCTGTCACGTACGGCAATCCGGATCGTGTCCGGCGCGTCGAACAGGGAATTCGGACCGGACAGGATCGTAACGGATAACTCGACCATCCCGCCGCTATCGGTAAATTTGACGGCATTGGACAGCAGATTGAGAATGATCTGCTTGAGAACGCGCGGATCGGAGTAGAGGGTAGGGCAGTTATCGGCAATCGATGTCCGGAGCGACAGCCCCGCCGCTTCGGCCCGCGGCGCCACCAGCCGCGCGCATGCACTGGTAATCTCCGGGATGCTGATCGGGGCCAGGGCGAGGTCATAGCGACCGGCCTCGATCTTTGCCAGATCGAGAATGTCGTTGATCAGTTCGAGCAAGTGACGGCCCGAGGCCTCGATATCGCCGATATACTCCCGATACCGTTCATTGCCGAGTGGTCCGTAGACTTCCGCTGACAGCAACTCGGAAAACCCGATGATCGCATTGAGCGGGGTTCTCAGCTCATGGCTCATATTGGCGAGAAACTCCGACTTGGCGCGGTTGGCCGCCTCGGCTTCTTCCTTCGCTGCCAGAACCGCACGTTCGGCACGCACCAGGTCGGTGACATCCTCCACGAGACCTTCATAGCCGAGAATCCGGCCTTTTTCGTCCCGAACGGGCCACGAAGTCTCGGACATCAGCAGCAGGCTGCCGTCCTTGCGGACGGCCGTAACGCGATAATCGCGGACTTCGCCGTCGCGTTGAATCATGGCGACGAGACGCTCGCGATCATCACGGTCGGCATAGATCCTCGTCGAGTACGGGAACGCTGCGAGGAAATCATCCACAGAGTCGCACCCGTGGATACGGGCGAGGGCCGGATTGACCTCGACATATCGCCCGTCAAGTTCCGTCAGGAATATGCCTTCGACGGCATTTGCGAAGATGCTTTCATAGCGTTGATGCCGCGACCAGCGGCTGCGGCCGAGCTCTGAGGTACTGTCGTCTGTTTGTGGATCTGTCGTCATGGGCCAATCCGGCGTCAAAATAAGCTAATTATATTATAGCTCCTGGGCCGGATTAATGCAGCAAGGCCGTTGGATATATATCGAATGTTCGCCCGGCGTGGATATGTTTTAAGTCGGATAATGTATATTATGGAAAATAATGCCGCTTATTGGAAGAGGGTAGCTTGACCCGGCTCGATTGTGGGATACGGTTCTGTGCGACCGCAAGCCTGATCAGGAGATATTCCGCTTATGCGCATCGAAACCTTCATGGCCGTTCAAGGCGATCCACTGGCCAATCCGCATAAACAGCGTCTGGGCTGGCGCAGCGCCGGTCTGGTTCTCGTGTTGTTGGCATCTACAGGAATGACGGCCGGCTGTGCCGGTCTGCTTGGCGACGCCGGCGAAGAATCCCGACAGACTGCCTCACTCGATGCCGATCGCCAAGCTGCCGACGGCGCGCTGCTGGACCAATCCAGGCAGCTGGAATCCGGTGACATTCTGGCCATCGTCGCGAATAACACATTGAATCACGGACCGTTTCAGGAGTTCTACGCGGCAGACGGAACCGTTACCGGCCGAATATCCGGCGGCGACATCTATACCGGCCGATGGGCGCTCGACAGCGACAGCCGGGTGTGTACCGAACTTCCGGACTTCGGTGCCGAAGGCTGCGCCGAAGTCTATGCGACACCGGACAACGATCTGCTGTTCGTCACAGCTGACGATCGGATCACGCGTCTGAGCGTCGAAAGCGGCGATCGTGTTACAGACCCCCGGCCCGCCTCGTCCTAAGAACGCCTGGGACTCAGATATCCAGTACAAGCCCGTCATAGGCCGGCTCGACGCCCGTCGGCAATCGGGCCATCAGCCTGTCGTAGTCCATGGTATGATTCATGTGGGTCAGATAGGCGCGCCGCGGCTCCACACGCTCGATCCATTCCAGCGTCCGCTCCAGGTGAGCGTGGCTGGGATGCGGCTTTTCCCGGCACGCGTCGACGATCCAGGTATCAACACCATGAAGAACGTCGAACGCGGCTTCGGGCAGAATTGCGGCGTCCGTGCAATAGGCAAAGTTGCCGCATCGAAATCCGATCGTTTCGACCGGACCGTGGTTCTGATGGAACGCGTCGAACATCATGTCGCCAATGATAAATGACCGGCCGATATCGTTGAGAGACAGGATCGGCCGATAAAGCCCCCGGTCCATCGTCACCGTGTCGACGGCGTAAGCGAACCGCTCTTCGAGCTGGCGACGCGTGTCGTCGTCGGCAAATGCCGGAATCGGCCCCTGATGCGCGAAATAGAATGGGCGAAGGTCGTCGATACCATGAATGTGATCGGCATGGGCATGCGTGAAAAGAACCGCATCGATCCGCCGGATCCCGGCGGCTACGGCTTGTTCCCGCAAATCCGGTCCGGCATCGACCAGGAGCCGGGTTTGCTCGGACTCCAGATAGATCGATGGCCGGGAACGACGATTGCGTGGGTTTGCCGGGTCGCAGGTTCCCCAGTCACCGTTGCTCAGGGGTACGCCCAGCGAGCCGCCGCAGCCCAGTACAGTGACCCGCATTAACTTGGCTCCCCGGTTAGATCTTCGCCAACAATCGAAAGAAGTTAGCCGTCGTTGCGGCGGCCAGGTCATCGAAGTCCACGGCCTTTACCTCGGCAAGAATTCGCGCTGTGTGGACGACATAGGACGGTTCATTGCGTTTTCCACGTTTCGGCATCGGGGCGAGATACGGTGCGTCGGTTTCGACCAACAGGTTTTCCATCGGAACGGATTGCGCAATTGCCCGGATTTCTTCGCTGCGCCTGAAAGTCAGGATGCCTGAGAACGAGATCATGAATCCCAGATCAACGGCCGCCTCGGCCAGACCCGGACCACCGCTGAAGCAGTGGATAACGCCGGTCAGCGGGGGCAGGTCCGCTCCGCCCTCCTCTGTTCGGGCCTCGTCCGTCAGGATACGGATCGTATCGTCGTCGGCATCGCGGGTATGAACAATGATCGGAAGACCAAGCCGGCGTGCCACACGGCAGTGCCGGCGGAATCCCTCTTCCTGTACAGCCTTAGGCGCATGGTCATAATAGAAGTCGAGCCCCGTTTCGCCGATCCCGACAATTTTGGGATGCGCCGCCAGGGCGGCAATGTCGTCATCGGTCATGGCCATGGCCGAGGGTGTGGCGGCTTCATGCGGATGGACGCCGGCCGCCCCATAGACGGACGCAAACCGCTCGATGATTGCGTGGGTCGCCGCTATCCGTTCCGGGTGGGTGCAGATGGTCAGCATGTGACCGACGCCAGCCTCGTGCGCACGGTTGACGAAGACGTCCAGAGTTTCCGCGTCTTTGGTCCCGCCTTGCTCCCCCTTTTCGGCCCTGGCCTGGGGGTTGAAATCAGGGAAATCCAGGTGGCAGTGACTATCGACAAGTAGCGTCATACGCCGTTCCTCGCATTCTTTGCCTCCACCTTATCCGCCATACCGAAGCATGAGAGTCCAGGTCATGCATCCGTGCCGGGGTCGACATAGCGAGGAAAGACACCCGTGGGTTTGGGGAGCGCTGATCCCGTGGCGAGCATCGACGCCTCATCATCGATATCGGCGAAAGTCCGTCGGTCGTCCGGAACGGCGAGCTGATCGAGCATGGTCTTCATGGCGTCGGGCATGATCGGCTGAATAAGGATCGCAAGCCGCCGCACCACTTCCGCCAAGGTAAAAAGGACCGTCGCCATTCGTGCCGGGTCTTCCTTGCGCAGCTTCCAGGGCGCCTGATCGTCTACGTACCGGTTAGCCTCGCCGACAACCGCCCAGATGGACTCAAGGGCGCGATGAAAGGCCATGGCGTCAATCTCGCCACGAACCTTTTCCAGCAACCCTGCGCCCGCGGCATCCAGCATCGCCGTGTCAGCCACCTCGAAACGGCCAACAGCCGGCACCGTGCCATCGCAATTCTTGGCGATCATCGACAGTACGCGCTGAGCCAGGTTGCCGATGTCATTCGCAAGATCGCCATTGATCCGGTTGACGATCGTTTCGTGGCTGAACGCGCCGTCGCTGCCGAAGGGCACCTCTCGCAGGAAAAAATATCGTATGGCGTCAAGACCGTATTTCCCGGCGATATCCGCCGGCGCAATGACATTGCCGAGGGACTTGGACATCTTCTCGCCCTGATTCAGCAAATGCCCATGAGCAAATATCCTTTTCGGAACCGGCAGCCCGGCAGCCATGAGGAACGCCGGCCAGTAGACAGCATGGAAGCGCAGGATGTCCTTTCCGACGACATGAACGTCGGCCGGCCAGAATTGACGGTAGAGATCGCCATCCGTGTCCGGGTATCCGAGTGCGGTGATATAGTTCGCCAGCGCATCCAGCCACACATAGATTATGTGCGATTCGTCGCCAGGCACGGGGATACCCCAATCAAAGGTGGTCCGGCTGATCGAGAGGTCGCGCAGCCCCCCTTCAACGAAACGCACGACTTCGTTCCTGCGGCCGGGGGGCTGAATGAACTCCGGATTCTTGGCATAGAAATCCAGAAGCGGCTGGGTCCATTGCGAAAGCCTGAAAAAGTAGCTCGGCTCTTCGACCCATTCGACTTCGGATCCGCTCGGCGCGAGCCGGCGACCCTGTTCGTCGGTTCTCAGTTCATCTTCGGCAAAGAACGCCTCATCGCGCACCGAATACCAGCCGGCATATTTGTCCAGATAGATATTGTCGCCATTCGATGCGATGGCCTGCCAAAGCGCCTGCGCGCCCTTGACGTGTCGGTCTTCAGTCGTCCGGATGAAATCGTCCGGTGTGGCGTTCATATCGGCAATCATGGTCCGGAACGTCTGCGAAACCCGATCGCAGAAGACCTGCGGATCGACACCGGCGACAGCCGCCGATTTCTGGACTTTCTGGCCATGCTCGTCGGTTCCGGTCAAAAGCCGCACATCGAAGCCGTCGAGCCTTTTGAATCGCGCCATCACATCGCAGGCGAGCGTTGTATAGGCATGCCCGATATGGGGTTGGGCATTGACGTAGTAGATCGGTGTTGTGACGTAGAAAGCCTTGCGGTCGCGCGCGGAACGATCCGCCATGATAGGAAACCTCCAGAGAGGGGAAATGGTGACCCCGTGTCGATGCTGCTTGCTGTGACCGCCATCGAGGAGCGCTACCGGAGGCAAGAGCCATCGGGATCGCACCCTCAATTATCGGCGAAGCGCCTCATCCAGCATCATCATGACGTTCAGGGCGATTTGCCGACGGTCGAGATGGACGCGGTCCGCCGACGCAAACAAGCGGCCCATCTTTTCCCACACCTGTAGCCAGGGATCAAGGCCGCCACGGGCGCCGGCGGCAACGATATCCTCCTCGCTCTCCAGCATGCCGGCCCCACCTAGTCCCGTCGCCGCGGATCGCAAAATTCTCGAAACAAGGTGGGCCGTTACAGTCTCGAAAGCGCGGTAGTCCGCTTCGGCAGCCGGCCTTGATACGCGATCCGCGATACGGCTTGCCGCCTGAATGTCCAGCCGCGCGCCCTGCCCCAGTGTCTCGGTCAAAGACCGAAACAGACCGACAGAATCGCCTTCGTGAAGTTCAATGGCCTTTCCGGGGCTGCCGTCCGCCAACTGGCCCAGGACCATCGCCTGTTGGCGGTCCCGAACCGTATCTGACCCGGTGAGCAGGTCGGCAACATCTGCGGTGCCGGGCGCCGAAAGCAACAAGCGGCGGCACCGAGAGCGGATCGTCGGCAGCATGGCGCCGGGGCGGTTGCATACCAGGAAAATCAAAGCCTGCCGAGGCGGTTCTTCGATGACCTTGAGAATCGCATTGGCAGCGTTGCGATTGAGGCTATCCGCTTCGTCGACTATGACGATCCGCCACCCGCCCTCTGCCGGAGTTCGATGAAGGAACGGTGGAATTCGCCGGGCAATGTCTACAGGGATTTCCGGCGCCTTCCGCCGCTCTTCATCGACGGATTTGCCCTCGTCCGCCTTTACCGGAGGGCGCTCGATCGTTAGCAGATCCGGATGGGCATGGGCGCCGATCTTTCGTGCTGCCGGTGCCTCAGGCGCGACATCAAAACGCCCGGGATCCGCCCGGTGACCGGACGACCCACCATGCGCAAGAATGTATCTTGCAACCCGGAATGCGAGGGTCGCTTTGCCGATGCCGGTCGGGCCGCAGATCATCCATGCATGAGGCATACGTCCCGACATGAACGCCCGGCCGAGCAACGCCAACGCCGCGTCATGACCGACAAGGTGATGCGACCGGTGCGGGGGCTGCAGCCCCATTGTGTCAGTGGAGTCCGACGCCATCATGGCTGATAACGAAACCGGATGATGCTGCGGATGGATTCTTCGGCCTCATCTACGCAGCGGCCGGCATCGATTCGCTGGACGCGATTCGGCTCCGCCTCTGCGATTGCATTGAAGCCGACGCCAATTCGCTGATGAAATTCAAGTTCTTCCGCTTCGTACCGATCGATCGCCGGGCCGCTTGTTGACGTGCGGTGCCGCGCCCTGGCCAGACCGTCCTCAGGCGATAGTTCCAGAAGGAATGTCGTCGACGGGCGGATGCACCGCGGCACGGCGAGATCGTGCAACCGCGTTAGGGTTTCGAGCGGCACACCAAGACCGAAGCCCTGATAGGCGATGGTGCTGTCGCTGAAGCGGTCGGAGATAACGAATGCGCCGCGATCGAGCGCCGGCATAACCACCTTCAGGCAATGGTCGCGCCGGGCCGCGGCGTGCAGCAGGGCTTCTGTCAGGCCATCAAACCGTTGTTCCGGCTGGGGATCCGCTGTCAGGATAAGCGTGCGAATACGCTCGGCCCCCGGGGATCCGCCCGGCTCGCGCGTAAGCACAACCTCGTGCCCTGCGCCGCGCAGCCAGTCCGCAAGAAGGCGTGCCTGGGTGCTTTTCCCGGCCCCTTCTCCGCCCTCGAAGGTGATGAACTTCAGCAGGTCGGTCATGATATCCGGAACCGTTTCCATAAGGTACGGTATTTCAGAGACGGTATGCGCGCGATTTCGCCGGCCTATGACGCCAGCAGCAGTGCCCAGTGCCCGAAGCTTATCGAACCGCTACTGAACGAGGCTCATGACGAAATAGCTGGTCGAACTCGCGATCCGGCCGAAAAACCCTCGTTGCCCAACCTCGGCTCCGGTGACCAAAGGGACGATCCGATCGGGAACGCCTGACATCGAAATGACGAGATCGGCGACATGCGCCCCGGCCGTCAACGGCGCCGGCACAGGTTCTTCAATGCGGACCGACATTGCCATCTCGCTTTCGGCACCTCTCCGCCGCGTCAGGTAGAGATCCTCGCCGACAACCAGCGGAACGCTCGCCGGGTCGCCCTGCCAGACCCACGCCTCATCAACGGGTTCATTGGCGTCGAACAACAACTCGGTCTCGAATTCCCGGAATCCCCATTCGATCAGGCGCTCCCCCTCTTCCGCCCGAGCGGATGCCGATTCGAGACCGTTAATGACCAGGATCAGGCGACGGCCATTTCTTTCAGCAGATGCCATAAGACCATATCCGGCATCGGAGGTGTGTCCGGTCTTCAGGCCATCCGCCCCCAGATTTCGGTAGAGCAACGGATTCCGATTAGACTGACGAATATCTGCGTATGTAAATTCGGTTTCTGCGTAGTAATCATAGAACTCTGGGTAATCGTCGATCAATGCTTCAGCCAACCGCGCCAGATCCCGCGCGGTCGAATAGTGATCGGGGTCAGGCCAGCCGGTCGCATTCACCAGATTTGTGCTCTCCAGTCCAAGCTCGCGTGCCCGTTCGGTCATGCGCCGGCCGAATTCTTCTTCCGATCCAGCCAACGCTTCCGCAACCACGATTGAGGCATCATTGCCGGACTGAACAATGATGCCGCGGATCAGGTCTTCGACGCGAACCTGCTCGCCCACTTCGACGAACATCTTCGACCCGCCTTTGCGCCATGCCCTCTCGCTGACCGTTAACCGATCTTCCAGCGCCAGACGTCCGTCACCCAGGGCCTCGAAGAGCATATACATCGTCATGACCTTGCTCATCGACGATGTCGGCATGCGTTCGTCAGCATTCTTTTCAAACAGGACTGTGCCGGTTGTCTTGTCGATCAGAATTGCCTGGCGGGCCTGAGTCTCGATTACCTGAGCCGACGCCGGTCCGGCAACTGCCAGAACGACAATCAAGATCCCGAAAACGCTGCTTAAGGCGCGCATCATCATTCCGCCACCATCATTGTCGCCGTGGTCCGTCCTCTGAGTTAGCCGTACACCGATCAATTCCGGACAATAACGGCGTCAGTGTGGCCTTCTTCGCGAAGCTGGCTTACCGACGCGTCCGCTTCATTGACCGTTGAGTGGGGTCCAAGCTGAATCCTGTAGAGCCATGTGCCTTCGACGAGCCGTGACGTGATCCGGGGCGACGCCGCGGTCGGGATCTCCAGCAACGCGCGTTCCGCGTTCTCGCGGATGAGCCAGGTTCCGGCTTCGACGTAGAAGGATGTTGGTACATAAGCAGGTTGGCGCATTCCTGATCGAACGGCGTCCATGGCCTCGACATCGTCTGCCAGTGCCGCTGCCTGCAAAAGGCCGTCACTTTCATCGCGGACGAGCGCATCCGTTGCACGCCCGCTGTTTCCGCGGCGCATGGCCGAGGCGACACCCGCAAGCAAGGTCTCTCCACCCTCGTCATCGATGCGGGCGGCGAGATTGGTTTCTTCGGGCAGCACTTCGACCCGCACTTCGGCAACGCCGTCGGCGACGAACCCAAGCCGCCGCGCAGCTTGCTCCGAAACGTCGATGATTCGGTCACCGGCATAGGGTCCGCGATCATTGATCCGCACGATGACAGATCGATCATTATTCAGGTTGGTGACGCGCGCGATACTCGGAAGGTCAAGCGATGGGTGAGCTGCCGTTAGTGCAAACCGATCGTAAATCTCACCGTTCGCTGTGCGATTGCCATGGAAATCGGCTCCATACCATGACGCCTCGCCGACCTCTGTGTGGCTGTACTCGCCGTCCCCGTAATAGCGGACGCCGTCCAATGAGTAGTATTCGCCGACACTCATGCCCATGCCGATTTCCGGGGCGGCGGCCGTGATCGACGGTGTGTTGGAAAGTGTGCAGCCTGTCAGGGCGAGGAGTACAGCACAGGAGGAGAGTGAAAGGGCGCTCACGCCCCCCTTTTGACTGACCGGCATTGATTTTCAACCATCCGCTGTTTCAAATCGGGTTTAAAGAACGCAGCGAAGACCGACATCGTGGTCCTCGCATTGGCCGATGCGGTCGGAGAGCAGACCGACCGACGTGGCAAAATAGGTCGAACGGTTCCATCGAAGGATAACGCGAAAGTTTTCATACACCAGAAAGGCCGGCCCTGATACCCCTTCTGGCAGCAACAGGGAGGCTTCGACCGACGCATCCGGCAGCGGCGTGCCGTCAGCGCGTCTGACCCCCACAGAGTTCCAGTGGTTCAGAGGGTGCTTTACGTCGAGATCCGCCTGGCTTTGATCGATCGTCGCAGGCACGCTGACGCGGCGGCCCCAGGTTATGCTGTCATCCCACCCCGACTGGGCGAGATAATTTGCGGCGGACGCAAAGACATCGGCTTCGGTCGTCCAGATGTCCCGACGGCCGTCGCCGTCGAAGTCCACGGCGAACCGGTGGAAGCTGGACGGCATGAACTGGCTCTGCCCCATCGCACCTGCCCAGGACCCTTGCATATTTCCAGTGTCTACATGGCCCTCGTCGAGAATCCTGAGCGCGGCGAGGAGTTCACTTCGGAAAAATTCGCCTCGCCGGCCTTCCCAGGCCAGGGTCGCCAGAGCGGAAATCACCGAGAACCCGCCGGTGTTGCCGCCGTAGCTGCTCTCTATGCCCCAAAGTGCCAGAATGAATCGCGGCTGAACTCCGTATTGGGCTGACACGTCCTCGATCAGCGAACGGTATCGTTCGCCTAGTCGCCGGCCCTCGGCTACTCTTGCGTCCGAGATCGTTCGAGCCAGATAATCCGAAAAAGTAATCCGCGATTCCGGTTGTCTGCGATCCAGATCGATCACCCGCTGCACCGGACTCAGGCCATCCAGCGCCCGGTCAAGCGTCGAGCTGCTGATCCCGGACGCAGCCGCCTCGCGGCGAAACGCAGCCAACCACGTGTCGAACGAGGCATCGGCGCGCGCCTCACGACTGCCAGCCAAACCGGCCGTACCGGCGATGGCGATCAGCGCAGCGGCCGATGCTGACGCCCGTACCAGATCCCGTCTCTTCATTGACCCCTCGCGCAACCGAACAACGAAAATATTCCCGTCTGTTGCCACAGGTGGCGGCCGATCACAAATGCTAGTTGGAGGACTGGACGCCGGGGGCACGACTGGGCTAGAAACTGGGCGCGCGTTCGCTGCGGCAGTACGTCCGGGATTAGCGATACGCAGTGGATGGGTGGCCGAGCGGTTTATGGCACCGGTCTTGAAAACCGGCGTGGGTTCATAGCCCACCGTGGGTTCGAATCCCACCCCATCCGCCACTTTCCGTTTTTGCGTCAAATCGCGGGGTGACAATGTCCTGCCAATCGGGTTGTCGATTGCCTGAAGGCATTTTTGTCCGCGCCACGGGGGCGGGGCTGCCCGAGGGTCACTCCCCGGTCCATAGTGAAGGTCGGCTGAGACGCCCGCGACCACCTGAACCGGGCTCGTCATTTGGCCCGTACCTGTCGCAGCCCTCGCAGCATTATCTGCTGAATAGCAGGAAGATCGGCGGCAATAGCTTCGTCTTCAACCATTTCGACCATTCCGGAGCGTTTGATCTTGAAGGAACTGCGAAAGAAAGCGTTGGAGTAAAGCACCGGCACCTCAGTCAGCCAGGCGGTTTCGTCGGACTCGTCCTCGACTCGGGTCAGTCCCTCAAACTGGAACGCGTCGGGCGAGATATCGTATCTGGAGCCCTCCTGCATGTGAGCGTTGAATGTAGTGATGTCTTCGACAATGCGAAATGGACCCTCATCGCCGTGGACGGAGCTGCAGAAAAAGCGGAGATACTCCATCGCACGTCGCTCGTCGGAAATATCGAGGTGTGGCCGCCCATCCTCGGCCTGCATTGCATTGAGCTGGTGAAGACCATTGGAGACTCCGGTGACCCAGAAAGCGACTTGAGGACCAAGGAGTGCGACTTGCGAAATCGGTGCACGATCACCAAAACGGAATAGCACTTCGACAGCGTCGAAGCCCCGATAACAGGACATCACCATACGCCGAACGGCGCGGACACCCTCAATGACACCTTCGCCCCAGGGGCGTGGGAAAGCCGCACGTACGCGATTAACTGCGGCGCTTGCTGCGGTAGCGTCAAGGTCAGCCCAGTCGCCGGCAAAGGGAGGCGGAAGATGCCAATCCGGTTTGGGGTCGAGCGCCAGTTCAACCTCAATTGACGGAACTTCGGTGTAGGCTTGGGGCGGGACCATGAACTGTCGCGCGGCAGCGTCGGAAGACTGCTGTGAGGTTAGGGCGCGAGCCTGTTCAAGTGCCAGCGTTCCCTCCTCGACCAGGCCAACCCGTTTCGGATCGTCATCGTCCAGGAGTCGGACGAGACGGGCAATCGCGAGAGGCAGGGCCTCGGACGGCGTGCGTGCATGGATGGCGCGGAGCGTCGCGAGATCGGCTCGGGCGTCGTCGAACGATGTGGACTCGACGATCCGCTCGGAGAGCGCCTTGGCAACGGCGCGCTCGACCCTCATTGCAGACGATGCTTTCATGACAGATCTCCCTGCATCCAGTTGGCAGGATCGCCGCCATTGAGCACGTGGAGGCGCGCCGCCGCCATGCAGGCGTCGATGAGTGCCTCATTATGTTCGTGACTGGAATGTTCGTGAATGGACCGTTCCGTCTCGCCTTCATCCAGGCCACCATCGGCACTCAAACCGACATCAGCGGAGCGGGAGAGGTCCGGTTCCCCGGAAACGAGTTCGATCTCGCGAAGCCGCCCCGACCAGCTATCCGTGAAGGCATCGGGCGTCCGCGTCGCGTCGATCATCAGCGCTGCACCCCAGACCGCGAGGGTACGGCCGCGTGCGGCACCGGGCTCCCCCGTGGCGCGCCAAAGTGCGTCGATCTCGGATTTCGCACGCTCGCAATCACCTCTGAGAAGGTCGTGAGCCCAGACCGCCATGGTGGCGGCGGAAACGTGATCGCGCCCGTCAAAGCCATGGATCACCTTGACGTGGGCGAGGTACCGGCGGGCGAGGTCGATGGGGACGCGGGCGCGAGCCTCGCCGTCGGCCTCAACCGTACTGGCGATTGCCTTCAGTGCCGCGCGAGTTGCCTTGGCGCCCACCTCCCGATCGAGTGCGACAAGAAGGTCGAAAGCAAGGTTCTCCGGAAGGCGCAGACGCTCCAGGGGAACACCGAATGCGAGTTGGCAAAGCTGATCGACCGGTTCGCTCGAATTCGGGGAGCGAAAGTTGTGGCCGTCGATGGCTCCGTTGACCAGACGCGTTCGTATTGCGTCGTGAAGCTCTGCAAGGATTTCGGCATCGGTGTCTTCAGGCAGGTTCGTCAGCACGGAAAGAAAATGCAAAGGCAGCGGTGTGTCTTCCGGCGTGTTGCAAAGCAGCCGAGCAAACCGCTCGGCTACTTCGGGCGCGCGCGGATCAGAAGTTTTTTGGGCCTGAATGAGAAACTTGAAAGTCGTTGTTGTAAAAGAACTGATCATTCGGCGCATTTGCTGGGCTGCCACCGTTTCGCTGAAATCCACCAGCACAATCAGTTTCATGAAAAGATCAAGCCCATCTGAAATGTGCGCCCGCTCTTCATCAGTAAGCTGTTCTGCATCCGGCGAATGGACAACAGAATTACCAAGCATAGCGGCCATCCGAGCCGCGAAAATCGGGTGCACGGACTTTGTTTCATCGAGTGCCCGACGGGTGGCCGCATAGATGCGCCGATAATCCCTGGCAGTGCTCTCAAACTCAGCATAGGAAATGCTGCTCATAAGTCCGGCCATGACGGCTACGTCATCGACACTGCCGTCGGCAAGCGTTTCGGCATGCTCGCGCCATTTGGAAACAACATCTTCGGAATCCTTGTCACGAGGAGACGGCCAACGGCCGCCAAAACGACGGTTGTCGCGGTGACGGAAATGGACGGATCCAAGGATTTCAGCCACCACGGCCTCGAAAGGCCGACGTTCGAGATAAGGGCCGGGACTCAGGACAAAATGACGCGCACGGTCGAGGAGCGGTGGCAGGCGTTCGCGGATAATTTCGGCAAGATCCTCCGGCAAGGGCGGCGGGCCGTCGTCAGCGTCGAGCCGCGCCGAGGCGTCAGTGATGCTGCCGCTGTGGGAAAACGTCGCGGCGAGGCCCGGCCGCGCCACAGACGTGCCCTCTTCATCTTCGACATCAGGGGCCAGCCCGCTGTGAGAGAAGGTTTCGGTAAGGCCCCGGGCCGCCGGAGCCGCGCCCGCTTCATCTTCGACAACGGTGATGGGATCTTCGACAGCGGCGATCGGATCGATGTAAGGGATCGCTGCGTTCCCGAGACGTGCTGCGATGTTCGTGACCTGGCGCAAAATTTGACCGTAATCCTCGCGCATTTCGTGGTCAGACTTGGCGAGTTCGACCAATGCGGCGCCAAACTCGTCCACGATATCGAAGAGGCGCCCGAGATCCCTGGCCGTCGGCATCGCTGGGCCATAGCGGGTGGCGATGTCGGCGCAGAGGTTGCGAAGCATGCGGGCTCGCGCTTTGAGAACGTGCTCGTCTGTTTCAGACGAAGCCGGTGGTAGCCAACGCATTTCGTGCATCCTTAGCGGATAGTCCTGGGCCGCCATCCTCAGGAATGCCGCGGTCGCGTCAGGCGCACACCTCCAGGCCAAATGTGAGAGCCGTTTTGGGGTTTGCCAGGCGTTCGGCGCATTCCGGAGTTCGTCCGACATCATAAGGAAGAACCGCTCTCCGAGAAGGTCCGGTTCCAGCGTCGGCACGACAGATGAGGCTTCGAACCAGTCGTCTTCGGTGTCGTCGGCGTCCACGCGCACGCGTTCGCCTGTCATCGTCCAGATGAGCTGATTGCGGATCGCGCCAGACTGCTCGGCGACGGAAAGCTGCGGGAAGTGAAAGGATTCGACAGGAGCCGCTGCGGGAACACGGCAGCTGATATCGTTGACCGGGAGTCCCCCGCAGCACGTCGCAAGCCTTACAAGGTTCGCATGGCGCACCACCACGCCGCTTGGCGTCGTCTCGGAAAGCGCCGTTGCCCGTGGAAGCCAAAACTTGTCATATTGCCGTTGGAGATAATGGCCAAAGAGCAACAGGCGGTTCACTTCTTCGCTGCTCTCTGCCTCAGGCAGCGCGCCGCGCTGAAGTTCCGCGGCGACCATGGCTGCGAAGAGCGGGCGGCGGCGGGGATCAAAACTTCCGAGCTTGCTCAATAGCTGCTCGTCCGAAAGATCGACCGGCTCGATCCGCATCTCGTTCGCCGTAATCCTGATGCGGGCGCGCATCAAACGAAGCGTTGCGTCGTCCGTGAGCGGCCCAAGCACCATCGGAGACGCCGGGATCTCGGCGGCAGACACGAGCGACATGTCGGCAAGAGGATTGATCCCTATGCCGCGGATCTCGTTAAGGATTATGTCGTTCGATTTGCGAGTGATAACAATGATGCACACCGGATGCGCCCGCTCAGTGTCTGCATAGTCTGCCCAGGCCCTCATGTACCCCGGCAAGTCGGCGTCAGCCCTCGCATTGACCGTGTAGTCCACTACGATCAATGTTGGACCCTCCAGGACTTGCCCGACCTCGAAAACCTTCTCCGGATTCTGGATTACATCGATCCCGGCGAAACCCGCATGTTTCCAGGCGTCGGAGTTCCGACCGAGAACCGCCATGGCGAGGCGGCTCTTCCCGCTGCCGCCTTCGCCGCACAGTGCCATCCACCGAAACCGGGGCAGTCTATCGCAAACAAGCGTTGCATCCAGAAGATCCGCTTCAATCTCGCGTACTTTGTCGATGCGCCCAACGAATGGATCCACAGCCTGGGCGTAGTGAAATGCGGACATGGCTTCGCTGTCTCCAGCACTGCCGCTGGACGGACTCCGGAACAATTTTTTCTTTCTGATATGCAGGCGGGTATTCTCCTGCTTTTCGAGCAGTTCGACGCTGCGCTCTATCCCGTCCTGCAAACCAAGAATTTCTGCCGCCACCCGGTCGGCGAGATCAGTCATGAAAATGGCAGTGGATTCCAGGCTCGCGAGAGTATCGCCAACCATTCCCATGAGCGACTGTTGATCCTGCGCCACCCGGCGCAGACTCTCGGCGATCTCCGCTTGGCCGTCAGCCAGGTCGACGTTCCCACGACGAAGACCCTCCAGCATCGTGGCGTTAAGGATGCTTGCGAATCGTGGATTCGACTTGACCTGCTCACACAGGAAGGCACGATAGTTAACGATCCAGGGCAAACAGTCCCCCTCACCCTGGTAGAGCAGATTGCCAAAGCGTGGAGGGAGAACTTCGCGCCCGCCAGCGCGGCAAAACTCGGCCACGACAAAGTCGAGCGTCACAGCATCGGATTTCGTGTCTCCGCGTTCGCCGCGGGCACCAAGATCCAGGTCGAGGGAAATCGACTCGCGTACATGGGCGCAGAACGCCGGGGCGAGTTGAACGGTCGCTCGTTTGCGGAAGACACGGTTGATATGTCGGTTGGTTTCTTTGATAAAACCTTTTGGGTTGTGCTCGGGGTCCACCGGCGTATCGATCTTCTCGAGTGCACTGACCAAATTCTCGTAAGCATTGAGACTAACGATCATGGCTTGAAGCTGGGCGACGCGGACCGCCCGCTCAATGTCGTGATTCCCCGGCACACCAGTAAATCCGGCCAGTCGAGAGATCGCTTCCTGTTTTACACCAACGAATGCTTTGCCGCCCGGCTCGCCAATAAATCCCGCAATTGTCGGATCGATGAGGACTTCGAATACACTTCCAAAAAAAGACACGCTCAAATCCCTCCTACAGTCCTCGCTGCTGAAAGAACATAATGCCGCCTGGTCTTATTGGAGAAGCGTCGTTAAAAAAAGCCTGCGATGAGGCGAAACCTGACGAATGTTCGACGCCGACTCCATTCTTTCCGCCATCATTCAGATAAAAAACGTCAATGACGCGGTTATTCCCCGGGTTTGCCCAAAGACGTATCTGTAGGAGTATCTCCGGGCTTCCTGGCCAGCAGGTCACGAATTTGTTCCAGAAGTTCTTCCTGCCGTGTTGGTGGCGGCGGTGGCGCGGTGGACTCCTTCTCGCGAGTCCGCAGCCGATTGATCTGCTTGATGACGACGAACAGCGCCGCACCAACGATCAGAAACTGAACGACGGCATTGATGAATAGCCCGATATTCATCGTCGCGGCGCCGGCCTCCTGGGCTTGTACGAGCGTCTCGAAGGAGCCGCCGGAGAGCGTAATGAAGATGTTGGAAAAATCCATTCCGCCCATTAGCAAACCGATCGGCGGCATCAGGATGTCATTGACCAAAGAATTTACGATCGTTGTAAAAGCCGCCCCCAAAACCAGCCCGACCGCCAGATCGATTACATTCCCTCTCGCTATGAACGCCTTGAATTCGTTCAACATTCTCGATCTCCGGAGTCAATGAACAATTATTGCTTTTCCGGATTATTCCATTGACAACTGAAACAGTGCAAATGAATTTTCGGACAAATGGCTGGCGTGTCGAAGGTATTTTGGGTTAGATCAATTCGGAACTTCCATCACGCCGTTCGAGTAGTCGGCGCACTTCGGCCGCGACCGCTGGTGTATCGTTGACCGGGTCGTATGCCCAGGGCGCATCGAGGCGGCCTGAAAACGGCCGCGTCGCCCCCTCTTCGCGCATATCCTGGTGAAATCGCCGAAAGCGTTTGGTGCCGCCTGGCAGATCTGCGACATAGACCGGACGGCCGGTAGCGCAGGCTTCCGTCACCATCGAAACACTGTCGGACGTCACGACGATGTAGTCGGCAGCGCTGAGGATGGCAAAATAGGGATTGTCGCCCTGCCCTTTGCTCTTTGATCCGTCCCACAGCCGGTATCGAGACCCGACCAGACTTTCTTTCAGTGCATTCAGAGCTGCCTCCGGTGTCCGGCGGGATGACGTTATCCAGGCGCTTCCGCCAGATTGCCGCAGCATATCGGCAAGAGTCTTGCCGATTTTGGCAAACGTCTCTGGATCTCCGCGATGGCTGTTGCTGGCCCCACCGAGCAGCACGCCGATCAAAGGGCGGGAAGACTCGGCAATCGTATCGGAAAACGCTGTCCGAGCCGCGGCCAACCGTTCCGATGTCACCAGATGGACAGCGCCACGGGTGGACAAAACGTTCTGCCCGGAAAGCCTGTCATGTTTGGGGGGGACGACCAGATCGAAATACCGCGGTGATATCCGCGGGTCCTGGACATGTACTGTCAGCGTCCGACCGCGGCTCGCCCGCTTGATTGCCACCGAGAGTATGGCGGGCCTTCCGCCGCAGGTTATGAGCAGATCCGGCCACGGCGGTGCCGGGCGTACGCCGTCAAGGCGGGCACGGCTAAGGACGCCAAGGGTCGCATAGCCCGGAAGCCACTTCCAGGGTGCGGGTATCATCGCCAACTTGTGTTCGTAATCGATACCTATTGCCGAAGCCAGTCCAAGCGCCTGACTCTTCATGCCGGCCTCGCCCGTGGTAATCACCCAGCAGCGCGAACGACCATCATCGACAATGGACATCGGAGAAGCGCCTCGGTCAGGCACCGTTGGCGGTTACGGTCTGATCCGGATAGGCCAGTTCGTGTGTGTTACGCCATTCAGTCGTCACGTAGTTGATAATCAGACTGCGACGAATTCCATTTATCTGGCGGCGATGGAAACCGTGCCACGAATGATCGGACGGCACAAAAATCATGCCGGCATTGTAAGGAGAAGAAACGGTCTTGACGATCTCATGCTCTCTGTCCAGGACATCAGTGCCCCAGGTCTCAGACCCCGGTCCATCGGAAAGATAGATCATCATGGTGAATTTCTTCGGGCCTACATCGGTATGAGGACCAAGCCAGAATCCGCCGGTATCCTGTGTATACTCAATCCGGAGAAAAGTGTCTTCCAGTTGAGCGCCGCAGGTCCGTTCGAGCGCAGCAATGCAGTGCGGTGATTGGAGTGCCGCCGACAAATCCTCCAGCACGGGAAATTCGCGCCGTTCGTTCGGGCTGATGAACTGCCGCGACTCGTTATGGGAATCCCGCTTGCCCTCGGTGTCTTCGATCGCTGGCGGAGGAAACGGCAGACTTCTGATGGCTTCGCAGGTCTCAACCGGCAGGCAGCCGGCGAGAATCCAGTGATCGTAAGGGTACCCATCGTGACGACTGGATGCCAGAGACGCCAGAAACGTATCGAGTACTTTGCCCATGACTGCGATCCTAGAGATAAGGCACTCAGTGCATCCAGTGCGCCAAGCCAATGTCAGATGGTCGTCCGTGTATTGGGGGTATGGTCGGAGCGGCGGGATTCGAACCCACGACCCCCAGTCCCCCAGACTGGTGCGCTACCAGACTGCGCTACGCTCCGCCCGTCTCGCGGACACTGATTGGTCCGGCACGAGTGGCCGGACTATAATCAGGGAACGACAGCCAACGCAACGGTAAACGTCTCAATTTCCGTCGTGCCCGCCCCCGTCGATCATTCTTTCTTCGGATTCTGTGATCGGCTTGTCGGAGGTCAATCGTTCCCGCAGATCCTGCATGACAGCCAGCACGGCCTCCAACTCCCTTCGAACGGGCCCAGGCAGATCTTCGCTGGTTTGATCCCCATGGACCGCCGCATCGGCATCTTCCTCGCCTTCGATGCCCGTATCTTTGCCTGGATCTTCAGAGGAGTCGGCGTCGGCCGTGGCTCCGAAGCCCTCACCTGGAGCCTCAGCAGTGACATCTGCTGACTCACCGGCATCAGGCCCCTGATGCCCCGGTTTGTCTTTGGCCGGGCCTTCAGGCGGTCCGACTGGTGACTCTTCGGCATCACCGGAAACCTGAGCTGCGCCAACGTCGTGCCCGGTGGCACTGCCGTGCACGCTGTCACCGTCACCCTTCTCTGATTCGGATAGTGAACTTCCCGGCGTCCGAACTTCCTCGGGCGTCGGATCCTGAATACGCTCTTCCGGAATTGATGACGACCCGGCTTCATCGGTCATGACGGCACGAGCCCGTTCAGCCGCCCGTCCTTCACGAAGAAGCTTCTGGACGCCCTTGATCGTATAGCCTTCTTTGTAAAGGAGGACCTGAATGCGGCGAAGCAGCGTGATGTCTTCCGGCCGATAATAGCGCCGGCCACCCCCGCGTTTCAGGGGCTTGACCTGGGAAAACTTCGTCTCCCAGAATCGCAACACATGTTGAGGAATTTCAAGCTCATCCGAGACTTCGCTGATCGTCCGATACGCGGTCGGCGATTTTCGTGCAGACCGGCCGGCGTCTGCCCGCCCTGTTGCGGCGCCATCGGCTGACACTACAGCATTCTCCTGTCGTCCTGCTCCGACTTCTACCATCTGACGGCCACCGAGTTCTGCGCCTGCGTGCCTCCGACGGCCCTCACTCTCGCGACTCCGCGGAAGAGGAACCATTCAAGCGAGCGGCCAAGCGACCGGAATTGATCCGGTCTTTCAAGACATGGCTTGCGCGGAATACCAGCACTCGCCGCGGCAGAATCGGTACTTCTTCCCCGGTTTTGGGGTTGCGGCCGACGCGCTCACCTTTCTGGCGGACAGAAAAACTTCCGAAGGACGAAATTTTTACAACGTCGTCGCGCTCCAACGCCTGGCAAATTTCTTCAAGTACCGTCTCAACGAGGTCCGCGGACTCGTTGCGGGAAAGTCCAACTTCCTCGTAAACGGCTTCGCTGAGCTGCGCGCGCGTCAAAGTTTCAGACATGACCTTCCCCTCTATTACGGAGAAAGAATATCGTGGCTGAAATATGGCGTCAATTACAAAGAGTTGGCGGGAGGCTTTAAAGTGTTGTCTCGGTACTGAGAGCCGGCTTCAATCTCACCAGCGGATCAAGGCCGACGCCCAGGTAAATCCGCCACCCATCGCTTCGAGGAGAACCAGGTCGCCTTTGCGAATGCGCCCGTCGCCGACACCCTCTGCCAGAGCAAGCGGAATGGAGGCTGCGGAGGTATTCGCATGGCGATCGACCGAGATGACGACGCGACTCATCGGTATGCCCAGCTTTTTGGCGGTAGCTTCGATTATCCGGCGATTTGCCTGGTGGGGAACAACCCAATTGATTTCTTCAGGGGAAAATCCGGTCGTCGCCAGAGCTTCGTCGATTACCTCGGACATCTTGGAGACGGCGTGCTTGAAGACCTCGCGGCCTTGCATCCGGAGTTTTCCGGCCGTACCGGTCGATGACGGGCCGCCATCGACGTAAAGCATGTCATGGTAACGTCCGTCGGAATGAAGATGCGTGGTCAGAATTCCGAAGTCGTCGTAGGTGCCGAATCCGGTTTCGGCGGCCAGAACAACGGCGCCGGCGCCGTCTCCGAACAGAACGCAGGTGGAGCGGTCGTCCCAGTCGAGGATGCGTGAGAAAGTTTCTGCTCCGATGACGAGCGCGCGACGCGACTGTCCCAATCGGATGTGATTGTCGGCAAGAGTCAAGGCATAAACGAAGCCCGAGCACACAGCCTGAACGTCATAGGCCATTCCCCGGGTCATTCCCAAGCCTGACTGAACACGAACTGCCGTCGCCGGAAAGGTTTGATCGGGCGTCGCCGTCGCCAAGACGATGAGGTCGAGTTCGCTACCGGAGATTCCCGCGGCGTCCAGCGCGTTTCGCGCGGCCGACAAGGCCAGATCGGACGTCATTTCTGAATCTGCAGCGATATGCCGCTGCCGGATTCCGGTTCTCTGAAAGATCCAGTCATCCGATGTGTCGACGATATCCGCCATGTCGGCATTCGTCAGTATTTTCTCTGGCAGGTAACTTCCTACGCCGATGATCCGAGAGCGCGTTGCTGTCATACCTGTTATCCCGCTGCCACATCGGCAGACCCGACGGACGCTACACCCTCTTTTGCGGCTCCATTGGAATCGATCAAAGAACCAAAATCACCACGCTGAAACTCTTCGATGACTTTCGCATTGAAGCTGTTCTGCGCCAAATCCGCCGCGACTCCTATTGCGTTTGCGAAGCCGGTAGCGTCGGTTCCGCCATGGCTCTTGACGCATATGCCCCGAAGTCCAAGAAACATCGCACCATTATATCGCCGCGGGTCCGCGCGGACACGAAGTTTTCTGAACGCACTACGGGCGAACAGATAGCCAATCCTGGCCATCAGCGACGATTGCAACGTCTGTTTCATCCACTCGGCATAGAGCTTTGCCGTCCCCTCTGCCGTCTTCAGGGCAACATTGCCGGTAAAACCATCCGTCACCACGACGTCCACGACACCGGCGGTAATATCGTTGCCTTCAACGAATCCGTCGAATCGACCGGGAAGCGGGCACTCCTGGAGAATCGCGGCGGCCTCCCGGACGACCTCTGATCCCTTCAGGGCTTCGGCCCCAACATTGAGAAGGCCGATCGTCGGCGTGCGGGTTCCAAGGACGGCCTTTGAAAACAAGGCGCCCATGACAGCGAATTGGGCAAGATGGCCCGATTTGCATTCGACGTTCGCGCCAAGGTCGAGAAGGACGCTCTCGCCCTTTTGCGTTGGTATGATTGCCGCGATGGCCGGACGGTCGATGCCGGGCAATGTCTTTAGCACATACTTTGCCATCGCCATCAACGCACCGGTATTACCGGCGGAAACGACGCACGATGCCTCGCCCGCGCTGACCGCATCGATCGCAAGCCGCATGCTCGACTGGCGACCGCTACGCAACGCGACTGACGGTTTCGCGTCATTGGTGACAAATTCGTCGGTGTGCCGAATCTGCGACACCGCGGCTAAAGCCTGTCGGCTGTCTATAAGCGGCCTCAGCCGCTTTTCGTCGCCGAATATCAAGAACGAAATATCCGGGTAGCGGCTCAGTGCGATCTCTGCACCGGAAATTACGCATTCGGGTGCATTGTCCCCACCCATTGCATCCAGTGCAACGGTCAGCGACGTATCCGCACCCGAATATGTATCATTGTTGTTTTCGATTCCTGCCGACATGTCCCCGACCGCTTAGCCGTCCATACGGGTCGCCGCCGAGGAATCAAGCCTCAGCGGCTGCGCTAACGACCTCACGGCCGTCATAGTAGCCGCAGGAACCGCACACATGGTGCGGAAGTTTGGTCTCTCCGCAATTCGGGCATTCGCCGACGGCCACGGATTTCAATCCAAGATGGGACCGGCGCATGTCCCGGCGGGATTTGGAGGTCTTCTTCTTTGGAACAGCCATGATCTGATACTCTTTCGCGAAAATAGGCGCTCATTGCAAGGACAGCCGGAACCCCGCTGCCTGCTGCGGGCCGTTTCTTAGAGGAATTTGGCGGCATGGGCAAGGGCGACGCGTGACAAAGCACAATTACGGGCGCGCAGGTCAGTGCTGCCGATCTTTCAAGCGGGCGAGCGCCGCGAACGGATTTGGCTTCTCGTCGTCATCCTCGGCATTCCGATCAACCATGCTTGTCGTCTCGGGAGGCTCTACCCCTGGCTTTCTGGGATGAGGGTCCAGCGCCAGTGACAGATGCTGGGCAACGATTTCTCCGATATCCAGAATGTTTCCGTCCAGTGGCTCCGGATCTTCGTCTGACAGCGGGTCGATGTCCACAATATCGACATGGATGTCAGCGGGAACGGCCGCAAGCGACAGATCGATATCTTCAGATACGCTGCTTTCGAACGACTCAAGGCTTACGACGCAGTATTGGCTTACGCGCGCCTCGAACCGGCCGCGAACCCGGACGATCCCCGTCGCCAGCGATAACTTTACCGTCAGATCGGCCGACAGAGCATGGATCGCCTCCAGGCCCAGCCGCCTGGCCAGCGATTGGCATTCCCCATCCTTTGCAGAGATCGATCGCTCGACAGCATCTGTCGGCAGACGGTCGACGCGAAGTGGACGGCTGAATTCCGGCATACCGGCATTTGGCTCGGTCATCGGCTCCTCCCGGTTACAACGGGCCAGTT
The DNA here is from genome assembly GCF_040712075.1 of Fodinicurvata sp. EGI_FJ10296. Taxonomy (NCBI): domain Bacteria; kingdom Pseudomonadati; phylum Pseudomonadota; class Alphaproteobacteria; order Rhodospirillales; family Rhodovibrionaceae; genus Fodinicurvata; species Fodinicurvata sp. EGI_FJ10296. The sequence continues at coordinate 115,173 of NZ_JBFCVL010000005.1, forward strand.
ACAACGGGCGCGCTCTTGCTCATGAAGAGGCCTCGCCAGGCGGTGCGGGAAAGCGGATGACGGCCGCTCTGATGTCGGCGGCCTCCTGCCGGCGCAGAAGTACACGGGCCTCAACAACGTAGTCTGCCATCATCCTGATGGCCTCCGTCGTCGGTTCTGCCACGGTCCCGAAAAGGTTTCTGCGCAGTGCCTCGTCCAAGGACTCCGCATCGCCCCCATCCAGCGCCGCTTGATAACTCAATGCACGTCCGTAGAAAGCCTCGCCCATCTTGCGGACGCGCTTGCCAACGCTCATATCGCCCACGCCCATTTCACGAAGATTGTGGTCCATATCGGCGAACATGTAATCAAACAGGGCTTGCGCGAAGTCGGCATCACGGCTGTCAGCGCCACTGTTCCGGGGCCCGCGCACATCTTCGGCTTTCTGTTCAGGTTCTGCCCGCCACTGCAACCGGTCGAGAAGCAGAAACACGTGCAGCACCACCAATTCGAACCGCCCGTCGATCGTATCCGGCACACCGGCCGTATCGTAAAAGCCGGGCTGCCTGGCGGCGTCGACGAGAGAGACGTATGCCTCCGCGGCCGGCCGTTTATCCATCGCCCGTGATGGCTGTCCGAGCAGCCGCTCAAGAATCACCGATCTGTCCCCTTCGTCGCAAAAGACACCGAGCGGCGAGCCCGCTTGGACGTCGCTCCATCTCGACCCTCTACAAATGGCCGTACATGGTGTAAACGTCAATCCGTGCCACCGCGCTCGTGCCCGCGCGCCCGCTGCATCGGTGCTGTCCATCATGTAGGGCGTCACGGCGGAGGGGCACGACGGAATCATTGCAGTCCAGGGATTTGCTCGATGGCGCTCAGAAGTTTTGTTAAGTTCCCTGCCGTGGCAGCCACGGCGCTCGTATTGCTCTCCTGCAGCCCGATCGTCGAAACGCGCGGTAACATGATCGACGACCGCCGCCTCAACCAGATCAATGTGGGGCAGACGACGCGCGACGATGCTGCATTCATCCTCGGCACGCCATCGGCCACAGCCCCATTTCAGGAGGATGAGGCCTGGTTCTATATCGGTCAGGTAGCGGAAACGCGGGCCTTCTTCGAGCCGCAGATCGTTGAACGGCAGGTGGTAGCGCTCACTTTCGACCAGCAGGGATTCGTTTCAGCGGTCGAGCGGCTCAACCTTGAGGATGGTGAGAACGTCGATCTCGTCAATCGGGAGACTCCGACGCGTGGTCGGGAAATGTCGATAATGGAACAGCTCTTGGGCAATCTGGGACAGCGCCTCGGCCAGAGTATGGACTAGGGATTTGCGGGGCAGCCCCGGCAGACCCGATTGGCAGAAACGCACCCAGGCAATAACCAACACCCGCGAACGGACAAGACCCGGAGCCGTGGCCCCGGGTCTTGTCCGTTCGAACTATATGCCGGATGCGTCAGACGTTTCTGAGCGGCCGCTCGGCGATCATTTGAACAAGAACGTCGCGGACGGCGTTCTCACCCATCACGGAAGCACTTACGGCCATGAGGCGCCGCTTCACATGATCGAGGTTGACGACACCGTTGCGCACGCCCCTTCCTTCGTGGAGGTCCCCATACATGTCGGCAAGGAACGCATCGTTCAATCGCGGCGCCTGATCTATCAGACTGTCGCCCACTTCGTTGCTGTCAACCTGAAGCATAATCTGCAACGTCACCAACCGCGTTACCTGACCGTTGGCGATGACAGGTATTCTTATCGGCTCAAATTCGACGAATATCGGATCCGGAGCGGCAGCCTCTGTCTCCGGCAGCATCGCTGCCAGTGCATCGCCGTGCTTCATGAATGCCCATCCGCCGACACCGACGGCGCCGACAAGGGCCAGCACCAGAACGGCTGCCATCAGCTTCTTCATTTACATCCCTTCCTGGAACGAATCATCGGTATTTCTTGCTTCACTCTAGCAAGTCAGCGATCAACAAATCCTTAAACCATGGATTTTACGGGCTTTTTTACTGACTTTCATGCTCTCGTCCGCTGCATCAACGTCGGAACGATCAAGTCTAGAAATGGGTCCAGCTGCCCTGGCTTTCGATTTCGCGGCCGCTTGCGTCAAGAAGACGAACGGCGTTACCGGAAACGACGGTTCCAATCTTCGTGATCGGGGTAGCCGCATTTCCGAGCAGGCGGTCGACCGCCACCTCATCGCGCGCCGTAAACAGGAGTTCGTAATCATCGCCGCCCGATGCCAGTTCCGCCATCGCGACACCGCCCATTTCAATGGCCTTTGCCGCATGCGAGGAAATGGGGATCGAAGAAAGAAAAATATCGATACCGACACCCGAACTGCGGGCGATATGGGCGGCGTCACCCACCAGACCATCGGAAACGTCGAGGCAAGCGCCGGGCGGAGTGACTTCAACCAAGCGCTTTCCAATGTCTAGACGCGGAGTCGGAAGTTCGAATCGGGCAGACAACTGAGCCCGGACATCATCCGGACATTTGTCCATCTCACCCTTCATGACTCTGAGGCCAAGATATGCATCGCCGAGCGTGCCGGTGACAAAGACGCTATCGCCGACCGTAGCACTGGAGCGCCGGAGCCCGTCAGCATCGGCCGGCAGCAAGCCGAAAGCCGTGATCGTCACCACGGCCGGCCCCGACGTCGAAACCGAGTCGCCGCCAGCCAGACCGATTCCGAAGTGATCCTGGTCGACCGACAGGCCCTGGGCAAACTGTTCGAGCCACCCGCTACCGGTTTCGGATCCGAGAGCGGTGTTGAGCGTATAGACCCAGGGTTCCGCCCCCATTGCGGCGAGATCCGAAAGATTGACCCGCAGCAGCTTGCGGGCGACGGTGGACGGCGATTGCACGGGCAGCCAATGCACCCCTTCGACCATTGTATCGGTCGTTACGACCAGCTTCTTTCCCGGTGGCGGAGACAGTACGGCCGCATCATCGTCTAACCCCAGGGCCCCTTCGACCCTGGCGGCCAACGGCTTCAAGAAACGATCTATGCGCGCGAATTCACCGACGGGCGCGCTGGCCTCGCCGCCTTCCGGATCATGAATGGACATGGATTAACCGCCTGGACATTGCGCTATCCGCCGCAAGAGTCCCGTCGGGACCGAAGTTGCGCCTAGATCGCTCGGTCGTTGAAGCTGTCGGGCGCATCGGATGAGGTTTCCTCCTGCTCGCCAGACGGGGCCTCGCCGACATCAGAACTGCCGGCCGGATTGGCGTGGGACTGTTGATTGTCGGGCGAAAATTCGGTTGCGAGATCAGCGCTGTTATCAAGCGGCGGTGGCAAGTCCGCCGCTGCATCGGCTTTTGCGCCCTCACCCGGCCGAATGGATCGGGACAAACGGTCGAGCACGGCATTGACCATTGCCGGCTCCTTCCCGCCGAAGAACGCCTGCGCCACATGTACATATTCAGTGATGATGATGCCGGGCGAAACCAGCGGGTTTTCAAGCAGTTCCCAGGTGCCGCTCTTGAGGATGACCTTGAGCAGAAGTTCAACGCGGTCCAGCGACCATGAATTGCTCATGGCATCGGCAACCATCGGCTCCAACTCACCCGATCGCTGGGCCGTTCCGCGAACGATGTCGGCGAAGAGCTGCGGGTCCGGCGATACGTATTCATCGCCATCGATCTGGGCGCCAAAGCGAAAGTGAACGAATTCTCCGATCACACGCTCAACATCCGAGTTGATCAGCATGACTTGGTAGAGTGCCTGGACCGCCGACAATCTGGCGGCCGAACGCCGGGCTTTGGCTGATGGCCGATGTTTAGACATGAATATTCGCTTGTCCAAAAAAGTTGCCGTCCAGAGACCGGCAATTGCGGGGTGTTCTACGGCCGGGTCATAAACCGAAATGCCGACGCAACGCAATCATATCAAGGCAAGCCCGAGCCACGGCTCCACCCTTGTTCTTTTGATCGACCGAGGCTCGTGTCCAGGCCTGCGCATGGTCTTCGCAGGTGAGTATGCCATTTGCGACAGCCAGTTTTTCCCGGACCGCGAGATCCTGAAGTCCGCGTGCGCTCTCGCCGCAGACATAATCATAGTGCGTGGTTTCACCGCGAATGACGCACCCAAGGGCGACAAACCCATCGAAGCCGGGCAGCAAGCGGCCCTGCCTGGCAGCATCGTGAGCGAAAGCGATTGCCGCCGGTATTTCCAGTGCGCCTGGAACGGCTATACGTTCATATGTGGCGCCGGAATGGTCGAGAACGGTTGTTGCACCGGCCATCAGGGCGTCGGCAATGTCCGTGTAGAATCGGCCCTCCACGATCAGGATCGTGGTGCTGGTAGCGGTCATGGCAATTCATCCCTGTCGCGATCCGGAAATCCGGTTGATCGGCACCGGCATTGGTGGCCCGGCGCTCGGTCTGCCGCCGTCATGATGGTCTCGGGATTGGCCGTCGCTCGACGATCTCGAGCCCGTATCCTTCAAGCCCGATGACGTTGCGCTGGGAATTGGATAACAACGCCATTGTCCGAACGCCAAGATCCAGGAGTATCTGTGCGCCCACGCCATAGTCACGCAGCTCGCGCCGGGTGTCGGTGCCGGTTTGACCGTCGAGGCGCGCCTTCAGGCGCTCTGTCAAACTGTCAGGACGCGGTTCGCGGATCAGTACGACGACTCCCCGGCCCTCCCGGCCGATAGCCGTCATCGCACGATGCAGGTCTCCCGCGCCGCTTCCGCCCTCGTCACCCAGGACATCATCCAGCACGTTCAGCTGATGCATCCTGACCGGCACCGGATCGGCATTGCCGGCAATGTCGCCTTTGACCAGGGCGATATGCTCGGCATAGGAAACTGTGTTGACGTAGATCACCATGTGCCAGTCGCCGCCGAACCGGCTTTGCAATTCCGTCTCCAGCTTGCGTTCAACCATGCGTTCATGGCGTCGGCGATAGGCGATCAGATCGGCGATCGTCCCGATACGCAGGCCGTGATACTGGGCAAACCGGACGAGATCAGGCAGACGGGCCATGGACCCGTCGTCATTCATGATCTCGCAGATGACGCCGGCCGGCGCCCATCCGCCAATGCGCGCCAGATCGACGGCCGCCTCCGTGTGGCCCGCACGCACCAAAGTTCCGCCATCCCGTGCCATGAGCGGAAATACGTGACCCGGCGTCGTCAGGTCGCCGCGCCCTTTTGTCGGGTCGACGGCAACGGCGACGCTGCGCGCGCGATCCGCAGCCGAAATCCCGGTGGTCACGCCTTCGCGGGCCTCGATGGAGACGGTAAAGGCCGTCGAATGACGCGAGACATTCGATTGCTCCATCAGCGGCAAGCCGAGTTGCTCGATCCGTTCGCGGGTCATCGCCAGGCAGATCAGGCCGCGCCCGTATTTGGCCATGAAGTTGACGGCATCGGCGTCCGCCTTTTCGGCCGGGATGACGAGATCGCCCTCGTTTTCGCGATCCTCATCGTCGACCAGGATGAACATGCGCCCCCGGCTCGCCTCTTCGATGATATCCTCGATCGGAGAGATGAACTCCCGATCGGCGGCACTCAGCGGTGAATCGCTCACGTCGCCCCCGTTTCAGTCAGCCGCGCCACATAGCGGGCAAGCATGTCGGCCTCGAAATTGACGCGGTGTCCGGGCGACAGATCCCCGAAGGTCGTCACCGCGAAGGTGTGCGGGATGATATTGACGCCGAACCGCGTCATCTCGCCGGTATCGTCGACCTCGTTGACTGTCAGGGACACCCCGTCCAGCGCCACCGACCCCTTTGACGCAACGAATCGCCCGAATCGGCCGGGTATATCGAAAGCCAGTCGCCAGCTGTCGCCATCGGCATACTTGTCCGATACCAATGCAACGCAATCGACATGCCCGTAAACCAGATGGCCGCCCAATTCGTCGCCGAGTTTGAGCGATCTTTCCAGGTTCAGCCGCGTATCTTCCTGCCAGTCACCGAGGGTTGTCCGCGCCATGGTTTCCGCCGAAACGTCGACGGCGTACCACCCGCTGCCCTTTTCGACGACGGTAAGGCAGCAACCGTTGTGGGCGATCGAAGCGCCCAGATCGATCGATGCCACGTCGAAGCTCGTCGCAACGTAAAAGCGCTTGCCCCCACGTTCGGCATCAACAGCCCCGATCCGCCCGACATCCGTAATTATTCCTGTGAACATCCCCAAATCCTAGTGTCGTATCTCGAATCGGTCCAGGCTATCCGGGTCCAGCACGCGGTGCTCGATCGGCGTCAGTCCAACCGCATCACTCGCATCCGAGAGAGCAAGCGCCCCGATAGCCGGCACGGCATCGCCACCCAGCAGGGACGGCGCCCGGTACCAATCGACGTGATCCACCAAGTGGCGTCTGATCAGCGCGGCGGCAAGCCGGCCACCGCTTTCGACCAGCAACCGCGTGATGCCACGCGCCGCCAGCATTCGCAGTATTCGGTCGAGATCACCATCCCCGCCATCGAGGCCGACCATAGTCAGGACATCGCGCGCTCGTTCTCCACCATCAGCCGACGCCGCCACGGACCGGATGATCAGCGTGGGGGCCGCATTGTCGACGCGCAGCCGCGCAGTGGCGGGGATTCGCCCGCGACGATCGATCGCAATCCTCAGCGGCGACCGCGCGGCCAACCCCGGCAAACGGCAAGTCAGGGCCGGATCGTCGGCAATAACGGTATCGGCGCCGACCATGATGGCGTCGTGCCGCGCGCGCTCGGCGTGAGCATGCGCCCGCGCCACCGGCCCGGTGATCCAGCGGCTATGACCGTTTGCCGTGGCGGAACGCCCATCGGCGGTCGTCGCCAGTTTCAGAGTCACGAGCGGGCGGCCGTGTTCGATCCGCGACAGAAAGCCGGCAGCGACCGTGCGCGCCTGTTCCTCCAGCACGCCGACCGACAGGTCAATACCGGCACGCTGGATGGTGTTCAGCCCGCCACCGGCCACGCGGGGATCGGGATCGCCGCATCCCACGACCACCCGGCCGACACCGGCCGCGACCAGCGCCTCGGCACAGGGGGGCGTTTTGCCGTGGTGACTGCATGGTTCCAGGGAAACGTAACAGGTTGCGCCGCGGGCAAGGGCGCCGGCCTGCGCAAGCGCGACGGCTTCGGCGTGGGGCCGGCCACCGGGCATGGTCCAGCCGCGCCCAACCACCAGCCCGTCACGGACGATGATGGCACCCACAGCGGGATTGGGTGACGTGACACCCAGCGTCCGGACCGCCAGCGCCAGGGCCGCCGCCATATAGCGTTCGTCAATAATTGCCTGAGCTGCTGCCATCCATTCCCACCCCTGGGTTCCGCCCGCCGAATGGTTGCCGAAAGGCTACGAATCGGTATCGGTCGGCGGCGTCGGCGACAGCGTACCGACGAACTCGTTGAATTCCTCCGGCGCCCGGAAGTCCTTGTAGACCGACGCGTAACGGACATAAGCAACCCCGTCCAGCGTCTTCAGGGCATTCATGACCATTTCGCCGATGGTCTTGGAGGGAATTTCGCTTTCGCCCGAGCTCTCCAGTTGCCGAACCATCGAGTTCACGACCCGCTCAACGGCGGATTCGTCGACGTCACGTTTCCGCAGCGAGATCTGGAGCGATCGAGCCAGCTTGTCGCGGTCGAAGGGCTCCTTCTTGCCATGCGTTTTGACAACTGTCAGATCGCGCAACTGAATTCGTTCGAACGTGGTGAACCGTGCACCGCAGGCCGGGCAAAAGCGGCGTCGCCGGATGGCGGATCCGTCGTCCGTCGGGCGGGAATCCTTTACCTGGGTGTCATCATGTCCACAGAACGGGCAGCGCATGGATCGGATTCCCGGTACAAAGGCGTCGACACCAGCCGAGCCGGCCAATGAAGGCCGACACAGCCGGTGCCGATACAAGCGTCGATCAACCCGGTCAATAGTCCATCAGTAAATCGGGAACCGCTTGCACAGGCTGACGACACGATCACGTACGGCCGATTCGACCGATTTGTTATCGTCAGCATTCTTTGCCACGCCGTCCAGCACTTCCAGGATCATCGATCCGACTTCGCGGAATTCTTCCTGTCCGAAGCCTCTGGTTGTTGCCGCCGGGCTGCCCAATCTTACGCCCGAAGTGACCATGGGCTTTTCCGGGTCGAACGGAATGCCGTTCTTGTTGCAGGTGATGCCGGCATTCTCCAGCGTCGCTTCCGCAACACGGCCCGTGACGCCCTTTGGACGCAGGTCGACAAGCACGACATGGCTGTCGGTGCCGCCGGAGACGATGTCCAGCCCGCCTTCAACAAGTGTCGATGCCAGTGTTCTGGCATTCTCGACGACGTTGCGCGCATAGACCTTGAATTCGGGTGTCAGCGCCTCGCCGAATGCGACCGCCTTTGCGGCAATCACATGCATGAGCGGCCCGCCCTGCAGGCCCGGGAACACCGCGGAGTTGATCTTCTTCCCAAGATCGAGGTCATCGGAAAGAACCATACCGCCACGCGGGCCGCGCAACGTCTTGTGCGTCGTCGTTGTCACCACATGGGCATGCTTGATCGGCGACGGGTAAACACCCGCGGCAACCAGCCCCGCAAAATGGGCCATATCGACCAGGAACCAGGCGCCGACCTTGTCGGCAATTGCCCGGAATCGCGCGAAATCGATTTCCCGCGGATAGGCCGACCCGCCGGCAATGATCAGCTTCGGCTTTTCCTTGACGGCGAGAGCCTCGACTTCGTCATAGTCGATACGCGCGTCTTCTTTGCGAACCCCGTACTGAACGGCGTTGAACCACTTTCCGGATTGGTTCGGCGGCGCGCCGTGTGTCAGATGCCCGCCAGCGGCAAGCGAAAGACCCAGAATGGTCTCGCCGGGTTTCAGCAATGCCATGAACACGGCCTGATTCGCCTGAGCGCCGGAATGTGGCTGCACATTGGCGAATGCACAGTCGAAAAGCTTGCAGGCCCGGTCGATGGCCAGACTTTCGGCGATATCGACGTACTCGCAGCCGCCATAGTACCGGCGGTTCGGGTAGCCTTCGGCATATTTGTTTGTCAGGACCGTGCCCTGAGCCTCAAGGACTGCGCGCGACACGATGTTCTCGCTGGCGATCAGTTCGATCTGTTCTTGCTGGCGTTTCAGCTCTTTCTGGACCGATCCGAAAATCTCCGGATCCGCTTCGGAGAGGTGGCGGCTGAAGAAACCGTTATCCGCACGGGTATCAATGGCAGGTGAAGTGGTCATGGGGCATCCCCATTCGTTTTGTTCAAATGAAAATCGCGACGGCGCTCCGCTGGCCGACCAAAGCCGGATCGGGCACGCCGACCGGGATCAGAGTTTGTCGAGTCTGCGCTGGTGGCGTCCGCCTTCGAACCCGGTATCCAGGAACGCCTCAAGGCATTCACGGGCGACAGCGGGCCCGATCACCCGAGCACCCAGCGCCAAGACATTGGCGTCATTGTGCTGACGGGACAGGCGGGCCGTTGTCACATCGTGGCAAAGAGCCGCACGGCAACCGGACAACCGATTGGCTGCAATGGATATCCCGATGCCCGTGCCGCACACGGCAACGCCGAAAGCGGCATCGCCTGAGGTGACCGCCTGCGCTACGGCCCGGCCGAAATCCGGGTAGTCGACGCTGTCGGCGTCGTTACCGGTGCCGAGATCAATGACAGTGTGCCCTTGCTCGGTCAGGAGCGTCACCAATTCGGATTTGAGACCGAATCCGGCATGGTCGGACGCGATTGCAACCTTATGTTGCGTCGGCATATGGCTTTGGCTCTTTCCAGCTTTATTGGCGGACGGCAGGACCGTCCGATCGTGAGCATGAAACTACGCGCTTGGTAGCGGCATGACAAGTGCGCCCCGCCAAGCGGCCCCAGTACCGTATCAGGCGCAGGGTCACGACCGGGATCTTCGAAGCTGTTCAGGGACTTGTAGCCTGATGTAAAACCGACGCTACGATAGCCGCCCCATTGAGCTGATGATTTCATACCTCATGAATCTACTCCCCCTAGAGGCCGTCCCACGCCGACCGGCGTGTCGGGCGGCCCCGTTTCATGACGAACGCCAACCTGGCAGTCGCAGCCGCTTCGAGCTGGGCCTGCGTGCAGGTCGCCGGACATTGAACGATGACCTCGGTCAGAGAGTCCGGATCGACCGCGGCCACCCGAATGATTGATCCGATGCGGGTAAACTCGAACAATATTTCTCTTGCCACCTCGTGAAATCCTTTCCGGCATCAGGTCGCCAATTGTAGCGGCGCAGAACCTGCAGATAGTGCCAAACTCTCAGACAATTGCTCTGCAAAAGCAGCCGCACTGCGTGCGTGTTTGCGCATCCATCCATAACAGGCGACGATGCTTTCCTACCCATACTGGCGTTAACGGACCCTTTCCGACATTCCACGACAGTCACGGCATTCACGAGGCAGCCCATGATCGGAATCATCACCCTGTTGCTGAGTTTTCAACTGATCGGCGAAGTGGTCGTCGTTGCCCTCGGTCTGGCATTGCCGGGCCCGGTCATGGGCATGGCGCTGCTATTCCTCGGCCTCTGCCTCTGGGGGGCGGCGGATCGCGTGCTGCCGCATTCGCTCGACGAAACGGTCGGCGTTCTGCTGGGAAACCTGTCCCTGCTCTTCGTGCCAGCGGGTGTCGGCGTCGTTCTCCACCTGTCTCTGGTTCGCGAGGAATGGCTGCCTATCGTTGCGGCGCTGCTGGGCTCCACGATCCTGACGGTGGGGCTGAGCGCGCTGGCGATGTCATGGTTGCTGCAGCTCAGCGGCAACGGGACAGAATCCGGCGAAGGATCTGGCGATGCAGAATCAGGAGGTGGCGCATGACCGCCGAGCAGCCCGACGATCTGTTCGCGCTGTGGATTTACCTTTCAGCGTCGCCGCTGCTGGGACTGACGGCAACGCTGGGTGCATACCTTGTCGGACAGCAAATTTATCTGCGCTTTGCCATGAACCCGTTGGCCAATCCGGTCTTGATCGCGGTCTGCCTGTTGGTCGGTCTGCTGATGGTATCAGACGTGGCATACGAGGATTATTTCGAGGGCGCCCAGTTCATTCATTTCCTGCTGGGTCCGGCGACCGTGGCACTGGCAATTCCCCTCTATCGCAATCTCGCCCTCATCCGAAGATCGGCGACACCTCTGGCCGTCGCGATTGTCGGCGGTTCCCTGACGGCTTCGTTGAGCGCCGTTGCGATCGCCTGGCTGCTCGGCGCAACGCGCGAGACGGTTCTGTCGCTCGCACCGAAATCGGTGACGACGCCCATTGCCATGGGCATATCGGAAAGCATAGGTGGCCTGCCGTCTCTGACGGCCGTCATCGTAATTCTGACTGGAATATCCGGGGCGATGCTGGCGACGAGCATACTGAATATGCTGCGCATTCGAGATTGGCGAGCCCGCGGCGTTGCCATCGGACTCGCGGCGCATGGCATCGGAACGGCCCGTGCCATTGGTGTCAACGACGTCGCAGGAGCCTTCGCCAGCCTCGCCATGGGGCTCAATGGACTGGCGACGGCGATCCTTCTGCCGCTGGTATTCAGGCTGCTGATGTGACGCCGGGGTAGCCCAGCCGGCCCGACCAGAATCGCTCCAGCTTCAGCAGCGACTGATTCAATTCGTTGAGCGCTTCCGTGTTCAGGTCGACATTCGACAGTTCCGCACTCTGGCGTTCGAACATCTCGCTTATCTTCTCCCTGAGCAGGAGGCCTTTTTCAGACAGTCTGACGCGAAGCGAGCGGCGATCATGGATCGATCGCTCCTGAACGAGATACCCGTTCTCGACCATCTTCTTGACGTTATAGGAAACGTTCGAGCCGAGATAATAGCCACGGGCAGTCAATTCGCCGACGGTCAGTTCGTCCTGCCCGATGTTGTAAAGAATCAGGCTTTGCACGTTATTGATGTCATGGATACTGCCACGGTCCAGCTCAGCCTTGATAAGTTCAAGGAAGTGACGGTGCAGCCGTTCGATCAGCAGGATGCTCTGATAGTACGGATGTTTCACCAAAATTCTCCTAAGATCCGGCAGACCACTGCGCGTTTTCGTGTGGTTTCAAACCACTTCGTTGATAATGACACCCTGATACCCGTTCGGAGCTCATGAACGGGCCAGGCCATCGACACATCGTTAACCGATCCGTAGCGCGTACAGTTCCACAGCGGCGCTGCAATCCGGCGAATCGAATGCCCGGTCGCAATAGCTCAATACACCAACAACTGCCAGCACCGTCTCCGAACCGACTACGACCGACGCTGGGCCCCACCGTCACCGTCGTGCCTCCCTCCCACAATGCAATTATCGTGATTGCCCGTCAATCATTTGGAAGATACCGGAAAAATCGGTGTCTCCTTCGCCGCTGTTGCAGAACATCGAATAGAGCATCGCCGCCTGCGCGCCCAGACTGGTCACAGCCCCGGTTCTGGCAGCGGCGTCCTGTGACAGCCGCAAATCCTTGAGCATCATTGCGGCCGTGAATCCTGGCTGATAGTCGCGGTTGGCCGGCGATGCAGGCACCGGGCCCGGCACGGGACAATACGTCGTCAGTGACCAGCACTGGCCCGAGGCGTTCGATGCGACGTCGAACAGCTTCTGCCGGTCGAGGCCAAGCCGATCCGCCAGCGCAAAGGCTTCGACGACCGACAGCATCTGTATGCCCAGCATCATGTTGTTGCACATCTTGGCCGCCTGACCGGTCCCGGGGCCGCCGGTGTGGACGACGTTGCGGCCCATCGCTTCGAGGATGGGGCGGGCCCGATCGACCGATTCCGGCGGGCCGCCGACCATGAAGGTCAGTGTTGCGGCCTGAGCGCCGCCAACGCCGCCGGATACCGGAGCCTCTACCATCGACAGCCCCTTGTCGGCCGCCGCCGCGGCGACGTTCCGTGACGTGTCCACGTCGATTGTGGAGCAATCGATCAGCAGTGCCTCATTCGGGGCATGCGCCAGGATGCCGTCATCGCCGGCCCCGTCCTCACCCAGGTAGACCGTGCGCACATGCTGACCGGCCGGCAGCATGGTGATGACGACCTCTGCATCCACGACGGCATCGGCCAGGCTGTTGCATTCGGTTACGCCGGTTTCCGCCGCCGCTTTGCGAAGCGGTTCGGACAGATCGTAGCCCTTCACTGTGTGACCCGCCTTGACGAGATTGGCAGCCATGGGCCCGCCCATGTTGCCAAGGCCGATAAAGCCAATGCGCGGCATTTCTGTCCTCCCCCAGTTTCCCCGTTTGTTGACGTCCGGCCCATTCGCCCCGTCAGATGCTCAAATCGTTGGCGCCGAGCGGCTTGAAGTGATCCTCGACGATCTCCTTTGTGACATCGGCAAGCCGGGCCGGTGCCCATCGTGGCGACTTGTCCTTGTCGACCAGCAGGGCGCGGATCCCCTCGTAGAAATCGTGGCCGCGCATGCACCCCTGGGAAAGCCGGTATTCGATTCGGACCATTTCGTCATAGTCCATCGCCCGGCCCATACGAAGCTGGGCCAGCGTGACCGCGAGGCTGGTAGGCGACATGCGACCCAACGTCTGCAGGGTCGCGCGCGTCCAGTCCGTGTCGTGAGCGGCCAGGGCATCGAAAATCTCCTGGACGGTATCACCGTCGAAGCAATCGTCGATTGCCGAGCGCCGTTCCGCGATCGGAGCGGGACCGGGATCCTGGCCGAACGTATCGAGCAGCGACACGACGGCCTCTTCGCCGGCATCCGCCGGAAGCGAGCCGAGCGCGGAGCGTAGGGCATCCAGGGATTCCGACGGAACATAATGGGTGCCGTAGCCCAGATACATTGCGTCCGCGGGGCCGCAACGATGACCGGTCAGCGCCAGATAGGTGCCGGTTTCCCCCGGCATCCGAGGCAGGAACCATCCACCGCCGACATCGGGAAACAAGCCGATGCCTGTTTCCGGCATCGCGAACAGCGTCCGTTCGGTGATGACGCGAATGAGGCCGTGGAACGACAGGCCCAGTCCGCCTCCCATGGATATGCCGTCGACGATCGCGATATAGGGTTTCGTGCAGTGATGGATCGCGCGGTTGAGGTTGTATTCTTCCCTGAAAAAATCCGCCGTCATCGTGCCGGGATCGCTCACCGACCCCTCGCCGCCCGCTTTGATGGCGATTCCGGCATCGTAGACTGCCCGGACATCGCCGCCGGCACAGAAGGCGCGATCGCCCTCACCGCTGACGACGATCGCCGCAACCTCCGGATCCTCCTGCTGTTTGCCCAGCCAGGGCCCGAGTTCGCGGATCATGTCGAGGCTCAGGGCATTCAGCGCCTTTGGCCGTGCGAGCACGGCTTCGCCGACGGCGCCGTACCGACCGAAATGGATTTCGCTGCTCATCGTTCCTTTTCCTAAAGATCGTCCAGCATCTTGCGGGCGATGATCAACCGCATGATCTCGTTGGTGCCTTCAAGAATGCGATGAACCCGCAGGTCCCGAAAATACCTTTCGATGGGATATTCGGACACATATCCGTAGCCACCGTGGATCTGCAACGCCTCGTCCGCTATGCGGAATCCGGCATCGCTGGCGAACCTTTTCGCCATGGCGCAGTGGCGGGTCCGGTCGGGGTCTTCCGTGTCAAGGGATCGGGCCGCGCGATGGACCAGCAGGCGGGCCGCATCGAGATCGGTGGCCATGTCGGCCAGTTTGAACTGAAGCGACTGGAACGACGCTATCGGCTGGCCGAACTGACGCCGCTCCAGCGCATATCGGCGCGCCGCATCCAGGCACGCCCGCGCGCCGCCGAGCGAACACGAAGCTATGTTGACCCGGCCGCCATCGAGCGCCTTCATTGCGAAGCGAAATCCGTCCCCATCGATCCCCAGTCGATTGCCCGCCGGGATCCGGCAGCCGTCGAAGATCACCGCCGTCGTCGGCTGACTGTTCCACCCCAGCTTGCGCTCTTTCTTGCCGAACGACAGTCCCGGCGTCCCCTTTTCGACCAGAAATGCCGAGATGCCGCCAGCGCCTTCGCCGCCGGTCCGGGCCATCACGACGTAGACGTCCGATCGCGATCCGCCGGAAATGAAAACCTTGGTGCCATCCAGCACATAGTCCGCGCCATCGGCGCGGGCAGTCGTCCGCAGCGAGGCGGCATCGGACCCGGCCCCCGGTTCGGTCAGACAGTAGCTGGCAAAACGATTCATCGTCAGAAGCGGGCCGAGGAACTCATCGTGCTGTGCCTCGCTTCCGAAACAGTCGATCATCCAGCAGACCATGTTGTGAATGGAGATATAGGCGGCCGTCGACACGCAGCCGGCGGAAAGCTCCTCGAAGATGATCGCCGCGTCGAGCCTGTCCAGCCCCGCGCCGCCGACTTTCTCCCGGCAATAGATACCGGCAAAGCCCAGGGTTGCCGCCTCGCGAAGGCATTCTTCGGGAAAGACCGACCGCCGGTCCCACTCCGCCGCGAAGGGAGCCATGCGATCCCGCGCAAATCCACGGGCCACGGTCTGAAACGCCAGTTGATCGTCGCTCGGCCGGAAATCCATGTCGGCTTTTCCCCCCATTCTGCCGTCCTGCCACGCCACACGCTGCTCCGCCCATCTTGGCGGAACGGGTTAGCCCATTGCGACGGCCCGTTCGCGGCCCTATGGTGGCAGTGTTTCGCCGCCATGGCGACATCAGTAATGGCTGAAAGTACGAAAGGCTTCGACCCCCACTCATGACTCGTTCTGTACCCGGTTCGTCATCCGCCCGTTCCACTGCCCATTCGTCGGTCGGCACCTTTCCGGCGACGCGTCTGCGCCGCAACCGTTCGAATGACTGGACCCGGCGTCTCGTTCGGGAGCACGAAGTCACGGCGTCCTGCCTCGTACTTCCGCTGTTCGTTGTCGAGGGCGAGAACGTGACCCAGCCAATCGATTCAATGCCCGGCGTCTTTCGCTACAGCATCGACCGCTTGACCGAAGTCGTCGACGAAGCGCGTGCGCTCGGGATTCCATCGGTTGCCCTGTTTCCCTCGGTCGACGACGCCCTGCGCACCGACGATGCCCGGGAATCATGGAACCCGGACAACCTCGTCTGTCGGGCGATCAAGCGTCTGAAATCCGCGGTACCCGGCATCGGGGTGATCACGGACGTCGCCCTGGACCCCTATACCACTCATGGCCACGATGGATTTCTTCGGGATGGCCGGATCGTCAATGACGAGACGGTCGAGGCCCTGACGCATCAGGCACTCGCACATGCCGCAGCGGGCGTCGACATCGTCGCGCCGTCGGACATGATGGATGGTCGGGTCGCCGCCATTCGTGACGCCCTGGACCGTGCGGGCCATGACGGTGTCGGCATCGTCTCATACGCGGCCAAATACGCGTCGGGCTTCTATGGGCCGTTTCGCGACGCCGTAGGCTCGGGCAAGCGGCTGTCGGGTGACAAGAACACCTATCAGATGGACCCGGCCAACAGCGACGAAGCGATGCGCGAGATCGAGATGGACCTCAAGGAAGGGGCCGACATGATCATCGTCAAGCCCGGTTTGCCATACCTGGATATCGTAAGGCGGGCCAAGGATACGTTTGGCGTGCCGATGATCGCATATCACGTCAGTGGCGAGTACGCGATGCTTCGCGCCGCCGCCGCCAATGGCTGGCTCGATTACGAGCAGTGCCTGATGGAAACCCTGATGGGGTTCAGGCGGGCCGGATGCGACGCCGTCATCACATATGGTGCGCTGGATGCCGCCCGGCTGATCAAGCGGCAAGGCCGAAAATAGCCCAGGCGAGCACTAGTCAGACGGTCACCATCCAACTATAAAAAAGCCCTATAAGCTACTGATATCGGATAGAAAACCGACAATCTTGCGGTCATGCCAGGACGGTGGGCCACTGCGGTCGTGAAAGCCCACATGCCCGCCGGACGGCAGAATCAGTGGCAACAGCATTTTGTTGCTGGCCCACGGAAATGCCAGATACGGCGCCACCGGGATCCAGGGGTCGTTTTCGGCGTGGATCAGTACGGTCGGGCGCCGGATCATGGGCAGATACTTAACCGCGCTGGCATCCTCGTAATAGGCTTCGGCGGTTTCATATCCCGCTTCCGGCGCGATTACATGGCTGTCGAAGTCCCGCACGGTCCGGACCAGGGCGGTACGGCGGCGGCGGCCGGCGTCCATGAATCCCTCGATAGAGGTCATATCGTTCAGCATTCGACGAAGAAACCAGTGATGGTACAGCCGGTTGCGCGGCGCCATCAGCCGGCGTTGCGTCCCGGCCAGATCGATGGGTGCGGAAATCGAGAAAGCGGCAGCGATGCGATGATCGTCGCCCAGCTCGCCCATAAGCTTGAGTACCATGCTGCCGCCCAGCGAGAAGCCGCACAGTGCGAGACCCCCGGCAGGCGGATCGATCGAGTCGATAACGTCTCTGAGGTCGTCGGTTCGGCCGGCGTGATAAAGGGTCGACGCATAGGCCCTGGAGGGTCCGGCGCCGCGCAGGTTCATCCTGAGCACCGCAAACCCGGATTGCAGCAGGTAGCGGGTCGAGGCGACCATGTAGTGGCTGGTCTCGCACCCGCTCAGCCCATGACACAGAATAACCAGCGGCCGCGACGACATGGCAGGGCGCAGCTTCGTCCAGTCGATACGCGACGCGTCGACAGCCCGTCCGAGGTCATAAGACAGATCGGGGACCGCTACCGTATCGGGCCAACCATACGTGTCTTCGAACTCTTTCATTTCGATTGCCGGCGGTGCGCCGTCGGCCGGCAGCGACAGGCACGCCACGAGCCGGTCACCCGAACCGTCCCGCAACGGAAACACAATGTGTTGATGGCGATAGCCGGGAAGTTTGCGCCTTCCGCCGCCGAATGGCTTCAGCAGTGTATTGCGCACCGTCTGCAGATCGCCGCCGAACCAGGGCATTCGCGGGTTGAAGGCCAGGGGCGGCGCCACGAGACCATGCGCCAGACGCCGGTCCCGATCGAGAAGGCGATCACGAGGCTGCAAGGGATCAAGGGTCTGAGACCTGGATATGGCGCCGGATTCGACCTCAGACTCCGCCGCTGCCGAAGAGCCAGTCATGAATGATGTCAACGTGATCATCGTCCATCAGTGACGGTGCATGGCCACATTCCGGAAACTCCACAACTTTTGCACATGGGCCGCGGGTTTGCATTTCTGCGGCCGTCTCACGATCCAGTATATCGCTTGATGCCCCTCTCAGTACAAGCACCGGACATTTTATCGCATCCCAGAGCGGCCAGATATCGACTTCCTTAAGCGGCTGATCTCGGAACGGTTTGGAAATTCTCGGATCATAGGCCAACGCGAGACGGCCATCGGGCAACTGACGCGCGGAATGTGTCGCCAGATGCCGCCACTGCCAGTCGTTCAGGATACCGAACGGGGCATGCACCCGGCGCATATAGGTTTCGAGCTGCGCAATGCTGTCGAAAACGGGATCTTCGCCCACAAAGGCGGCAACGCGTGCCAGCCCCTCCGTCGGAACGACCGGTCCGATATCGTTGAGGATCAGACGGCGTATCGGAGAATTGGGCCTGGCAGCCAGCATCATGCCGATAATGCCACCCATACTCGTACCGATCCAGTCGATCTGGTCGCGCTCCAGCCGGCCGATCAGAACAGCCATGTCGGTACAATACTGATCGTATTCGTAATCGACACCCTGCGGCAGCCAGTCACTGCGCCCGCGACCGACCACGTCCGGACACACGACGCGCGCGCTCTGGGCCAGATTTTTTGCCAGGACGTCGAAATCGCGCCCGTTGCGGGTCAACCCGTGGACACAGACAACGGTGTCGTCCGCCTTGGACAGCCCGAATTCCGTGTACACGACGTTGTGAAACCCATCCGGGTTTAAACTTTTGAGTGTTCTACGACGCATGGGAAATTCAGTCATCCGGTACGGTGTGAGGAAAGTCGACTAAGCCGTTCAGGCGACGCGGATGTTGGCTCGCTTCTGGATGTCGGGATCTCTGATATCGATCTCGCGCGCATGCGTATCGGCGGCATCGCTGCCGCACAGCCAGACGATCAGATCTGCGGGCGCTGTCACCGGCAGCAGAGAATCGCGCGGCAGGCCGCTGACCGGATTGATACCCGAGGCCCGTATGCTGACCTGCATGTCGGTATCGACGACGCCCGGACGAACGCCGACGCATCGGAGACCTGTACCTTCCGTCTCCATGGCGACGGACCGGGTGACCATGGCCAGACCGGCCTTGCCGGCGCAATATGCGCTCCATCCCTCATAGGGTTTGTCGGCGGCACCGCTGGAAACGTTCAACAGAATGCCGCCGCCGGCCGCGTGGGTACCGGACGCCTCAATCAGATGGGGCAGGCTAGCGTGAACCACGTTGAACGCGCCGACCAGATTGACGGAGATGTTGCGCGCCCACACCGTCGGATCGATATCGGTGATCAGGCCGATCGGCTCGATCACCCCGGCGTTATTGACGACGATATCCAGCGCCCCGAACCGGTCCACCACACCGGCGACCAGCGATGCTACCGAGCCATAGTCGGCGACATCGCATTCGAACGCCTCGGCTTCACCGCCGAAGTCGGCGATCTCAGTGGCGATTTCTCGACAGGCGACGGCGGAACGCGCCGCCACCGCAACGCGGGCCCCTGCCCGTGCGAGTGCATGAGCGGCAGCCGCACCAATACCCCGGCTGCCACCGGCGACCAGCGCGACCCGCCCCGAAAGATCAACGATCTGCGTCATTGTGAACCAGCTTTCCCCGTAGTGTCTTCGGAAGCATTTCCAATGTCGGCTCGAAACCTTCGTCTTCGGTAAACACGGAGGCGAAATCCCCGAATCCATTGAATCCGGTGTGCAGCACGTTGGTGTAAGCACCGGCCTGACCGATTTCCAGCCAATCGCCCTCGATGATATCATCGGGGAGCCAATAGGGGCCAGGGAGATGGTCAACGGAATCGCATGTCGGGCCGAAAAGATCATAACTGATCAGGTCGCCGGTCGCTTCGCCGCCAGGGCGCAGGATCCGGATAGGCAAGTCGATGCCGTCGAGCTTCATGTCCATGAGACTGCCGTAGCTGCCGTCGTTCAGATACAGCTGGTTGTCGCGCCGCAGCATGACGCGAACGACGATAGAGTATCCCTTGGCGACCATGGCGCGGCCCGGTTCGGCCATCAGCCGCGTCGTCGGCGGCAAGGCGATCTCCTGGACGCCCTCGGCGATAGCCGCCATGTATTCTGACAGATCAGGCGGAAAGGTTCCGACATACGCCACCGGAAAACCGCCCCCGATATCCAGAACCGCCAGATCGACACCCGACTGCTGCCAGACATCCGCCGCCCGCCGCATCATATTCAAATATGCTTTCGGGGAAAGGCACTGAGATCCAACGTGGAATGTCAGGCCCGGTTTTGCACCCAGGCGAACGACTTCGCGAAGCAGATCGGCGGCAAGATCATTGGGCGCGCCGAATTTGCCGCCAAGGTCGCATACCGCCTGGGCCCGGACCGCCTCCAGCCGCACCACGAGCGTGGTCTGGCTGAGATCGCCCAGCTCTTCGCGAAGTTTGCGCAGTTCGTCATGGTGGTCGAGGGAGAACGTTCGCATGCCGTAGCGGTGATAGGATTCGCGGATAGCGGTCCTGCTCTTGACCGGGTGCATATAATAGCAGTTCGGGTTCAGGAACTGATCGTGGATCTGTTCGATTTCCGCGATTGATGCGGTATCGAAATGCCTGACGCCGCCCTCGTAAAGGGCCCGCAGGACACGGCGATCATTGTTGCACTTGACCGCGTACATCGCGTTGCCGGGGAACGCCTGGACAAAGCGGCGGGCGGTTTCCCTGATTACGTGTGGCCGTAGACAATGAATCGGCACCTCCGGACGGAGTTCCTCGACCATGGCCTTGGGCGTGGAGAACGTTTGAGTCATTCGTGAGGACCTTCCATCTGACCGCTCCGCCATCGGCGTTCGCTGAATTCTAACTCTCGCGCAATCGCCGAACTCGAGAACAACCGCATTCATGGGCGATCCTTGCCACAAACATACGGCCGGGGCCAGCGTTCCCGGACTCCGCCCGACTTACTTGCGGACCAAACCCGCAAGGCCGATAGACTGCCTCGCTGTCGGGCGTTGTCCGACTGATTCCAGCCGCCGATATCCTTGTCCCATGCGCCGACGGGCGCGAACCGAAGAAGCCGAAGCATAGCTTGATGCTGCGGCACCCTTTCATATTAGGGACGATACAACCTAAAATTGTTTTAAGATACTGCCGTCGCTTGTCTGACCCAGAAGGCCGGGAACCAGTCCGGCCAGGCCGCGGTTGGCCGTTGGGTTGCAAAATCCGGGCGGCAAGCGCACTGTCGGGCACTTACGAACCGCGGTACAAACCGTTGGCGGCGCGAGCAAGAGCGACATTCCCGGGAATTCATTCGGAAAGAAAAAATGAAGTGGGTCTGGCGGGCGGTCATTGCAATGGTCTTGCTTATTCCGGCAGTCGGCGCCGGCCTTTTCTTCTGGCTGCGTACGGGCGTCCCGTCCTATGACGGCACCATCGCTGCCGATGCCTTGACGGCCCCGGTTCAGATCATGCGCGACGGAAATGCAGTCCCGCACATATTCGCATCCAATGAGCATGACGCCTATTTTGCACTGGGTTACGTTCATGCGCAGGATCGACTGTGGCAAATGGACATCCAGCGCCGGATCGGCGCCGGCCGGCTGTCTGAGATCGTCGGCGAGCGGGGGCTGGGATCGGACCGGTACATGCGGACGCTCGGCCTCTACAGGCACGCCGAGGCGGCATTCGACCATCTTTCCCGGGATGTGCAGCTCGCCCTGCTCGCGTATGCCGAGGGCGTCAATACCTGGATCGCCAATCGGCGGCGTTCGCTTCCCCCGGAATACTTGGTGCTGAGGACCCGTCCGGATCGCTGGAGCCCGGCCGACAGTATCGTCTGGGGCAAGATCATGGCGGTCCAGCTATCAGGCAACTATCGCGGTGAATTGCTGCGGACCCGAATCGCGGATGCGCTTGGGCCGGATGTTCTCGATGATCTGTTTCCCCACCGCTTGATCGAACAGGACCCGATCACGATGCCGGACGACGGAGAGTTGGCCTCGCAACTGCCTGATGATCACCCTCGGCACGCGACCGCAGGGGACCAAACGACACCGCGATTGCGACCGGCACGTCAGGATGGTCTCCCCCCTCACCTGACCGAACTGGCAGAGGCGGCTCTGCCTGCGCCGTTCCCCGAACCGTTCTCGGCATCAAACGCGTGGGTTGTATCCGGCGAACTGACGAACACCGGGTCGCCCATTCTGGCCAACGATCCCCATCTCGGGCTCCAATCGCCGATACTCTGGTATCTGGCCCGTCTTGAAACACCGGATTGGTCGATCACCGGGGCGACGGTCCCGGGCGTCCCCTTTCACCTGATCGGACACAACGGCTCGGCGGCGTGGGGCTTTACGACCACGAACAGCGATACCCAGGATGTTTTCCGCGAGCGTCTCGATCCGGAGGATTCGGAACGCTACCTGACGCCCGATGGAACGGCACCGTTCGAAGTTCGCCAGGAAACCATACCGGTCAAGGGCGGCGATTCGGTCACTCTGCGGATCCGATCGACCCGCCATGGTCCGGTCATCTCCGATATCGGTACCGAAACCGCTGCGGCGGCCGCCGAGGGCGAAGTGCTCGCCCTGGCATTTCCGGCGTTGACCGATCAGGATACGAGCGCCGAAGCACTCTATCGGCTGAATCGTGCCCGTAACTGGTCGGACTTCACCGGCGCAATGAGTCAATGGGTCGCCCCCCAGCAGAATGTCGTTTATGCCGACACGCACGGCACCACCGGCCTCTATGTTCCGGGACTCCTGCCGGTCCGCTCCGATACCGACGGGCGGCTTCCGGCCGAAGGGTGGCATGGCGAAGATGATTGGCAGGGCTACGTGCCGTTCGAGGATCTGCCGCATGTTCGCGATCCCGAACGTGGATGGCTTGTCAATGCGAACAACAGAGTGGTCAGGGACGATTACGCGTTCGACCTCGGCCACGACTATGACGCTCCGTACAGGGCCAGGCGCATCGAGGATCTGCTGTCGGGCACGATCGGAGAGCATGACGTCGAGGACAGCGTCGCCATTCAGATGGATACTGTCTCGCTGGCGGCGGAAGCGCTGCTCGACGTACTTCTCGATCTGTCCGGGGAGCGTTCCCGACATGCCGAGGCACTCAGCCTGCTGAGATCCTGGTCGTTCGAAATGGATCGAGAGCGGCCGGAACCGCTGATATTCAACCACTGGCTGCGAGAGATCAACCGGGCGCTATTCTCCGACTCGCTCGGCCCGGCCTTCTCCGACTATTGGGCACAGCGGGCGATGACAGTCCAACGCCTGCTTTCGAGCCGCCCGCGCTGGTGCGATCCAGACGCCCCGGCCGAAACGGACGACCGCGATCTGGCATTGACGCACTGCGCGCCGCTTGCTTTGGAAGCCCTGGACCGCGCACTGGAAAGACTCACGGCGGCTCACGGCGAAAACATGGAACAATGGCGCTGGGGCGACGAACATGTGGCGCCACTCGACAATCAGGTCATGGCGTTTCTTCCGATCGTGCGGTCGATCATCGACCTGTCCGTCGAGACAGATGGCGGCTTTTACACGATCAATCGCGGCGGCTATCGCGTATCCCGCACCGACCAGCCATTCGGCCACGTTCATGGGGCGGGACTTCGGGCGGTGTTCGACCTTCACGATCTCGACAACTCCCGTTTCATCATTGCGACGGGGCAATCGGGCAATCCATTGTCGGACAACTATGGCAACATGGTCCTGCGCTGGCGCGAGGGTGATACGATCACCATCCACGGCGATCCGGCCGACATTGCAGAGTCCGGTCTCGGGACACTGACATTGCGTCGCGGTGCCCTTGACGACGACTGATAATGTCCGCCGCGGCATGCGCTGAAACAGGGAACGCGGAAACCAGATGAGAAACAGTTCATGACCGTTCACCGCGACATGATATTGGCGGCCGGGAATCGGATGGCAGGTCGGCTCGTGGCGACGCCGACAGTCCATTCGCCCGCCCTTTCAAGCCGTTATGGCTGCCGGATCCTGCTGAAGCTCGAAACGCTCCAGGTGACCGGTTCGTTCAAGGCCCGGGGCGCCCTTAACCGGCTCATGACCTTGCCGCGGGATCGCAAGGAATCGGGTGTCATCGCCATGTCGGCCGGCAACCACGCACAGGGCGTGGCCTGCTTTGCCGCAGAACTCGGCATTGCAGCCACTATCGTCATGCCGCGGTTCACGCCGTTCGTAAAGGTGGCGCAGACAGCTGGCTATGGCGCGAGTGTTGTCCTGGAAGGCGATACGGTCGCCGAAAGCTACGAGCATGCCTGCAAGCTGGCCAATCGCGACGGACTGACCTTCATTCACCCTTACGATGACGCGGAGATAATCGCCGGTCAGGGCACGGTCGGATTGGAGATCCTTCGGGATGTCGACGAAAAGATCGATGATGTCGTCATCCCCATCGGCGGCGGCGGGCTGGCATCGGGAATAGCCGTAGCTTTTGGCGGCAGCAGCAATCTATCGGCCGAGAGCGGCACAGCGGCGAGACTGACCGGCGTTCAGACGTCCGCCTTTCCCTCAATGTATAAAGCCTTGTTCGACACACCGGAGCCGGAACGCGAAGGTATCGATCCGGCAATGCCGGCCACACCGCTCGGTGGAACGACACTGGCCGAGGGGATCGCCGTCAAGACGCCGGGCGTCCTGACCAGAGCCATCCTCAAGGCGCATCTGGACGCGATCGCCCTGGTCGATGAACCGCTGCTGGAGCGCGCGGTGCACGACCTCTGTGTGCATCAGAAGCTCGTGACCGAGGGCGCGGGGGCGGCGGGCCTTGCTGCCGTCATGGCGGCGCCCGAGCGCTATGAGGGCCGAACCGTCGTCATCGTGATCTGTGGCGGCAACATCGACCCGCGTATCCTTTCTTCGATATTGATCCGCGGTCTGGTCAAGGAAGGCCGGTTGACCCGCCTGCGAGTCCGGATCGAGGACAGCCCCGGCGCATTGGCCGAAACTTCCCGCCTGATCGGTGAGGCCGGCGCCAATATCGTGGAAGTCTTCCACTATCGATTGGGGCTGGATGTGCCCGTAAAGCGACTGGATGTCGGGTTCCTGATCGAATCACGCGACCGTCCGCATGTCGCGGACATCATGGAGCGTCTGCGGGCTGCAGGGCTGCATGCCTCGGTCGCGGATGATGCGGGATAAGACGGCGCGGTGACGCCACCGTTGGCCGCGATGCGTCGGCCTATTCGGGCAATTCTGCATATTGCCCGCCATGATACAGCAGGGCGGGCTGCCAATTCAGAACGCAGCATCGCTCGACGGCGCCGACAAGGATCTCGTGATCGCCACCGGGATAAACCGCGTCCAGCCGGCATTCCAGCGCGGCAAGCGATTCACTCAGAATCGGCGCTCCGGTCCGCCAAAAGGTGACAGGGATATCGTCCCATTGTTTGCCGCCGCTGGCGAATCGCGTCGACAATTCCTGCTGGCCGAGGGCGAGAATCGAGATCGCAAAGAACCCGCTGCGCCGGAAGGCCGGAAGACTGCGCGCCGTTCGATCGAGACAGAACAGCAACATCGGCGGCGAAAGCGAGACGCTGGTCAGCGAATTTACTGTTACCGCTACCGGCGCGCCGTCGGCCATCGTGGTGGCGACGGCGACCCCCGTGGTGAAACGCCCCATGCACGCTCTGAAAGCCCGCTCATCGGACGGCTGAGCGGTAGCGTTGGCGGCGCCATCGTCGATCGGCGTCGGCGGTTCCTGGCCCGTCATGCACATTCCTTTTGCAACTGGTCGCAATCGACCCTGCAAGAGATGTCCGTTCGTCGTCCTGTTGGCAAGCCCCCGCGCGCGTCATGCCGACGTCGAGCCCGGCGCCCTCCCGGCGGCTATATGCCGCGCCGCGGGCCGACACGCCGGAATATTGCCCGGGCTTAAACCCTTTGTTCAGAAAAACAGGACAAGGTTAACGCTCAGGATCAATCTTGACGACCGTGAGGGCCGGTATCGCTCTCCCTATGCCAGAAGGTTGAGGTCACAGGCCAATGCTTTTCATTGCCGGCTCCATAATCGTCATAATATGCACCCTCGGCGGCTATGCCGCCATGGGCGGTTATCTCAGTGTTCTATGGCAGCCATTCGAAGTAGTCATCATCTGTGGCGCGGCGCTTGGGGGGTATGTCATTGCCAACCAGCCTGCCGTGCTCAAGAAAACACTGGGTGCCGTCAAAGAGGCCAGCAAAGGGCAGAGATTCAGCAAAAAAGACTATGTCGAGCTGCTTAGTCTTCTGTATATGACCTTCAAGCTTTCCAAGACAAAAGGAATGCTGGCGCTTGAGCAGCACATCGAGAACCCCGAGGAGAGCTCGCTTTTTCAGCAATTCCCCGGTGTTGCGAACAACGAGCAGGCGCTCACTTTCTTGCGGGACTATCTCCGACTCATGTCCCTCGGGACTGAAGATCCCCATACGCTGGAGGATCTCATGGACGAGGAGATCGAGACCCATCACAAGGAACAGCATCGGCTGTCCCATGCAATGCAGGCTCTGGCAGACACGCTGCCGGCGCTGGGGATTGTCGCCGCCGTGCTCGGCATCATCAAGACGATGGGGTCGATCACCGAACCGCCAGAAGTGCTGGGTGGCCTTATCGGTGGCGCCCTTGTCGGCACCTTCCTCGGCGTCTGGCTTTCGTACGGCTTTGCGGCCCCCGTGGCCCGCGCGATGGCCGAACGATACGACGAGGAATCCCGTTATTATCAATGCATGAAGGCGGGACTCCTGGCGCATCTCCACGGCTATGCGCCGGCAGTATCCGTGGAATTCGCCCGCAAAGCCCTGTTCCACGATGACCGTCCGGACTTCTACGAGCTGGAAGAGGCCACGAACGCGCTGCCACCCGCCTGATCGAGACCACCTGACCCCGATCTCCTGCCCCCGGTCCCGTTGGGGTCATTAAGGCGCCCCGGCGCGCGAGCAAACAGAACGACGGAGAATTCACGGTGGCATCGACTGATCAGCCGGTCATCATCATCAGAAAGAAGAGACGAAAGGCCGCCGGCGGCGATGGTCACGGCGGTTCGGCGTGGAAGGTCGCCTATGCCGATTTCGTCACCGCCATGATGGCATTCTTTCTGCTGCTCTGGCTGCTGAATGTGACCACGGCCGAACAGAAGCAAGGAATCGCCGACTATTTCGACCCGATGGCGGTGTCACAGGGCCAGAGCGGCTCCGGCGGTGTTCTCGGCGGCCTGACCGTTTCAAGCCCGGGCAATCTGTCGTCACCGAGTTCGCCATTCTCCATGCACGAAAGCCTTCCGGGCCGGCCGGAACCGGCCGACGACAGCAATACCCTGGACAGTGGCGCGACGGATGTCGTGGACGAGGATTCCGGCGACCTTTCGTTTCCCGATCTCGCCGACTACGAAGACGAGGTTCGCCGGCTTGAGGGCCGCGAGCTTACCGAGCAGGAAGTGGCGGATTTCCTGGCCGCCCGTGAACAGGCGCAGTTCGAGCAGGCCGAGCAAATGCTTCGCGACGCCATCGAAGGCGTTCCGGAATTGGCGGAACTGGGTGAAAACCTTATGATCGATCAGACCCCTGAAGGGCTGCGAATTCAGATCGTGGACCAGGACCAGTATTCGATGTTCCCAAGTGGGAGTGCGGATCTGCTGCCCCGTTCGCGCCGACTGATGGAGATGGTCGGTCAGGCCATCCGGGGCCTGCCCAACGATGTTTCAGTCCGCGGCCATACCGACGGCACACCCTTCGCCGATGGATCACAGTACGACAACTGGGAGCTTTCTGCAGACCGCGCGAATGCCAGCCGACGGGCCCTGGTCGATTCGGGAATGGAAAGCCAGCGGGTCGCAAACGTCGTCGGGAAGGCCGACACCGATCACCTGTTTCCCGACGAACCCGAAGGAGCACAGAATCGCCGGATCTCGATCATACTTCTCCGCGAAGCGCCTCTCCTTCAGTCAAGCGTGTCGGCGGAGGAATGATGATTGCGGGTCCATGAGACCAGTTCGTCGGAGGCCGGTTCAGCGAGTGGCCGAGCGATGAACTTCCTGCCAAGGGTTGCCGAAGGTGTCATCACTGTCGTTAAATGATAGTGAAAGATGACATATCTCAGGTCCCTGCCTCAGGAGGCTCAGCAACGTGGCATCCAGTCAGTCCGGTTCCCCCGGCAGCGCCTACCCGTCAGACTCCCTGTTTCTCCGGTATGACGCCGGAGGCTTTTTCGACGAACTATTGAGCCATACCGAAGGCCGCACGCCGATTCCTGCGACAGTCAGAGAACGGCTCTGCCGCTTCACGATCGAGGATCTTCGCGTCAGGTCCGAGGAAGCGTCGCGGGAACTTTATAATCTCGGCATTACCTTTCTGGTATTTTCCGAGAGTGGCAGCGAAGACCGGATCCTGCCATTCGATGTCGTCCCGCGACTGATACCAAGCACGGAATGGACCGTCCTGGAGGCTGGCGTCAAACAGCGTGTCGCCGCCATCAACTGCTTTCTGAAGGACATCTATAACGATCAGAAGATTCTGAAGGACGGCGTCGTGCCTGCCGATCTGGTGCTCGGTCATAAGGCCTATCGAAAGGCAATGGTCGGCTTGTCGCTTCCGTTTGACACTTATGCCCACGTCGCAGGCGTTGACATCATCCGTGATCAGCAGGGCGAATTCCGCGTTCTTGAAGACAACGCGCGGGTACCGTCGGGCGTTTCCTACGTCGTTGAAAACCGCCAGATGATGCAACGGATCCTGCCGGAATTGATTGACCGGCTGCCCGTCCGGCCCGTCGACAGCTATGGCCTTCGTCTTCGCAGTGCTCTGTCGGAACTGGCGCCCGGCGGCGTGTCGGAGCCGAGCGTCGTTCTGCTATCGCCTGGCAGTTACAACTCGGCCTATTTCGAGCACGTATTCCTGGCGCGCGAAATGGGTGTACCGCTGGTGGAAGGCAACGACCTGTTTGTCGAAAACGATCACGTCTATATGCGCACGATCGAAGGCCCCGCCCGTGTCGACGCCATTTATCGACGTCTCGATGACGATTTTCTCGATCCGACCGTGTTCCGAAGCGACAGTCTGCTGGGGGTTCCAGGTCTGGTGGCGGCCTATGCCAAGGGCAACATCGCTATCGCCAATGCCATCGGCACCGGCGTCGCGGACGACAAGGCGGTTTATGCCTATATGCCGCGGATCATCAAATATTTCCTCGATGAAGAGCCGATCATCCAGAATGTCGAGACGAATATCTGCCGGGAAAAGGACGGCCTTGCCTATACGCTGGACAACCTGGAATCACTGGTCGTCAAACCGGTCGGCGAGGCCGGCGGCTACGGGATCACGATCGGACCGCAAGCCACACGCGCGCAGCTCGACGCCTGCCGCGACTCCATAAAGGCGAACCCGGCGAATTACATCAGTCAGCCGGTAATCGGCCTGTCCGTCTGTCCGACCCTGACACCGGATGGCATGGAGCCCCGCCATGTCGATTTCCGGCCCTTCGCCGTGACGGGTCGGGATACCTGGGTGCTGCCTGGCGGCCTCACGCGCGTGGCGCTGCAGAAAGGCCGACTGATCGTCAATTCGTCCCAAGGGGGCGGCTCCAAGGACACGTGGGTACTAGGGTAGGAATCAAAATGACACTGCTGCTATCCCGCTACGCCGACGCCGCCTTCTGGCTCGCCCGCTACATCGAGCGCGCCGAAAATGCGGCAAGGCTGATCGACGTGAACGAAACCTTCGCACAAGACGATTCAGGCAATCACAACTGGGCGTCGATCATCGAGATCAACGCGGACATGGAAAGGTTCAACGCCCTCCATGACGAGGTATCGAGCCAGTCGGTCCTGCACTTCACGATCCTGGAAGAGACCAACCCCGATTCGATCCTGAATGCTGTTCGCAACGCGCGCCGCAATGCCCGGACTCTCCGGCCGATGATCAGCACGGAAATGTGGTCGCATGTGAACATATTCCATGGCCGCGTCAACCGTCTGACGCATGCCGATCTGGAACTGGGTCGGCTCAATCGGCTCTGCTCTTTCGTCAAGGAAAGCTGCCAGGCTCATGCCGGTGTCGTCGAAGGCACCCTGCACCGGGACGAGGCCTGGTATTTCTATCAGATCGGGAGGCACCTGGAGCGTGCCGATCAGAGCACGCGCCTGCTCGACATCAAATTCCACCTCTTGACCAGCGGCGACCCTGCATCCGGCGATGCATCGGAAAGCCGGCAGTGGAACGCGGTGCTGCGCTCGGCGGCGGGTTACCACGCATTCCGCCGCATCCATATGCGCGGCATGAACCCGCTCGATGTCGCGACATTCCTCATCCACTCCCCGGACTTCCCGAGATCCGTGGCGCTGAATGTCACAGCCATGGCAGAGTTGCTAACACGTCTGCGGTCGCGGTTCAGATTGCGGCGCGGGACAGCTGCCATGGAGCGGCTGGACGAGATTCAGGCTGCGTTATTGGAGCGGACGACGAGCGAACGGATCGATTTCGGCCTGAACGATTTTCTCGACTGGCTTCAGCGGCAATTCTCTGCCTTGACGACCGATCTTGGCGAAGCCTATTTCGGATATGCGCCCGCTGCGGCGAATCAGAGCCAGGCCACGCAGCGATCAGCGTGATACGGGATACTTTCGGGTGGCACATCTGCCCGGTGAATCGCAAGGCCAAGAATGTCGAATATCCGCAATCTACAACGGTCGATACAGTTTTTCCACCGCTCCGGTCCGATGGGATGCCCGTATCTCGAAGGCCGGGTCGAACGGAAGCTGTTCACGCGGCTTCCCGCTGATCCCGTCGTAGCGCAACGGCTGAATGCCGACCTTTCGAAGGCCGGCTTCCGGCGCAGTCACGACATACTCTACAAACCGATCTGCGACCGATGCTCTGCCTGCGTTCCGGTTAGAATCCCCGTCCGCCGTTTTCAGGCGACCAGGTCAATTCGCCGGATCCAGCGGGCCAACGTCGATCTGGTGGTTTCCGCTTGCGCGCCCATTGCCGGCGAAGAAGATTTTTCACTCTTCCGCCGGTATCAGAAGGCGCGGCATCCCGATAGCGACATGGCGCATATGTCGGAGTCTGACTATCAGGCTATGGTCGAAGAAGGGAGCGCGGGCACGGTCGTCTTTCAGTTTCGACAGAAGGGCGGGGCAAAAGACGGCACTCTCGCTGGCGTGATGATCTCCGACCGTTTGGACGACGGATATTCCGCCGTCTACAGCTTCTTCGAAGCCGACGGAACGCGCGAGGGTCTGGGAACGATGATGATCGTAGCGTTGATCGAACAAGCCCGTGATGAAGGTCTGGACAATGTCTATCTTGGGTACTGGATCGAACAATCCCGGAAGATGGCCTACAAGGTGCGATTCAAACCGGTGGAATATCTGACGTCGGACGGCTGGCGCGAACAAAACTCATAGCGAACTATCAGTTTCGCTCGTGCCGTTGCCGTCCCAGTGACTCTTGAGCCCACTTTTTCCTATTGCTGCGCTTCTTCTTCCTCATCGGCAGCGGTAACATCGTTATCGTTTCCAGCCTCTGCTTCAGCGGCGGGCTCGTTTGTGTCTTCGATGGCCTCTTCAAGGTCGTCGCGCTGTGCGCGCAGTGCCTCAAGGTCCGCCTGGACGGTATCGATATTCTCCAGCAACTCCCGATATTCGTTGCCGGTTGACTCCATGGTCGTTTCGAGATTCTCCCGGTTCTCTATCATCGACTCGATCTCCGCCTGGAGACTGTCGCGGCCCGAGGTAAGTTCGGAGAGTTCGGATTGCAGCGCATCGAGGTCGGACCGTGTTTCCTCAAGCTCCGCTGCGGCGGCGTCGCGCTCGCTGGTAAGGGCTTCGACTTCTTCGGTTAAGTCGTCCCGCTCCTGGCGAAGACCAGCGAGGGTTTCTTCGAGTTCCTCGATCGAGGCAACACCCTCGGCGGCCTCGCTGAGATCGGCCTCGAGCCGGGCAATGGTATCGTCCCGCTCGCTCAGCGCTGATTCGAGTTCGGAGGCATTCTCCGTTGTAGCCGAAAGTTCGGCTTCCAGCGCCTCGACCTGCTCATCTCCGGCTGTGATTTCCGATTCCAGAGACGAAATCGTCTCCTGGGCAGCCGAAAGTTCGGCCTCGATAGCCTCTACGCGCTCATCGCGATCGGCGATCTCCGGCTCAAGCGATGCAACGGATTCTTGTGCCGCGGAAAGCTCGGATTCCAGTTCGGCGATGCGTTCATCGCGCGCTTCCAGATCCGTTGTTAGCGAGCCGACTTCTTCCTCCAGAGCGGCCGCTTCGGTCTGCAGTGCCTCCGCATCGACACCGGTCTCCTGGAGTTCAGCGAGTTCTGCGTTGGCGGCTTCGAGCTGTCCGCGCACATCAGCCAGTTGTGCCTGCGCGGACGTCGCTTCTTCCTCTGCGGTGCCGGCGGTATTGCCCATATAGATGGCCGTGATGATGGCAATCACCGCCACGCCGCCAAGCGCATAGGAAACCATTTTTGCCCGGCTCACTTTCGATTCGGCATCCGAAGCGGATGTCGCGTTCCGATCGCTCACAATATGTCTCCCTTAGTTGAACCCGTTTACCGACGAAAAGCCTTTGGGCCGCAATCGGCCGGCACCTGCACGGGCACCGCGATAGCCGAGCAAATCCTGCCCCGCCAGGGTGCGCCGCCCCCATTTCAAACCCTCTGCGTCATTGAATGTTTTCAAATCCAGCAGCTTGCCTTCTTTGTACTTCTGAAGAATCACGCCCCGCCCCTTGGCCATTTCGGGCACCTCGGACAGCGAAAACACGAGCAGTTTATGGTTCGTGCCCAAAAGCGCGATCATATCGCCGGACACGGGCTTACATACCATGGCGGTGGCACCTTTCCCCGGAGAAAGCACCTGCCGCCCAGCCTTGGTCTGCGCGAGGGTTTCGGACTGCGAGACGATGAATCCCCGGCCGTCATCCGCCGCGACGATCAGCTTCACTTCCGGATCGTATACGAAGACCGTGACGACTTCCGAGTCGTTCGGCATATCGACACTCAGGCGCAAGGGCTCGCCAAAGCCTCGGCCGCGCGGTAGCTTGTCGGCCGCTATCGAATAGAAGCGACCGGTCGACGCCATGATCTGCACCTTGTCGGTCGTCTGGCAGCGCAGAACGAATCGTTCGCTATCGCCTTCCTTGTACTTGACCTCGGTCGGGTCGGCCTGGTGCCCCTTTACCGACCGGATCCAGCCCTGCGTCGACAGGAATACCGTGATCGGTTCCCGCTCGATGAAGGCCTCGATCGGCACGGTCGTACCGGTCGGGGCCGAGCCGATGACCGTTCTGCGTCGCCCGAGCTCGGTCTCGGATCCGAAACGCGTTCGAATATCCGCCAACTCGTCGCGGATGCGCTGCCAGCGCAATGCTCCCTCGGCAAGGAGCGCCTCAAGTTCGGCGCGTTCAGCCGACAGTTTGTCGTGCTCGCGCCTGATCTCGATTTCCTCAAGCTTTCGCAATGCCCGCAGGCGCATGTTCAGGATCGCTTCGGCCTGCATATCCGTCAGTGCGAACGCGGCAATCAGCCCGGCCTTTGCGTCGTCTTCCTCCCGGATGATCCGGATGACCTCATCGAGATTGAGAAAGGCGATCAAATAGCCGTCCAGCACGGCAAGTCGGTCGAGGATCTTGGCCAACCGATGGCGGCTGCGTCGCACGAGGACGGTGTGGCGGTGAACCAGGAAAGCCTGCAGCGCCTCCTTGATGCCCATGATGCGGGGGACGCCATGCGCATCGAGAACGTTCAGGTTGACGCCGAATCGCGTCTCCAGATCTGTCTTGCGGTACAGATGTTCCATGAGCACGTCGGGGTCGACGTTTCGGCTTTTCGGTTCGAGCACCAGCCGAACGTCGTCGGCCGATTCGTCCCGGACGTCGTTGAGAAGCGGCAAGTGACGGCCGTTTATCAGGTCGGCGATCTTCTCGATCAGTTTGGCCTTGGGCACCTGATAGGGGATCTCGTAGACGACGATGATATAGGTGCCCTGCCCTGTCTTCTCGACGGACCATCGCGCCCGCAGCCGCAACGAGCCGCGCCCCGTCCGATAGGTCTCGGTTATGGTCTCGGCTGTCTCGACCAGTTCGCCGCCGGTCGGAAAATCGGGCCCCGGCATCAGGGCGGCCAACTCGCCCACGGTCACGGGATCCGCCGTCATGGGCAGGCCGGGATTGGCCGGCAGCGACGGCGGCGGGGCTCCAGGCTCCTCGCCCTCGCCTTCAGCCGGCACCGCCTCAGGATCGACGTTGGGATCGTCATTGTTCGCCGGCGGCTGCTCCGGACGTCCGGCTCCCGCTACGTCGGAACGGTCGATAAGCAGCGTCAGGGCCGCGCATAGCTCGCCGACATTGTGCGGGGGAATGTTCGTGGCCATGCCGACCGCAATTCCCTGCGCGCCGTTCGCCAGCAGATTGGGGACACTGGCCGGCAGAACGAGCGGCTCCCGGCCTTCCTCGTCGTATGTCGGTCGGAAGTCGACCGCGTCCTCGTCGATTCCATCGAGCAGCGCCTGCGCGAACGCGGTCAGCCGGGCCTCCGTATACCGCATGGCGGCGGCATTATCGCCGTCGATGTTGCCGAAATTGCCCTGGCCATCGACCAGCGGGTACCGGACCGAAAATGGCTGCGCCAGGCGGACAAGAGCTTCATAGACGGATTGATCGCCATGGGGATGGTATTGGCCGATCACGTCGCCGACGACGCGGGCGCATTTCTTGGGTGCCGTCGCCGGATCCAGCTTCAGCTGACGCATGGCATAAAGCAGTCGCCGATGCACCGGCTTGAGGCCGTCGCGCACATCCGGCAGCGACCTGGCGGTGATGGTCGACAGCGCGTAACTCAGATACCGGTCACCGAGGGCCTTGGCGAATCCGATCGGGACGATTCGTCCGTCGCCGGGATCGTCGCCGTCGCTTCCGGGTGCTCCGTCATTCATGCTGTCATTCCACTCGCTTCCAGTTCACTCGCTTCCAGTTCACTCGTGCGTTGGCCGGGATTCTTATAGCGCATGGGCCTTCCTGTATCGGGCCAAAAATCGCTCCCGCGCTGGAACAGGGCCGCCTCCGCCCTGCTGAGCCAGCATACGGGCAAGAAAGGTCCCGGTCAGCATCAGCCCCTGGTGGATTTCCTCCGGAGAGCCACCGAGGCCGGGGACCGCCAGAAATTGCGGCAAGGGCAGAAGCCGATCGGCATAGGCATGCCCGGCCTCGGCCGACACCGCGCGCCCCGTTCTGGGGCTGACATATTTCAGATCGGCCGTCACGCCGGTCGCCGCACAGCGGGACAGATCCAGGGGGTATCCGGCATGCTCCAGAAGTGCAAGTTCCCAACGCACATAGGCGATGTCCCAGGCCTCACCGCCCAGCAAGGCGATCAGGGATCTGAGGTCCTCGTAGATGTTCAGCGACGCGTCGCGTTCCGCCGTCAGCGATTCGACCAGAGCGCAGGCTGATGCCAGTGCGGAAAGCCGATTCCTGTCATCCATCAGGCTGACCGCTGCGGCGTCGGTGACCTCCAGCGTCCATGTGCCCAGATGATCGGCCAGCCGGGCCCGCCAGGCAGCCTGCACGATGGTTCCGGGCTGGCAGGCAGCCCGTGCCTGACGCCCGCGCACCAGTCCCGCATGGCGACCGTGAGCGCGGGTCATCAGGATCGCTCTCAAGCTGCTGTCGCCCAATGGATGGGCCGACAATATGATGCCCTCATCGACCCATTGCATGGCCTGGTGCCTCTTCGGTCTTTCGCTGCCGCTTGCTCCCGCTATCGCCCCGGGAACGTCCACGGGGCCCACTGGGGGCGCCGAATACGAGGATGCCGACAAGAAATACCGCGAGCACCAGCGCCAGCGCCACCAGCAGGCCCTGTTCGGGCCAAAGTGCCATGGCGGCACCGCTCGCCACCGGTCCCACGATCATGCCCACGGTGTAAGCCAGGATGAAAGCGGTGCTCGCCCCGGCCAGATCGCCGGCCGAATGGCGCTGCCCCAGCATTACCATGCCAACGGTATAGAGGCCGGCAATGGCGCCGCCGAACAGGATGACCGTCGGCCAAAGGAGGCCGGCGGTACCGAACCCCACCGGAATGATGGACAGACAGGCCAGGGCCATGATCACGATTCCCCCCAGCAGCCGTCGCCGTGAGAGCCGGTCGGCAAGCCATCCGATCGGCGCCTGAAGCGCGAAGTTGCCGAGGGCGAAAGCCGAGGCCAGCAGAACCGCACGTTCCGCCACCATGCCATGGGCGGTGGCGTGGATGGGGAACAATGAAAAGACGGACGCTTCGGCAAAACCGCACAGGATGCCGGTCGCAATCGGCAGTGGCGAAGCACTCAAAAAGCGAATGACCGAATGTGGGGACGACGTCGTTCGGCCGATCGACGGCGCGAGACGTCTCGCCGCAAGCACCGGCTGGAATGCAACGGCCAGCAGCGCCGCGCCGACCAGAAACGGCAAGGATCCGGCTGTCCCGGTAAGCCAGAGAATTGCCGGTCCGCCGGTCGTACCAGCCCCCCAGATCGTCGCGTAGATGGCCACAACCCTGCCTCTGCTGGCCTCGTCGGGCAGCGTATTGATCCAGGTCTCGCTGATGATCCAGTCGCAGGCGTTGCCAAGCCCCATCACGAATCGTAACAGGATGATCAGCGGCAACCCCGGTGCAAAGGGGAAAGCGATCAGGGCTCCGGCTGCCAGAACCGACCCGAGCGCCAGCGTGCGCACCGTGCCCATTCGGGCGACGATGGCTGGAACGAAGGGGCCGAACAGCAGTATGGCGGCACTGTAGGCGCCCGCCACGATGCCGATCGTCAGAGACGAATAGCCCCGCCCCTCAAGGTGCAGCGCAATCAGCGGCTGAGACATTCCGATGGTCAGGCCGACGCCGAACGCCGATGCCATAATTGCCGCGAGGCTTCTTCGGCGATCGCCTGCCCGCCTTTCATCGATAGCCAAAGACATCGCCGTACCGCTCAAGCCTTTCCAGCGTCCGCATCGAAATGAACCGGGGCGTCGACTGAATTCAGGCGTCAGGCATTGAAATCAAGGCCCCAGGTCTCGTAGCGCTCCGGGTCTTCGGGCCATTCCGACCGGACCTTGACGAACAACGAGACGTGAACGCGGTGCCCCAGAATCTCTTCCAATTCCAGCCGGGCCGCTTCGCCGACGGCTTTGATCATCGCACCGCCATGCCCAAGGACGATGGCTTTCTGGCTGTCGCGCCGAACATAGATGACCATGCCGATGCGTACACTGCCGTTATCGAACTGCTCCCAGCTTTCCGCCTCCACCGTCAGATCGTGGGGCAACTCCTGTCGCAGCCGGAGAAAGAGTTTCTCCCGCACAAGCTCGGCGGCGAGCTGGCGATCAGACATGTCGGACAGCTGGTCGTCCGGGTAGAGCCATGGTCCTTTTGGCGCCTCTTTGGTCAGAAATGCCGCGATGTCGGAAACCCGGTCGCCGTTCAGGGCGCTGACCATGAATGTCTGCTCGAAGTCTGCTTTCTGGTTCAGGCTGGCAGCCAGCGCCAGCAGCTTCTGCGGGCGAATGAGATCGACCTTGTTCAGCACGAGAATTCGCCGGATATCGGCTGTCGCAAGGCGCTCGATCAAGGCAATGGTCTCGGCACTCGGACGGGTCCTCGACACATCGACGACCGTAAGGGCAAAATCGGCGCCGGCCAGGCTGTCCCAGGCAGCGCTGGTCATGGCCCGTTCCAGCCGTCGTTGAGGCTTGAACAGCCCCGGCGTGTCGACGTAAACGATCTGGGTCACGCCTTCACCAGCGATCCCCATGACCCGGGTCCGGGTGGTTTGGGGCGTCGGCGACACGATCGAGACTTTCGTCCCGACAAGGGCATTGACCAGTGTCGATTTCCCGGCATTCGGGGCGCCGACGACGGCGACGACGGCACAATGCCGATCATCATCCTGTTTGAGTATGTTATCGGGGTCGTCGCTCATATCTGATCACCGTCACTCAGCTGCCGCATGATTGCGGCGGCCGCTTCTTTTTCCGCACTGCGTTTGGACTGCCCCTGCGCCACGACCGGGTCATAGCCCTGGACCGTTACCACGATCTCGAAGGTCGGGTCGTGATCCGGCCCGGTTCTGGAGACGATATCGTAGCGCGGAAGAGGCAGTCCCCGCGCCTGTGCCCATTCCTGAAGTGCCGTTTTCGCATCGATCGGTGGGGCCGCGCTGTCTTCCACGATCGGCAGAAACGCATTCCGGATGAATGCGCTCACTGCCTCCAGCCCGCCGTCGAGATAGATTGCCGCCATTACGGCCTCGCAGGCATCGGCAAGAATGGCCTGATTGTCGCGGCCGCCGGCACCCTCTTCCCCGAGAGACAGAATGATGAACGGACCAATATCGACAGCCGAGGCCACCCTTGCCAGCGCTTCCCGTCGGACGAGCGCCGTGTGACGTCGGGCCAGAGAACCCTCCGGTTCCTCGGGAAATTTTTCCAGTAGCCATTCGGCGATCACCAGCCCGACGACACGGTCGCCGAGGAACTCCAGACGCTCATACCCGAAACTCGCCGTCCCACGATCTTCGGGAGCGCTGCTGGGGTGGGTCAGTGCTTCACGAAGGAGCCGGCGATCGGCAAAGCGATAGCCCAGACGCGACTCCAGAACGTCGATGGACATGGTCGCCGGGCCTCCGGCCCGGCGCTCCCGATCCGGGCGTCCTGTCTTTCCGGGTTCAGTCACGGTTCGACTTCCTACTGGATCGCCGTGAACAATCGGTCGAAACGGATCGCGGTCGGCCAGCGCCAGATTTCCCAGAAGCGGGCGTCATCAAGACTGAACCACAGGAACTCCGCACGTCCGACCAGATTCTCCTCCGGGATGAAGCCAACTGCGTTGAGCACGCGGCTGTCCTGTGAGGAGTCCCGATTGTCGCCCATGGCAAAATAATGATCTTCAGGCACCTCGAACACCTGGGTATTATCCAGGAAATGATTCCGGGTACGCTCCAGCACGCTATAGGAGTGATCGCCGAGCTGCTCACTGTATTCCGTCACACTTTCGACCCGGCCGAAGCGGTCGCGCAGCTCGTATTGACCGACCTCGGTCCGCTCGATCAGTTCGTCGTTGATATACAGGCTGCCGTCGCGGACCTGCACCGTGTCTCCGGGAAGGCCGACAATTCTTTTGATGTAGTCAACCGACGGATCGGACGGCAATTTGAAGACGGCGACATCGCCACGCTCAGGGTCGCTGCCGAAAATCCGACCGTTGAACAGGGGGTAACCGAATGCAATGGTATGATAACTATATCCGTACGAAAATTTCGACACGAAAAGGTAATCTCCCTCCAGCAGTGTCGGGATCATCGATCCGGAAGGAATATTGAAGGGCTCATACGCCAATGTCCGCACCGCCAGGGCGATTAGGACGGCATAGACGACCGTCTTGATGACGTCGCCGATTCCGCCTTGTTTCTTGGATGACATAAATGATCTGCCTCAGAAGTCGGTAAACTGAATCGCCGGTACGACCCTGTCCTGTATCCACGCATGGCGATCCGAAATCAAGCACCGCACCTGCCGCCCCGACAATCGGCCGCCGCCGATCATTCGATCATCTGGTCATACGCCCCATAGCCGAACTTGCCAATGGGTCGGCCACCCGCTACCGGCCGTCGAATACAGCTTCAGTCGTCGGTTGAAATTATGGCAATTGCCTGGGCCCAAGGATGATCGTCGGTCAGTGTCAGGTGTATCCGTGCCGTCCTGCCTTCGGGCGTAAGCGCCTCCAGCCGGCTCCTGGCGCGGCCGGACAGCACCGCCGTCGGCTGTCCTCCGACAAGATTGACGACGCCGATGTCGCGCCAGCCGACACCCCTGGCAAGGCCGGTGCCAAGGGCCTTGGCACACGCCTCCTTTGCGGCGAACCGTTTGGCATAGCTGGCCGCCCGGTTATGGCGCCGATCGGATTTCTCGCGCTCGATTTCCGTGAATACACGAGCCGTGAACCGGTCGCCGAACCGCGCGAGTGTCCGCTCGACGCGGCGGATATCGATCATGTCGTTACCAATGCCGATGATCATTTGCGGTGCCTCCGAACCAGTTCCCGCGGATCGTGCTTTCCCTGCATGCCGATAACGTTATCCGCTGCGGGCGCGGTCGACCTGCGTAATGACGGGCGTTGCGCGAAGCGCTGCAATGATATGCGTCAGGTGTTTGACGTCGCTCACATCGACGTCGATCAGCATCTCGAAGAAATCAATCGAGCGGTGCGTGATCTTGAGATTGGTGATGTTGCCACCGTTCTTGCCGATGACGGTCGTCAGCGTACCGAGCGACCCGGGCTCGTTGGCGATGACGGCATGCAGGCGACCGACATGATCCTCGCCGTTGGAAGCGTCGGAATCCCAACTGACGTCGATCCATCGTTCCGGCGTTTCGTAGAAATTCTCCAGCGTTTCGCAGTCAATGGTGTGGATCGTGACGCCCTTGCCGGTGGTCACGATACCGACGATGCGATCGCCGGGAATCGGGTGGCAGCACCGCGCGTAG
Organism: Fodinicurvata sp. EGI_FJ10296; assembly: GCF_040712075.1. Classification (NCBI taxonomy): domain Bacteria; kingdom Pseudomonadati; phylum Pseudomonadota; class Alphaproteobacteria; order Rhodospirillales; family Rhodovibrionaceae; genus Fodinicurvata; species Fodinicurvata sp. EGI_FJ10296. The sequence continues at coordinate 155,689 of NZ_JBFCVL010000005.1, forward strand.
TGGACAGCCATGCCCGGAATCAGCCCGCGGATCGGCAGCGGCTGACCGTGTCCGCGCGGCTGGGTCTTGCGTGCCTTGCTGAGCGGTACGACGTTGGCGTCGTCGCCGGTCTGGCTCTTCTGGACAGCACTCTTGTGACCGGGAAAGATCTGCGCGAACACATCGCGAGCCGGCGTATTGCCCGCGCCGATCGAAGCATAGATGTCCTCGGTGGACATCGCCTTGAAGGCCTTGAGAGTCCCTTCGACGGCCTTTTCGGTAAAATCATACCCTTCGTTGCGGAAGACTTTCTGAAGCAGCGCCTTGCCGAGATTGGCGTATTGACTGCGTTGTTGCAGCCTGACGAAGCGCCGGATCCGCGCCCGTGCTTTCCCCGTCGCGACGAATCGCTCCCATTCCGGCGAAGGCGTTGACGTCCTGGATGTGATGATGTCGACCTGATCGCCGTTCTGCAATTGCTGGCGCAATGTGACCATCCGGCCATTGACGCGGGCGCCGATACAGGTATCCCCGATCTCGGAATGGACGGCATAGGCGAAGTCGACCGGCGTCGCATGTTGCGGCAGGGCGATGAGCATACCCTTGGGGGTGAAACAGAAAACCTGATCCTGGAACAGTTCGAGTTTGGTGTGCTCCAGAAATTCTTCCGGCTTCTGTGCCTGATCCAGGATGTCCAGAAGTTCCTGCAACCATCGATACCGCTGGGTCTCGACTTCTACCTCGGGCCCACCCTGCTTATAGGACCAATGCGCGGCGACGCCCAGTTCGGCGACCCGATGCATCAGTTCCGTCCGGATCTGTATTTCGATCCGGCGGCGCATCGGGCCTATTACGGCCGTATGAAGTGATTGATAGCCGTTGGGTTTGGGTGTCGATATGTAATCCTTGAACCGTCCGGGTATCGACGCATAGGTGGCGTGGATGATGCCGAGCGCCTGATAGCAGTCCGCAACGTCACTAACGACGATGCGAAATGCCATGATGTCCATAAGCTGTTCGAACGGGATCGACTTCCGCTGCATCTTGCGCCAGATCGAGTACGGCCGCTTTTCGCGGCCGGTCACCGATGCACTGATGCCGTTTTCTTCCAGAACAGCGCAGAGCTCTTCCAGAACGCCCGGTACCGATTCCCCGCCTTCCAGCCTCAGCTCCGACAGGCGCCTGACGATGGAGGCCCGTGCATCGGGGTTGAGATGAGAGAACGCCAGGTCTTCCAGCTCGTCCTTCATCTCGTTCATGCCGATACGTTCGGCCAGTGGGGCGTAAATCTCGATCGTTTCTCGCGCGATACGACGCCGCTTATCCTCGCTGGGAATGGCGTCGAGCGTGCGCATGTTGTGAAGCCGGTCGGCCAGCTTCACGAGAAGGACGCGGATGTCCTTGGACATCGCGAGTACCAGCTTGCGGAAATTCTCCGCCTGCTTGGCCTCGGCATCCTGAAGCTCCAGCTTGGAAAGTTTGGTGACGCCGTCGACCAGTTGGGCGATTTCGGCGCCGAACGCCTTGTGAATTTCTTCGTTGGTGGCAACCGTATCCTCGACCGTGTCGTGCAGCAGCGCCGTCACGATCGACCCGGTGTCCAGGCGCATATTCGCAAGAATGCCGGCGACTTCCAACGGGTGCAGGAAATACGGATCGCCCGATGCCCTGCGCTGCGATCCGTGAGCCTTCATCGAGAATACATAGGCGCGATTGATCAGGTCCTCGTCGGCCTCGGGATCATAGGCCTTGACCTTTTCAACCAGCTCATACTGCCTGATCATTCATCAACCCCGACGCCCGCCCCGATCCTCAATGGTCCGACTCCCATCGCAACAAAGCACGGCGATCGCAATCGCTTGCCGCCGCGCTATCCGCCCTGCGGTGTATCCCCGGTTCCGGAGAAACCGTCATCGCTGCCGACTAGGGACGCGCGCCGACGAACCGCCCGTCCATCTGATCGATCTAAATCAGCGGCGGGATGGATCAAGACTTGTCGTCGTCGAGGTCGGCAAACGGGTCGTCGGGCGAGACATCCGGCGCATTGGCTTCGTCGTCCACTACCAGCGACGCCGGATCGGGGAGGTCGTCATCCTGCAGTGACGCTTGACCGGCCTCAGCACCGGCGTCCGCGTTTGCGTCGGCCTTCGTATCACCAGACTGGTCCTCACCGAGGCTGTCGATGACTTCCATGTCGTCGGCGAGAGTATCCGCGCTGGCCTGTGCATAAAGTTCTTCTTCACCAGCCATCAATTCGATGACCTCGTCGTCGGGCTCTTCCTCCTGAGCGACGCGCTGGCGATCCCGAACGAGGGCGTCCTTCAGATGGCCGATCGTGATCGTTCCCTCGGCGATCTCGCGCAGCGCGACAACCGGGTTCTTGTCGTTATCGCGGTCGAGTGTCAGCGAGGCGCCGGCCCCGATGTCACGGGCCCTCTGAGCTGCCAGCATGACCAATTCGAAGCGATTCGGGATCTTAACAATACAATCTTCAACGGTAACGCGCGCCATAATCCATAACTCCAGGAACATCGTGCCGGATTTCCCTCCGGTGCGAACGCCGAACTATAGACATGGCGACGCTGCGGTGCAAGAAGACCATTCGCGGCAGCCGTTCTGCCGTGGCCGACCGGATTGCCGGGCCGGCCGTCTGGCTTAATCGGGCGTCAAGGCGGAAAACCGATGTTGGAGTTGAAACCGGCATTCAGAAGTAGACACATTGACAGAATTTTCCGGCCTGCGTCATGGCGTATCAGGTTTCGATTTTTGCAAATCGGACTTTCGATACTACATAAGGTGGGTGAACAGTGACGCGCCGGCCGGCGACGGCGCGCAGCCGATGGTAACGTCAACCTTTCATATTTTTGACATCAAGGGCTTGAGATGATTTTTTACAAGGAAGAGCGACTGGCTCTCTTTATTGACGGCGCAAACTTGTACGCGGCGGCTCGGTCTCTGGGTTTCGACATCGATTACAAGAGGCTTCTTGATCTTTTTGCTAAAAAAGGTCGACTCATCCGTGCATTTTATTATACGACGATGATCGAAGATCAAGAATACTCTCCGATGCGCCCGTTGATCGACTGGCTCGACTATAATGGCTATTGTATGGTCACAAAGCCTTTGCGCGAATATACAGACAATCAAGGACGTAGGAAGCAAAAAGGAAGCATCGACATCGACCTCGCTATCGATGCTCTGGAGATGGCCGACAAGGTCGATCATATACTTCTGTTTTCCGGCGACGGCGATTTCAGACGTCTTGTCGAAGCCATTCAGCGAAAGGGCGTCCGCGTCACGATCATCAGCACGATCAAGGCTCAGCCGCCGATGGTCGCGGACGAACTGCGCCGGCAGGCTGACAACTTCATCGAACTCCTGGACCTGGCGCCGCACGTCCAACGCTCGTCCCAGACCCGCTATTCCGTCGATCACGGCAATGTCGATCGGACCGATGCGCGACCCGATCAGGGGCCCGATCAAGGGGTGGAAGAGCCGGCCGATGACGATCCCGACCTGGCCATCGTCCGCTCTGGCAGCGATTGACCGATCGACGAGGTGCGCCAATGCCGCAAGCCGTGACGCCGGGGTTGCCGCCGCCGAATTGCCCACTGTGCCCTCGCCTGGCGGCGTTCCGTGACACCAACCGGGATCGCTATCCGCAATTCCACAACGGTCCGGTTCCGCCGTTCGGCCCGCCGACGGCGCGTCTGCTCGTCGTCGGACTCGCGCCCGGGCTGAAAGGCGCTAATCAGACCGGTCGCCCTTTCACCGGCGATTATGCGGGCGATCTGCTTTATTCCACCCTGGCGGCATTCGGTTTCAGCCGGGGCGACTACGGGGCGTCGCCGGATGACGGCCTGGCGCTGAATGACTGTCGAATTATCAATGCGGTTCGTTGCGTTCCGCCGGAGAACAAGCCGACGGGCGCCGAGGTGGCAACCTGCCGGCGGTTCCTTGCGGCAGAAATCGCGGCCATGCCCGATCTGACGGCGATCGTGGCCCTCGGCCAGGTGGCGCATCGCGCGGTTATCGCGACATTCGGCCTGCGGCAGGCAGCATACCCGTTCGGCCATGGCGCCCGTCACGACCTTGAGACAAGGCATATCCGCCTTACCGACAGCTACCATTGCTCGCGCTACAATACCAATACCGGCCGGCTGACGACGTCGATGTTTCACGACGTGTTCGCTGCCGTTCGGCGTGATCTGTCCGGAGTTCCCCCGGTCATCGATGCCCGTTGAACCTATCGGCCACACGATCCCCTGCCGAGATCAGTGGACAACAAATCCAGTGGAAGGTGCGATCCGAATGACAGCCAAACCGATCCATATCATCGGCGGCGGACTGGCCGGCAGTGAGGCTGCCTGGCAGATCGCCGGCGCCGGTGTTCCCGTCATCCTCCACGAGATGCGGCCGGAACGGATGACCGAGGCCCATCAGACGGAGGGGCTGGCCGAGCTCGTCTGCTCGAATTCGTTCCGGTCCGACGACGCGGAGCAGAATGCCGTTGGTCTGCTGCACGAGGAAATGCGCCGGGCCGGCAGTCTGATCATGCGCGCCGGCGATGCCAATCAGGTTCCGGCCGGTGGCGCTCTGGCCGTCGACAGGCACGGATTTTCCGCCGCCGTGACCGAGGCGATCCAGTCGCATCCGCTTATCACGGTCGATCGGGGCGAGGTCGCAGGCTTGCCCCCGGAGAGCTGGCAGTCGGTCATCATTGCAACCGGCCCTCTTACCTCGACGTCACTCGCCGAGGCTATATTCGAACTGACCGGCGAGGATTCGCTGGCATTCTTCGATGCGATCGCGCCGATCGTCTACAAGGAGTCGATCGATTTCTCCAAGGCATGGTTCCAATCGCGCTACGATAAGGTGGGGCCGGGCGGGTCCGGCAAGGATTACATCAATTGCCCGCTCGACCGGGAGACATACGAGCGGTTCATCAGTGAACTGCTGGCTGCGCCCAAAACGGAATTCAAGGATTGGGAAGTCGACACCCCCTATTTCGAAGGCTGTCTGCCGATCGAAGTCATGGCCGAACGGGGACCGGAAACCCTGCGATACGGGCCGCTAAAGCCGGTCGGGTTGACGAATCCGAATTCCGAAGAGAAACCCTATGCCGTCGTCCAGCTTCGCCAAGACAATGCCTTGGGCACGCTTTACAACATGGTCGGCTTTCAGACGAAACTGAAATACGGCGAGCAAAGCCGCGTCCTGAAGATGATACCGGGCCTGGAGAACGCGGAATTCGCGCGGCTCGGCGGTATTCATCGGAACACCTTTCTCAACAGCCCGCGACTGCTCGACCCGACCCTGCGTCTGAAGGCGGCGCCTCGTCTGCGGTTCGCCGGGCAGATCACCGGCGTCGAGGGATATGTCGAGTCAGCAGCCATCGGCCTGCTTGCCGGTCGGTTGGCGGCCAGCGAATGCCTGGGCACCACTTCGGCACCTCCGCCCCGGACGACCGCAATGGGCGCCCTCCTGCGGCATATTACGCTTGATGCCGACCAACGCGGGTTCCAGCCGATGAACGTCAATTTCGGACTGTTTCCCGAGGTCGAACCACCGCCGGGGGTGCGAAAGCTGCGCGGCGGCGATCGCAAACGCGCCTACACCAGCAGGGCACTGGCCGACTTCGACGCATGGCTGCAAGGGGCTCCGGCCGGTGAACTTGCGCCCACCGCCGGTCAGTAACGGTCCCTTCAGTAGCGATTCAGCCAGCTCCGGACCGCCATGGGAACGATGCGTAACGGCGGCGGATGCGCGAGCCGCGGATCGAATGGATTCCAGCGTGCCTGTTGAAGCCGTTTCAGATGCGCATCCACCAGACAGCATCCGGCCAGCAGCCGGATGCTGTCTTTGCCAATGTCCCGGCGTAATCTCCTCGCGCGGTTCAGATGATCGGCGGCCCTGTCGGCGATTTCATGCACCACCTCGGCAAGCCCTGCAGAGGCGCGTCCTTCGATGACGTCGCCGCGATCCACCCCTTTGGCCGCCAGCAAGTCCGCCGGCATGCGGCATTGCCGACGACGGGCAAGATGCGGCACGGCCCGGATCGTACCGGCGAGACCCCACGCGGTCCCCATATGCCGCACGGCCTCCATCTCGGCTTCTGGCGGCTGACGGGGATGCTCCGGGCTGTGTTTCAGGATCGACAACGCGATCGCAAACGGCGTCGCCGCCGTGCCCTCGGCATAAGCTTCCAGACCGGATAGCGTCGCCGGCTGCGGGTCCTGGGCCAGATCGTGATCTTCGCGGACGGTGAGAATCTGCTCGAACGGTTCGCGATGCAGGCCGAATCGCCGGATTGTCTCGCCAAGCGGTGTGGCGACCTCGTGCATCCTGACGGGAGCGTCTTGCTCAACGGCTTCAGCGATCGCGTCCCACCACCATTGGAACCGCATCTGGCCAGCAATGGGTTCGGATACCGCGTCGGCGATCTTGGCGACTTCGTGGTTGAACGCGTAGACGGTCAGAATCGCCTCGCGCCGATCATGCGGCACGACAAGGGTGGCCATGAACCGATCGCGATCATGGGATCTGACGATGCGTCCGCTGGCCGACAGCCGCGCGTCATGCCCAACCGCATTTGCTTCAGCTGCCATCTCATTGTCGATCATACGTCGTGTCACGGGCAAATATCGCTCATTGTTGGTGATTTCCCACCTGTAGGCGGTGGCCGATTCCGGCCCCAAAGCCGATTGGCTGTGAAAACTGATGGCAGTCCCTTCACATTCAGTGAGGCAATCGTTATCTCTCCACGAGAGCGCATGGCTCAACCACTAAAAGTCGAGGGATAATCAATGGCTTTCCAACTGCCCGATCTGCCCTACTCCTACGATGCCCTGGCTCCGTACATGTCACGGGAAACGCTCGAATTTCACCATGACAAGCACCACGCCAAGTACATCTCCACGATGAACGACATGATCAAGGGCACGCCCCTTGAGAATGCCGATCTCGACACCGTCATGAAGGAGAGCTTCAACGATCCGTCCAAACGGGGATTGTTCAATCAGGCTGGCCAAACCTGGAACCACAACCATTTCTGGCAGATGATGAAACCCAGCGGCGGAGGTTCGATCCCCGGCGAACTGGAGAAGAAAATTGCCGCCGACTTCGGCAGCGTCGATGCGTTCAAGGACGAGTTCAAGAAGGCCGGCGCCACGTTGTTCGGAAGCGGCTGGGCCTGGCTTGCGCTCGATGGCGGCAAGCTTACCGTCATGCAGACGCCGAACGGCGAGAACCCGAACGCACACGGGAAGACGGCGCTTCTCGGCGTCGATGTGTGGGAACATGCGTTCTACATTGACTACCGGAACGACAAGCCGAAATATCTTGAGGCGTTCCTCAACAACCTGGTCAACTGGGACTATGTTGCCGAGTTGTACTCGAAGGCCTCGTAGCGACAACCGTGCGGCCCTGAAAGCCGTAATGTCTGCCTCAGCCGGGGCCGTCTCGATCCAATCGGGACGGCCCTTTGTATTTGTCGACAGCAACGCAAAATGCGTCGCGGACAATTTCAGCGACTCTACCGGTCACCATCGAACGTCAGATAGCAATCAGGGCAGCGCCAACACTGCGACCTTCGGCGAGAAGCACGTTGTAGGTTCGACAGGCAGCGCCGGTCTCCATCACATCGACCGATATGCCTCTGTCGATAACCGCGTCCCTCACAGTCCGGGGAACCAACGTCATCTTGCCGCCGCTGCCGAGCAGTAATATCTCCAAATGCTCCGGCGACTGGGACACGGCATCCACAATGTTCTGCGCGGTCAGATCCTCGACAGCGCCCACGGACCACGAGGCCACGCCGGTGGGGAACACGAGCATCGAACCGTGATAGACCTCGCCGGAAATCCGGAACTGATTGGGACCGTAGCCATTGATAACCCAGCGATTGCCGGGGATCATCGGTGTGACATCCATCAGCCGCCTCCAATCGTCCCTGCTCGCCGTCCGCTGTCACACAAGAGGCACTGGAAAAACGGCGGATGTTCTGTTCCGGACATCTAGGACGCTGTGCCGGTCACCCGGGCCGCCGTATCCTTATCCGATTCTTCCCCGGATCTCGAAGTACGCGTGAGACCCATATACAGAAGAAGCGGAACAGCCAGCAGAATGGAACTGTAGGTACCGATCAGAATGCCCCAGATCAGCGCAAAAGCAAAATTCTGGATCACGGCACCACCAAAAACATAGATGGCTGCAAGTGCCAACAACGTCGTCACACTGGTCAAGATCGTCCGTGACAGAACGTCGTTAATTGATCGGTTAAGAACCTCGACCAGGGACGCCTTCTTGTACCGGCGGAGATTCTCGCGGACGCGGTCGAAAACGACGACCGTGTCATTGATCGAGTATCCGGCGATCGTCAGCAATGCCGCAATCGTCGAAAGGTTGAACTCGAACTGAATCAACGCGAAGAGCCCGATTGTCGTAATGACATCATGGGCCAATGCAATGACGGCACACAGCCCGAACTGCCATTCGAACCGAAGCCAGATATAGATCAATATGCCGGCCAACGACAGCAATACAGCCATGGTGCCGGCTTCGACCAGTTCGTCGCCCACCGTCGGCCCGACAAACTCGGTACGCCGGTATTCGACGTTGTCGCCCAGTGCATCCTGAACAACGCCAATGGCCTCGATCTGCTCTTCCTCGGTGCCGGATTGCCGCTGTATCCGGATCAAAACGTCCCGATCCGTTCCGAAAAGCTGAAGCGACGTCTCTCCCAGGCCGAGACCTTCAAGAGAGTTACGCATCTGTTCCAGGTCCGCCGGTTCCTCTGTGCGGACTTCCAGCAACGTGCCACCGCGGAAATCGATTCCGAAATTCAATCCCTGTATGGCAGTCGTTACAATCGCCAGCAGAACCAGAACGGCAGAGAACGCAAATGCGATACGCCTCAATCCGATGAAGTTGACCGACAGACTGTCCGGTACGATGCGAAGTGGTTTCATGACCGGGACTTTCCTCAGATCGGAATCGATTTCGGACGCTGGCGACGAAGCCATGTCACGACGAACAGGCGGGTAACCATAATGGCAGTGAACATCGAACACAGGATGCCAAAGGACAATGTAACCGCAAATCCGCGGATCGGCCCCGTCCCCAGCGCGAATAGCAGCGCCGCGGCGATCAGGGTCGTGACATTGGAGTCGATGATGGTCGTCAAGGCGCGGCTGTAACCGGCGTCGACGGCTGAGATCGGCGTTCTTCCTGCCGCCTGTTCTTCGCGTATGCGCTCGAAGATCAGGACATTGGCATCGACTGCCATGCCGACGGTGAGGACGATTCCGGCGATCCCCGGCAGCGTCAACGTCGCCTGCAGGGCCGACAATACCGCGATGAGAAGCGCCAGATTGATAATCAGCGCAGCCGAAGCCATCAGACCCAACAGACCATAAGTCACGGACATGAAGACGATGACCAGGAGAAATCCGATTGCCGAAGCGATCTGACCGGCCGCGATGCTGTCTTCTCCCAGGCCGGGCCCAACCGTCCGTTCCTCAAGCACCGTGAGCGGTGCCGGAAGTGCGCCGGCCCGCAAAAGAATCGCCAGGTCGTTCGCGCTATCGACGCTGAACTGTCCGGTGATAATTCCACGGCCACCAAGAATGGGCGAATTGATCCGCGGCGCGGAAACGACCTTGTCGTCGAGTACGATCGCGAGGAAGCGGCCGACATTCTCCTGCGTCACCTCGCCAAAACGTCGCGCTCCGACACTGTCGAAACTGAAAGAGACGACCGGTTGTCCGTCCTGAAACGTCGGCTGCGCGTCGACCAGAGTCTCACCGCTCACCATCACCCGGCGGCGAACGACATAGTCCTGAACCGGCTCGCCGTCAGGCCCCGTCTCGTCACTGGGAACAAGCATCGATCCGGCGGGAAGATTGCCTTCCCTAGCCTGCTGCACTGACGTGCCCTCATCAAGCATATGAAAAGTCAGTCGAGCCGTTTGGCCCAGCAGATCCTTGATCCGTTCCGGATCTTCGATACCCGGCAACTGGACGATGATGCGATCTTCGCCCTGCCGCTGGATGTTGGGTTCCACGGTTCCGAATTCATTTACCCGCCGCCGAACGATCTCGATCGCCTGATCGACGGCGCCAGCCCGCAATTCCTGCAGTCCCAGGTCACTGAATCCCGCCGTGACCGAGGTGCCGTCGGCGCTGACCTCAAGGCTCTGATCGTATTCCGTGACCATGCTGCGGACAGCGCTCACGTCGTCGGCATCGCGAAGCTCCAAGGTCAGGCTGTCGCCGTCGAGTCCCAGACCGGTATATCCGATATCGTCGGCGCGGAGCTGCGTGCGAAGCTGTTCGACCGCGGCTTCGAGCCGTTCGCCGATCAGCACCTGGTATTCAACCTCCAGAAGCAGATGCGAGCCGCCCTGAAGGTCGAGGCCGAGCACGATCTGACGGCCGGGAACCCAGGCTGGCAGCGATTCGGACCATTCCTGCACGGTGTTCCGGTCGAATGCGTTCGGCGCGGCATAGAGCCCGCCCAACAGGCACACCAGAAGCACAAGGATGATCTTCCATCGCGGATAGTGAATCATGTGCGCTCTCTACGGCTACGATCTGCCGTTTACGATTCCCGTCGGCAATGACGGCTCGCAGTCAGCAATCAGGTCGAGCCGGCTAACACGTCGCGCGGCAAAAGCCAAACTCAACGTACATTCCGGCTTACGGTTTGCCCGGCTTACGGTCAGCGTATGGCTATCGCCCGAGGAAACGGCCGAATCCCTTTTTCGCGTCCGCAGCTGGGGGTTCGGCCGCTGTGTCGCCATCCGCGGCATCGCTCTCGCCGTCCTGATCATCCCCGCCCTTGCCCCTGGCGGGCTTCGTTTTTGCCAGCACGTCCGCGACCATGTGCTGCATCGCCTTGACCCTGACGCCGTCGGCGATTTCCAGCGTCAGCATGTTGTCCGAACCGACCTTGACGACCTGGCCGACGATGCCGCCATTGGTCACGATGCGATCGCCGCGCCGTATGCCGTCCAGCATCTCGCGATGCTGCTTCTGCCGTTTCTGCTGAGGGCGGATCAGCAGGAAGTAGAAGACGACGAAAATGAGAATCAGGGGCAACAGATTGATCAGAAGGTTGCCGCCACCGGCCCCGCCCGATTGAGCGTACGCCTGCGAAATGAACATATAGAGCTCCTATTGAAACCGGGTTCCGCCGCGGAAATCGCGACTATAACGATCCGTCGTGCTGTTGCAATCGAAAGCGCTCCTCCGATGGACGCTACGGTCGTCGATCCCGGCGCTCGCCGTTGTTGACGTGGGCGACGCCAACGTGCCTCACGCTTGCCGGATCGGCGGCCGAAATCGCCGTGTCCGTCTTTGGTTTGCGCTGACGCGCCGGACGGTTTAATACCGAACGGCTTTGTCGGAAACCCCGAATGCAAAGACTGGCATCCGCACCGAACAGCCGGCGTTCGATGTCGACACCCGGGACCAATGCAACGAGGAGAATCAACCCCGTGACGGATCTGAGCGACCTTCCGGCAGCGCTGGAAAGAATCGAACAAGCCCTATCGCGTATTGCCGATGGTGTCGACCGCAATTCCCCACCGGCGCCGTCCGCGCCGTTCGACCCGCGTGCCGCCGATGCCTTCGTCTGGGTCTCGGATGCTGCCCGGTTACAGCCCGTTGTGACGGTGAATAAGACGGATATCGACCTGCTGGCGGGCATCGACCAACAAAAGAGCATCCTGCTGGAGAACACCGCAAGATTCGCCCGCGGGCTTCCGGCCAACAACGCCTTGCTCTGGGGGTCGCGCGGCATGGGGAAAAGTTCGCTGGTCAAGGCCGTCCATGCCCGGATCAACGAAGAGACGCCGGGTGCGATGGCGTTGGTCGAGGTCCATCGCGAGGACCTTCCGACGCTGCCAAAGCTGATGGCCGAACTCAGATCGGTCGACCGCCCTTGCCTCCTCTTTTGCGACGATCTCAGCTTCGACCAATCCGACCAAAGCTATAAATCGCTGAAGGCGGTCCTCGAAGGGGGCATCGAAGGACGACCGAGCAACGTTCTTCTCTATGCAACTTCGAACAGACGTCACCTGATGCCACGCGACATGATCGAGAACGAGCAGTCATCCGCCATCATGCCGGAAGAAGCCGTCGAGGAAAAAGTATCGCTCAGCGACCGCTTCGGGCTCTGGCTGGGCTTTCACGCCTGCCGCCAGGACCTCTTTTTCGAGATGGTTGAGAACTATGCCCGGTCATATGATCTCCCCATCGAGCGCGAGGAACTGCATGCCCGTGCCCGCGAGTGGCAAGTGACGCGCGGCAGCCGATCCGGTCGCGTTGCCTGGCAGTTCATCCAGGATCTTGCAGGATCACTTGGCCGTCGGCTGGACCGGCGTTAGGCAACCGGACTCGCGATGTCGGCTCAGCCACGGGGCGTCAGATGGTCCATCGGATCGACCGGCGTCGATTGCCGCCGTATCTCGAAATGCAGTTGCGGCGAACTGACAGCCCCGGTCGAGCCGACCTCACCCAGCGTATCGCCCACGGAAACGGACTGGCCGCGCTGGACCGAAATCGTATCGGCATGGCCATAAGCCGTAACCCAGCCGTCCGCATGACGGACAATGATCAGATTGCCATATCCCCGCAACTCGCTTCCGGCATAGGCGACAACGCCATTATCTGCCGCCCTGATCGGGGTGCCGCGGGGTGCGTCGATATTAATGCCATCGTTATGCTGCCCGTCGTCTTTCGGGCCGAACGTCGAAATCACCGAACCATCGATCGGCCATGAAAAACGATCGCCGCTGCGCGCTGCCGGCGCGGACACAGCCGGCAGATTCGCCTGCTCTTCATTGACGGCAGCACTTTCCTGCGTCGGCTGGTCCTGTGGTTCCGGGCGCGGTGCCTCTGCCTCCTGTCCTTCATCGGACGACTCATCAGCAACCGGCTGTGCGGTGATATCCGCCTCCGCCGGCACGGATCCGTCGGTGCCTGATGGGGGCGAAACGGACCGGGCAGAGTCGGGCGGCACTGCCGAGCCATCTGTTTGATCGTCGTTGTCGGCTTGGGCCTCGCGGGTTTGGGACGTACCGGACGGCGACTCCGACAGGGGCTCTGCCGTCACCGTGCGGTCATTGCTGGAACGCGCTGGTGTCAGCGCCCGGGGCCGGCCATCGGCGGCACGTCCGGCATCCTGATCCTGCCGTGGCTCGCTCCAGGCGGTCGTTGCGCCGCCGTCTTGTCCAGCGTCGCCGCGCTCGGCCACAGTCGTCTGGCCGACAGAAGTCTGGCGCCCCTGGCCCGGACCCTCGGGGATTCGCAGCGACTGACCGACGAAAATCGTATAGGGCGTGTCCAACCGATTGGCCTGAGCGACGGCATCGACGTCGACATCGTAGTTCTGAGCAATCCGATAGAGGGTATCGCCGTTGCTGACGTGGTGAAACTGCGCCTGCGGCAGCGATAACTGTTGGCCGGGATAGACGGTGTACGGCTCTCGCAGGTCGTTCTCCGCAATGATGGCGCGCACGGGAATCCCGGTGCGTTCGGCCACGATCGAGACATTCTCACCCGGCTGAACCACAGCGTATCTGGGTGACTGTTCTTCTGCGGTAACATCCCCGGATTGCCCCGGCAACGGCGGTGGCAAGGTGCAGCCGGCAGCAAGCGCCGATACCAGTAGAGAGACGGCCATGGATCCACGCCTTGTGAAAAGGCGCTTCCTGAAGTCGCTTGGTACCTGTCCAATCGTTCCCTGGAGGGCCGCCTGAGAGGGTCCCGGACCGCTTTGCTGCGTCATGATGATGCCTTCATCCGTTGAGCGCCGTCCTGAGTATCGGGCAGCAGAGGTACGAAGCGAACTGGCCACAAATCCTCCCGCTCGAGCCCATCATCCATGCGCCGGTAACGAACGACCCGTTGCTTGCGCTTCTCGTCGCCCATTGGAATCACCAGCAGTCCACCGACGGCAAGCTGGTCGGTCAGGGCCTTGGGCGGCTCATCGCCGCCATGAGCTGCCGTAACCAGTATTCGCTCGAATGGTGCCTGTTCCGGCCACCCCTTCGTCCCGTCGCCCGCCAATGCCGTCACATTGCGCACACGCAAGGTTTCCAGCCTCTCTACGGCGATGTCCAGCAATTCTTTGTGTCGCTCGATCGTATAGAGGCGCCGGCACAATTTGGCGAGAACCGCAGCCTGGTACCCGGACCCGGTTCCGATTTCGAGGACCTTGTGCCGGTCCGTGACTTCCAACGCCTGCGTCATGCGCGCGACCACCATCGGCTGACTGATCGTTTGGCCCATACCGATTGGCAGAGCCATATCTTCGTAAGCCTGATCGTGAAATGTGGCGGGAATGAACACTTCCCGAGGCACGCGCTCAATCGCGCCCAACACCTGCGTGTCCGTAATCCCGGATCGCCGCAGCGTCATCAGCAGGCGGATCTTGCGTGCTTCCATGATCAGCCAAGTGCCCCTTTCAGGGTTGCCAGCGTCGCATGGTGGGTGAGATCCAGGTGCAGGGGCGTCACCGTGATTTGGCCGCGCGACAGCGCCTTGATGTCGGTATCGTCTGGTGCCTCTTGGTCGCTGCGACTGGAGCCGATCCAGAAATAGGATCGGCCGCGCGGGTCGGTCCGCTCGTCCAGAACATCACCAATTTTGCGCACGCCGTGCGGAACGACGGCGACGCCCGCGACCTCGTCCGCGAGAACAGCCGGAAAGTTGACGTTCATCAGCACGCCCTGCGGCCATCCCGCATCAAGCAGCCGAGCCGCGATCTGCGGGCCCCATTTTTCGGCTACGGACCAATCGGCATCGCTTCCCTGTGGCAGAGACTGGCTGAACGCGATCGCCGGTATACCGAGCAGCGTCGCTTCCATGGCGGCAGCGATGGTGCCGGAATAGGTTACGTCTTCGGCAATGTTGCGACCGTGATTGACGCCCGACAGCACCAGATCTGGCGGCTGGTCGGCCATGATGTGATTGACGGCAAGCAGAACGCAATCCGTGGGGGTACCGTCAACCGTATAGCGTTTTTCATCAACCCGCCCGAGACGCACCGGACGATGGATTGTCAGGGAATGGCTGGCGGCGGACTGCTCGGCAGACGGCGCGCATACCCAGACATCGTCGGACAGGGACCGCGCAATTCGTTCAAGAACCGAAAAGCCGTGTGCATGAATTCCATCGTCATTTGACAGGAGTATGCGAGGATTCTTTTTCAATTCGATTCAGCCTCGTTGTTTATGCCGGTCTCAGGACATCCATGCCGCGCATATAGGGTCGCAGCGGCTCAGGCACGACGATAGAGCCATCGGGTTGCTGAAATGTTTCCATGACCGCAATAAGGGCGCGGCCGACGGCAACGCCTGAGCCATTTAAAGTATGAACGAACTGCGTCGCCTTCTCGCCCGCTTTTCGCATCCGCGCATTCATCCGCCGTGCCTGAAAATCTCCGGTTGTCGATACCGACGAAATCTCCCGATACCGTGCCTGACCGGGCAGCCACACTTCAATGTCGAAAGTCCGCCGGGCGCTGAATCCGATATCGCCCGAACACAGGTTGACAACACGATACGCAAGCCCGAGCCGCTGCAGGACCGTTTCGGCGCAGGTCAGCATGCGCTGCTGTTCGGCGTCGGAGTTCTCCGGCGTCGTAATGCAGACCATTTCAACCTTGTTGAACTGATGCATGCGGATCATGCCGCGCGTATCGCGCCCTGCCGCGCCGGCCTCGGAGCGAAAGCAGGGCGTCAGCGCCGTCAGCCGCATGGGCAGATCGTCGGCAGAAAGTATCCGGTCCGCGACCATATTCGTCAGGGGTACTTCTGATGTCGGGATCAGCCACCGATCGTCCGTCGTCCTGAACAGATCCTCACCGAATTTTGGAAGCTGCCCGGTCCCGAACAGGGCCTCGGACCCGACGAGAAACGGCGGCTGCACCTCTTCGAAGCCATGCTCGGCAATGTGTATGTCGAGCATGAACTGCCCGAGCGCCCGTTCCAGCCGCGCCAGCCCGCCGCGCAACAACACGAAACGCGAACCGGCCATATCTGTCGCCGACTTGAAATCGAGCATCCCGAGCCCTTCGCCCAGGGCGACGTGATCCCTGGCGTCGGAAATTTCCCTCGGCTCGCCAACGCGCCGGCATTCGACGTTGTCGCCTTCATCCGCACCGTCGGGAACATCGTCGGCCATGACATTGGGCAGCCGGGCCAGCCATTGTGACAATTCGTCACTCAACTCGCGCTCGCGTTCCTCCAGACCTGCCATCCGCTCCTTGATGCTCGCCACTTCGCGCATCAGGGCATCGGCATCGCCGCCGGCCTTCTTCGCGGCTCCGATCTCCTTCGAAACGGTGTTTCGATGTTGCTGAAGGGATTGCAGTTCCGTCTGCAGTGAACGCTTCTTCTCATCGAGAGCCAGCAGCTCTGCTGAGACCGCGGCTTCGCCGCGCCGGGCCATTGCCCGATCGAAAGCCTCGGGGTTGTCGCGTATCCAGCGAAGGTCGTGCATTTGGGCTCCGATTGGCATGGGCCGTCGTCGAATTCGTCCGGGCGTTATAAACGGGGTCCGAGAGAAAAATCCAGAAAAGGCCACAGTAACATCACGATTGCGCAAGGCACGGAAGCAGCGGGCGACCATTCGATCGCCCGCCGCAGTCCGAACCGTGCCCAGCATAAGCGAGGATCAGATCTCGCTGTCCTGCTCGCTTTCGGCTTCACGTTTCGCCCGCTTCTTTTCACCCATGCGCGCAAGAATGATTGATATCTCGTAGAGGATAATGATGGGTATCCCGAGCCCGATCTGGCTGATGATATCGGGCGGCGTCAGAATGGCAGCGACCACGAACACGATGACGATGGCGTATTTTCGTTTTGCAGCCAACGTATCGGACGAGACAATACCGGCGCGAGCCAGCAGGGTGAGCGCAACCGGCAGCTGGAAGGCTATGCCGAACGCGAAAATCAACTTCATTATGAGGCTCAGATACTCCGCAACGCGGGCTTCCAACTGAATAGGCAGCATGCCGTCGCCGCCTGGTGCCTCAAACCCCAGAAAAAACCGCCACGCCAGGGGAATGACCAGATAGTAAACCATCGCAGCGCCGGTGAAGAACAATATCGGCGTTGCAACAAGAAATGGCAAAAACGCATGCCGTTCGTTTTTGTATAAACCCGGAGCAATAAAAAGATAAAACTGCGAAGCAACGACGGGAAACGAGAAGAACGCCGCCGCAAAAAATGCTACTTTAATATAAGTGAAGAAAACTTCAGTCAGCCCGGTATAGATCATCCTCCGATTTTCGCCCTCCAATGCCGACGCCAAAGGCCGGACAAGAAACGCGTAAATATCGTCAGAGAAATAATAGCAGACAAGGAAAGCCGCGAAGAGTGCAGCCGTCGCATACATCAAACGATTGCGCAGCTCGATGAGGTGCTCGATAAGCGGCATCGGCTTATCGTCAATCGTGTTTTCTGTCTTTTCAGCCACGTCAGCGGATCCGTTCGAATCAGGCCTTGTCAGTCGTTACGGATTGATCCGGTTCGACCGACGGTTTTTGCGGGGATGGTCGCGGCGACGTCGCAGGCTGCGACGACGTGCTTGCCGACCGATCAGAAAGACCGGGCGAACGCGACGTTGCGTCGGTCAAGACCTGCGCGGTCGTCGTATGTGTGATGCCGTTGCCGGTCGGCTTCTGCGGTGCGCTGACGCCGCCAGCGAATGCCCCAGTGGACGTGCCGGTGGACGCTGAGCTATTCGTGACAGCAGCCGATCGCGCCCGCGAATCCGGTATCCTGGCGGAACCGGTCGTGTCAGTGCCCGTGTCGGCACTCTCGTCGGCGCGCCAGGATCGGCCCGACCCGGACACTTTTTTCGACCCATTGAATGCCTGAGTGAGTGATCCGTCGGGATCGATCTGCTTTTCAAGCTCACGTTTGATATTGACCGATCGTGCCTTGTCGATGCCCCGCTTCACGTCTTCGAGTTCCGTCTCGCGCACAATGTCGTCCACATGTTTGTGGAACTCGGAACTCATTCGTCTCGCGGCGCCGACCCACTTCCCGAGTTGCCGAAGAGCCTTGGGCAGATCTTTCGGGCCGATGACAATGAGAGCGACGATCATAACGATCATCAACTCCGGCCAACCGATATCGAACATGTCTTCCGTCTTTCCGAACGCCAGTCACCGCGCCCTTCGCCGCCTCGCCCTGCCTCAATCCAGTCCATTGGATTGCGCAGGTACGTTCCGGCACATTAATGTATGAGGCAAACTGGCTTGCCGCGCGCCAGGCTCCTGCCAGGATCACCAAAATCCATCCGGTCGGAATGCAAAGCCCCAAGGCAGGGTCCCGGCCTTCGACCGATACGCCAGGAGCAGCTGGCAACGCGCTGGCCGGTCAGGGTTTCGACACACCGTCTCGCTGCGTGTCGCTGTCCTGGACGGTCGATGAACTGGTCGTCGTCGGCCGCCCGTCTTCATCGAGCTGACGGTTCGGATTCGTTCCGTCATCCGCCTCGTCTTCTTCCTTCAGACCGCTTCTGAAATTTTTCACCCCTTTGGCGACATCGCCCATTACCCGTGGGAGCTTACCGGCTCCGAAGATAATCAGGACGATCACCAGAATCAGAACGACCTGCCAAACACCCAAACCCATAATGATGCTACTCCGGAAGCTGCAGACGGTCGATTTCGACCGTCGTCTTTGTCGGTCGGAATGATGGCAGAAACACTATGTCATAGCAATGGCGGTCAC
The DNA here is from genome assembly GCF_040712075.1 of Fodinicurvata sp. EGI_FJ10296. Taxonomy (NCBI): domain Bacteria; kingdom Pseudomonadati; phylum Pseudomonadota; class Alphaproteobacteria; order Rhodospirillales; family Rhodovibrionaceae; genus Fodinicurvata; species Fodinicurvata sp. EGI_FJ10296. The sequence continues at coordinate 174,419 of NZ_JBFCVL010000005.1, forward strand.
CGGGGGCGGTCACCGGGGCCGTTCACCGGATCGGGGGATGCAGAACCCGGCAGGGTTCGGGTTAAATCTGTCCCTCGCCGTCCCGGTCGTCATGGGGCCGATCCGGCCCCCCTTCGTGGCCATCGTCCGGCCGATCCGATACATTGTCACGATCCAGCATGCCGGCCGCCTTCAGTTCCTCCAGCGCCGGAAGGTCGTCCAGCGATCCGAGGTCGAATTGCGCCAGAAAGCCGTCGGTCGTAGCCCAGGTGAGCGGTCGTCCGGGGCTTCTGCGGCGGCCACCGGGCTTGATCCAGCCGGCATGAATCAGCGCATCCAGAGTCCCCTTGTTGGTCGCAACGCCGCGAAGGTCCTCGATTTCAGCGCGTGTAACGGGTTGGTGATAGGCGATGATCGCCAACGTCTCGATGGCCGCACGCCCCGGCTTCTTAAAGACTTGCCGGGTTGTCCTCAGATGTGGCGTCAGGTCGGGGGCTGTCCGGAAGGCGTATCCGCCGGCCGCTTCAGTCAGAATGACGCCGCGTCCGGCATATCGCTCGGCCAGATCCGACATGATGAGATCCAGATCGGCAGATTCCGGCAGCAAGGCACGCAGATCCCGGGGTGGGACCGGCGACGGCGCCGAGAACAGGACAGCTTCGACCAAGCGTACATGATCCACCGGTCCATTCAAAACACCGGTCATCGAACCTGATAGTGGATCTTCTTCGGCATTTCCGCCGTCCCCCGCGGGGTGGTCGGGATGCTCGGGACTGCTATTCATTCTCGGTGGTCCCGGCGCTCGTCTGCCGAACCCGATCCGGTGACGCCCGGACATATATCGGCGCAAAGGGTTGGTTCTGGCGAAGTTCGACTTTTCCGGATTTGGCCAATTCCAGTGCCGCCACGAAATGGGACGCCAGAGCCGAACGTGAATGAAGCTTGTCGACCAGCGACTTGGGCAGGAAACCTTCCAGTCGATTCCAACCGGGAAACACGCCGAGCAGATGGCTGAATCGCCGGACCGCTTCGTCAACCGACACGAGGTTGAGCCGGGTACGATAGGTTTCGCCAATCACCTCCGACGGCCGCCGGTGTTCAGCGTATGCCTTAAGAAGATCGTAGAGGGATACATCGTAAGCTGTTGTCTTGACGGACTGAAGTTCGGGCGTCCGGCCGCTTGCATACCAATCGCGTCCAACGATCCGGCGCGCCATCAGGGCCTCGCCGGCACGCCGCATGGCGTCAAGCCGCTGCAGGCGCCGGGTGAAGGCAGCTGCCAGTTCCTCGCCGCTCGGCTCATCGTCCTCGGTCTCATCAGCAGGCAACAGCAGCCGGGACTTCAGATAGGCCAGCCACGCGGCCATAACGAGATAGTCAGCGGCCAGTTCGATCCGAAGATTTTCCGCTTGCTCGATGAAATCCAGGTACTGGTTGGCAAGTGCCAGAACCGAAATCTTCGACATGTCGACCTTTTGCGCCCGAGCCTGATCGAGCAGCAGATCGATCGGCCCTTCATAGCTTTCGAGCGCCACGAACAGTTCCCCGGCAGCATCTTTCGCATGATCGCCACCAGCCGGCTTCGCGTCCTCTTGAAACGTTTCGGTCTGCCCAGCTACTGGTCCCGTCATCGATCGGCCACCGGTGTGTCGGCCCGGGTCGATGCCGCGTTGTCCGGGGCCGACGCGGCAGGCGGCGCAAACTCGGCGTACTCGTGCGCCCATTGGCCGGGTCGCGCCTGGCTTGCGGCCATTTGCCAACGCTTCAGGCGGGCCAAACCATCCCGGCTCAAGGGACGGGCGGCTTCCAGCGCGGAGGCCAGACGACGTGGTGACGGATCGCAGTACAGGGCGATATCGCATCCGGCGTCGAGGCACCGCGCCACACGCTCATTCGGGGAACCTGTCAGCGCACCCATAGCCAGATCGTCGGTTGTCAGTAAACCGTCGAAGCCGATCTTGCCGCGGATGATGTCTTGTATGACGGTCGGGGATAGCGTTGCCGGCAGGTCCGGATCGACATCAGCATACACGACGTGAGCCGTCATCCCCCAGGAAAGGTCCGCGAGCGCTGCGAACGGGACGAAATCTGACGCTTCAAGCAGGTCCAGCGGGGCATCGACCCGAGGGAGGCCGTGATGGCTGTCTAGTTTTGCCCGGCCATGCCCCGGCAGGTGTTTCATGACCGGCGCAACACCGGCACTTGAAAGACCGTCGGCCATGGCGCGCCCCAGAACGGCTACCCGGTGCGGGTCCGATCCAAAAGCGCGGTCGCCCACGACGCTGCTGGCACCGTCGAACAGAAGATCGAGAACGGGCGCGGCATCGACCGTGATGCCCAACTCGGCCAGCATGAGACCGATGATCCGCCCGTGGGCGCCGATCTTTGCGGCAGCCAACTGCGGATCGCACCGGTCCAATTCGGCGTAACGTCCCGGCGCCGGTAGATCAGGCCATTCCGGCGGCCGCAACCGCTGCACCCGGCCGCCTTCCTGATCGATCATCACGGGCGCGTCGCACCGACCGACAAGATCACGGAACTCGGCGGTAAGCGCCCGGATCGAGTTTGCATCCGCGCAGTTGCGCCGAAACAGGATCAAGCCCAGGGGATTGGCACGTGCGATCAGCCGTCGCTCTTCGGCGGTAAATGTGGCCCCACTACATCCGATCAGGATTGCCGCTGGATCCGCCATCGCTGGTATCCCTTGTCCTCGAAAGGCTGGCAACCGACGCGCTATCGGCTCACCACGATACAACCGGCGTTCCGGCTCTCCAACTCGCGGCAGACCTGCTCGGCCGCCTCCCGCGTTAATGGGCCGGCCTGAAGCCTGTACCAGCTTCGTCCGGAGATGTCAGCTTCCTGCACCGTCATCGAGAGGCCGCCGAGCAGATCGGAATGGCGCCCCGACAGTCGCGACCATTCGCCGCGCGCAGCATCCGCACTGTCGACCGAACCCAACTGAACACGGAACCCGCCATCGGGTGTCGCTGCGATCGGTTGGCCATTTGCAGAGTCCTGTTCCGGTCCATCATCGGGTCGATCGCCATCGGTATCCGGCGAGACAGGCACCTGACCGGCTTCCGGTTCGGTTTGATCGGCGGGGCCTTCCTGGACCGGCCTCGGGTCCATCCCGGAGGGGGCGTCGTCAAGAATGCCCATCTGTTCGATCAAGGCCGCTATCTGGTCTTCCCGTCCGTCAAAACCCACCGCCGGCTCGCTGGCGGGCTCTTCGGCAGGATCGGCACCGTCTTCAGGCGAGCTCTCAGCCGGCGTCGGTATCGAATTGAAACCAAACGGTTCTACGTCCTGCGTTTCCGGGATAACGGGAGGGTCCGACAGGCCGTCGCGTCCGGCAATGGCAAAGCCTTCGCCCTCAGGCTGTTCGACAGCATCCGGCAATGGGACCGGCTCCTCGGGTCCGGGCAACAGGCTCTCCACCCGATCCGGTGCGTGACGTCCGCCCAAAGTCTGCAGGATCTGACGGTTCTGATGCGGAACTTCGAGCCCGCCGGCATCCACCGGCCGTTCCTTGTATGGACCGTCGATGGCGGCGATAAGCGGCGCATCCTCCGGCAAGCCTCCGATCGACGGATCATCCGAGAACAACCAGAACGCACCGCCACCAACGATCAGGATAACCGCAGCCACACCGGCCAGCAGGCGAAACCGATAACCTGCCGGCCCGTCATCCGGGGGCTCGATCCACGGCCCATTTTCCGAACCGTCATAGTCGTCGTCATCGTCAATGTCGTCGATGAATTCCCCGTGACCGTAAGCTTGTCCATAAGCTTGTCCGGGGCCCCCGCCAGCGTCCTGATCCCGGTGCCGGTTGCCATCATGGTCGAACCCGTCTCCAGCCCCGGATCCGGCATGAGCCTCCGGTTCGTACCAGGAATTCGTACGGGGCGCAGGCTGACGATCGGGAACGCCGTCGGACCCATCGTGCCTTCCATCCATTGTCGGGGATCTTCGCCGATAGTCGGTCATGAAACGTTCCGATTAATTGGTCATAAGCGCACGGTCACGACAGGATCGCCGCCTGCTCAGTCGCTGCCCGGTCGGTCAGTGCGATGATCCGGTCCATCATCGCCCGGATCCAGGCCTCGCGGCGCAACGGGATACGCTCAACATTCGCGATCGTATTGAGCACCGCCTGATTTCGGATCGACACTGCACTTGTGTCCACCATAACTTCACGGTCGTAAAGGGCTGCGGCGAAATTTTCCAGCACCGTGCGCACGACCCGCTCAGCCTTCAGATCGGCGACGACCCGGCTCTGGAAGTCGTAAAGCTTGGGCTTGCTGATCTGGCGGATCCCACCAAGAACGTCGGCCGCCGGGATACACGTCAGCAGCGAATCGTCGAACCGGCCGTCCATAATCGTGTCGTAGTTGTCGAAAAAGGCGTCGACGGACTGGTTGACCAGCGTTTTCACAGCCTTCGCCCGAAGGAATACGATACGCTTTTCATCACTCTCCAGGTCGGCATAGTCCGACCGAGGTGTCCCTGCGAGCGGCTGGAGAAGATCCTCGACCTCTCGATACGACAGCGCACCGACAGCGTAACCATCCTCCAGATCCGTCACGAGATAGCAGTCATCGGCGCATTCCAGGGCGGTCGCCAGCGGATGGCGCATCCAGTGCCCTGGCGCCAGTTCCGGAAGGCCGCAGGCCTCGAACGCCTCCCTGAACAGCGGTAGTTCGCCCTCGAAGCATCCGAATTTCCGCAGCGACGGCCGGGCCTCGCCGGGTATCTCTGGTGCAGTCCACGGATACTTGGTATAGGTGCAAAGCGCCGCGGCGGTAAGCTGCAGGCCGCCGGTCTGCCGCCACCCTTCGATCCGGGTCAGAATTCGAAACCCCTGGGCATTGCCTTCCCAGTGGGTGAGTTCGTGTGACATCCGGGCGCTGAGACCCTGTCTGAGTTCCCGGCCCAGTGGGCTGGATTGCCACCATTCCGACGCGATATCCTCCGAAAGGTGGCCGAAAGGTCCGTGGCCGATATCGTGCCCGGCCGCGGCCGCGGCGAGCAGATGGCCGAATGTCGGCGGATCGACCTCCAGTTCCGGGTGTCTCCGGCAAATACGCTCGCCCACCAGAAATCCGATCGTGCGCGCGACGCGAACGATTTCGGCGGTATGGGTCAGGCGGGACCGCACATAGTCGCTGCCGACGATGCTGCCATGGACCTGGCGCTTGTCCTGCAGCGATCGGAACGCCGCCGACCATGTGATGCGATCCTGATCGATCTCGAACGCCGTCCGGTACCGGTGGTCGGACGGTTGGACCGCCTCCCCGCCAACCCGGTGCTTCGACATCAACTGCGTCCACTCCAGACCACTCATCTCGAACTATTCATCCTCCTCGGACCGGTTCCGCTGGAAAAAGCAGCCCCCTCGTAGCGAGCCGGCATTGCGCAGCGCCAATTGGCTTATACATAATGGATGTGGCAAAATGCGACTGTCACGCAAAGCACCGAATTCAGGATCTGTTCCATGAGCGACGCGATACAATCGGCAACCGCTGAACGAACCGATGTCAGAACCGATGACGGGCCGACAACCGGCGGGCGGGTCATAACGATATCGGACAGCGCCGTTCGGCGTGTGCGGCAAATGATCGAACGGCGCGCCGATGACACGCTCATTCTGCGGGTCTCGGTCAGCGGTGGAGGATGCTCCGGTTTTCAATACGGAATCGGCTTCGACAACGCCGTCCACGAGGACGATCTGGTGTTCGAGCGCGATGGGGTCCGTTTGGCCGTCGACGACGTTTCGCTGGACCTTCTCGACGGGTCAGAGGTCGATTTCGTCGAGGAACTGATTGGGGCCTCGTTCCAGGTCCGCAATCCCAATGCAGCGTCATCGTGCGGATGCGGTACGTCTTTCTCGATCTGATCATAACCCGGTGTATTTGGTGACGCCGTCGCAAACGTCCCTGGTAGAGCGGACGGCAACCGTTTGCGCCCGCAGCCCCAGAATAAGAAGAAAACGCGATGTCCGACACCCGATCCGACAAAACCGCCGAGACCGGAAACTCGACAGGGAACGAGGACTCAACCGCCGGTGAGGCCGTCCTCTCGATCGCTACCTGGAACGTCAATTCGATCAAGGCGCGGCTCGATGGCGTCTGCCGATGGCTGGTGGACGAACGTCCGGATATTGCCTGCTTGCAGGAACTCAAATGCGAAACCGGAAAATTCCCCTACGACGCGTTGGCAGAACTCGGTTACGCGGCTGAGGTGCACGGACAGAAGAGCTACAACGGCGTCGCAATTCTTCACCGTCATACTGCAACGAATGTCGCACGCGGACTGCCCGGCGACGCCAGCGATTCCCACGCTCGGTACATCGAAGCCGATATCGCTGGTGTTCGCGTGGTCTGCCTCTATCTGCCCAACGGCAATCCGGCCATGACAGGCGAAAGCTACAGCGAAAAATATCGATACAAGCTGGCATGGCTGGACCGGTTGCATGATCGCCTCGCGGCGCTGCTTGCCGAAGAAATACCCGTGGTGGCCTGCGGCGACTACAACGTCATTCCCGATGCGATCGACTGTTACGATCCACGGGCCTGGGAGACCGACGCCCTGTTCCTGCCCGACACGCGCCGGGCATTCCGCCGAATCGCAAATATGGGCTATTACGACGCCTTTCGCGCGCTTCATCCGGATGACGCCGGGGCCTACACGTTCTGGGACTATCAGGCAGGCGCGTGGCAGCACAACCACGGCATCCGTATCGACCACGCGCTATTGTCGCCGCAGGCGGTGGATCGTCTTGACGCCGCCCGCATCGACAGCGCGCCGCGCGGCCGCGACAAGGCTTCCGATCACACTCCCCTGGTCATCACGCTGCGTCGGCAACTCGCGGACCAGTAGTCGATTTCTCCGCTTTCCTCTCGCCTACAGATTTTTTTAAACAATTTGCGCGAAGCTGATTTCGCGTAATGGTTGTCGGGATCCCCTTTTTGGCGGGAGGACGTTCATGGCTGGACGGTTTGGCCGTTTTGTCGCGGCAATTGCCGTCATTTGTGCGCCTCTGGCCGGCGCGCTCACTGTTGCCGATTCAGCCGCGAACGATCTGGTCTCTTTCCGGATCGGGACCGGCGGCAGTGGCGGCACCTATTTTCCCATTGGCCGCAGCATGGCCGAGGGAATATCGAGCCTGTCGATGAGCAGCGCCTGCGACGGCCGGGACTGCCCGCCGTCGATCCTCGCAGTTGCACAGACCTCGAACGGTTCTGTTGCCAACATTGAATCCCTGGCCGAAGGCGGGCTGGAAGGAGGATTCGCCCAGGCGAATATCGTCCATTGGGCTCATACCGGAACGGGAATGTTCGATGGCGAACAGCCGCATGGCGATCTGCGGGCGATAGCCAATCTTTATCCCGAAGCCATGCACCTCGTAACAGCGGCTGAAGCGGGGATAACCGGACTCGCCGGTATCGAAGACCACAGAATATCGCTGGATGAACCTGGATCGGGAACGCTGGTCGATGCCCAGTACCTCCTCGCGGCATTCGAGATTACCGACGACATGTTCAATGCCGAATACATGAAAGCCGACCTTGCGCTGGAAAGAATGGCCGCAGATTTGCTGGACGGGTTTTTCGCCGTCGCCGGTCCGCCTTTGCGCAGCCTCATCGCCAGCGATACGCTTCGGCCCGGCGACTACCGCATCGTCCCGATCGATGGTGCGCCGGCACGCCGGCTCCTGGCCGATCACCCCTTCTATACCGCGCTAACCATACCTGGCGGCACATACCCCGATCACCCATCGGTTGAGACCGTAGGGATCGGCGCGCAATTCATCACCCATGCCCGTCTGCCCGACGACATCGTCTACGAGGTCACGCGGCTTTTATGGGCGGAAGAGACGCAAAGGCGCCTGTCAGCCGGGCACCGAATGGGTGGCAACATCAATCTGTCGTCGGCGCTGGAGGGGCTTTCGATACCGCTTCATCCGGGGGCTGCCCGCTTCTATCGCGAACACGGTCTCATCGACTGAGTCTGGGAGTCCTGATGGCACAGATCGAAGCAGAACCCTGCTCGTTCGACGCATCCGATGTCGCGCCCCCGTCAAACGGGGACAGACGAGGCAATACGATCCTGGCCAAACTGTCATGGGGGCATGGGCGCCGGATTCTGCCGCTCCTGTTCGGTGCAATGGTCCTCGTCGTCAATATCGGCATCGGCCTCTATGTCCATTCGATGCTTTCGACCGTCAGCGACAGCCTGCCTGTCGACATGATCAGTCAAGAGCGGGACATGGTCCAGATCGGACAGAATTTTTCCGATCTCATGATCAGAACCGAAGTCGCGCGCAACAACGCTACCGACAGAAACGTCGGATCGATCCTGCAATCGCTCTACGACATTCAGGTATCGACCGAGGAACTCCGCCGATCGCAGTCTTTCGACCGGATTACCGGCGCCGCGGCTCTGCATGCGGCAATCAGCCCCGCAATCAGCGATATGGATAGCTGGCTCACGCACGGGCTTTACGGCCATCCGCCGAAATCGCCTGTCATCCTGGAACTGGTCTACAATCGCGCGCGCGAGACCGGCGAGAAAGTCCGCGACCTGTTGTTGGACAACCACGTAAGCGCCATGGGGCTGCTGTCGATACAACAGGAGCGGCTGAGCACATTTCGCAACAGTCTGATCGCCCTTCTCGTTCTGGTCGGCCTGTTATGCGTTGGCGGTTCGATCGGCTTCATCCGCTACCTGGAGCAACGTCGGCAAACCGAAAGCGCCTTGCGCCACGCCATGGAAGAGGCCGAATTCGCCAATCGGGCAAAGTCTCAGTTCCTCGCCAATATGAGCCACGAACTCCGCACGCCGCTCAACGCAATCATCGGGTTTGCCGAAATCCTGAAGGACCCGATGATCAGTCGGGGCGAAGACGCCAAGGGTGCGGAATATGCCGAGGACATTCACAAGAGCGGCATCCATCTTTTGTCCCTCATCAACGACCTCCTCGATCTTTCGAAGATCGAAGCGGGCCGGGCAACGCTCAGCGACGATACGATTCAGTTGCCCTATACCGTGGCCGCGACACTTCGGTTGGTGGAGACGCGCGCCGAAAAGCACGGCATCACGTTGGTGAAATCGGTAGCGAGTGGCGCGGAGTTAATTCGGGCGGACGAGCGCAAACTGAAACAGATTCTCCTCAACCTACTCAGCAATGCCGTGAAATTCACGCCGGAAGGCGGTCGAATCGAGGTCAGTACGGCCCTCGCGGGCTCCGGTGCGCTCCTCATCAGCGTTTCCGACAACGGCATCGGCATCGCCGAGGCCGATATACCCAAGGTCATGAGTCCGTTCGGACAGGTCGAAAGCTCCCTCAATCGGCGATTTGAAGGCAGTGGTCTTGGATTGCCACTGGTAAAGGCACTCGCCGAATTGCACGGCGGGGATATGGATCTGGACAGCGAGCCGAATGTCGGCACCACCGTCACGGTTATATTGCCGGCAGATCGAATACTCCAACACGAACCGCAATCCCGCCAGCCGGAAGCTGCGGCCCAATAGCCGGAACCAGCAGAGGGGACCAGGTGCCGGGACTCTCACAATTCGGCACTGGCCGGTGACGGCCCTTCGCCCGTCAAGGGAACGCATCCACGTGACGTGCCGTAGAATCGACCTTCGGAAGGTCGATTCTCATTGCCGATTGCGATAGGAAGGGGGCGCTCGGCCGGGGGAAGTGCTACACAGTCGGTTGGGGACGAGCCCCCTGGCGCGTGTGCGCCTCTCCCCGGGACCCAGTATTCGGGGCCATGGATTGGCCGAAGAATGATGCGCGATCGTCGCTCGTCGACCATCAGCGAAGAAAGACATGTCATGCTGTCGCAAATTACCGGCTTCCTGTCGAAGGACATGGCTATCGACCTCGGTACGGCAAATACACTCGTCTACGTGAAGGGACGGGGGATCGTGCTGAACGAGCCATCGGTGGTCGCCATTGGTCCCGATAACCGGTCGGGAGGCAGGACCGAGGTTCTCGCCGTCGGTGACGATGCCAAGATGATGGTCGGCCGCACGCCGGGAAATATCCGGGCCATCAGGCCTCTCAGAGACGGTGTGATCGCGGACTTCGAAGTCGCTCAGGCGATGATCCGCCATTTCATCCGCAAGGTTCATCACAACCGGCGGCTGGCTGCCCCCAAGGTGGTGATCTGCGTGCCGGCCGGATCAACGGCGGTTGAACGGCGCGCCATTCGCGAAGCCGCTGAAAGCGCGGGTGCTCGTCGCGTCTACCTGATCGAAGAACCGATCGGAGCCGCCATCGGCGCCGGGCTGCCGGTGACAGAACCCACCGGTTCGATGGTCGTCGATATCGGCGGCGGCACAACCGATTCGGCAGTGATCTCTCTGGGCGGTATCGTCTATTGCGAATCGATAAAGATTGGCGGCGACAGCCTCGATGATGCAATAATCAATCACATGCGGCGTGTGCATAACTTTCTTATCGGCACCCGTACCGCCGAAGCCATCAAGATCGCCGTCGGAAGCGCGCTCCTCCCGACTGACGGGTATGGACGCACGATGTCCGTGCGTGGACGGGATCTGGTAAGCGGCGTCCCGACCGAAGTCGTCGTCACAGAGGCCGAGATGGTCGAAGCGATCGCGGAGCCGCTGTCGTCCATCGTCGATGCCGTTTCGGCAACGCTGGAAAAGGTCGCCCCGGAGCTTTCCGCCGACATCGTCGAGCGCGGGATCGTACTGACAGGCGGCGGCGCGCTTCTTCAGAATATGGATTCACTGTTGCGGCAACGCACGGGCTTGCCATGTTCACTGGCCGAAGAACCGCTGACATGCGTCGCTGTCGGCTGTGGCAAAGCCCTCTATGCGATCAATCGGCTGGAATCGCTGCTTCAGGACGTGGCCTAGCACTCGCCCCTCCTATCCCCATCCCCGGAGACACGAAGCGTCATCCGGGACCCACACGCAGCGCGAGAGCGCTGGCAGTGTGGGCCTCCGGTTCTGCAAAGCGGCATTTAATGCTGCATTGCGTCCGGGGCAGCGGTTTTCTGCGGCGCCGCCCCGCTGCCCCCTCCCCGAAAATGAAAAGATTCCGATGAACCTGAGCTGAACGAACCCCGGCTCTAAACCTTGATCGCGCCTTCGCTGACCAGCTCATCGGTCACCTTGGCGACCCCACGGCCAACTTTCTCGACAATTTCATCGACCTCCTCGCGCGTCATCACCAGGGGCGGTGCAAAACCCAGAATATCGCCATGGGGCATGGCGCGGGCGATAACCCCCTCGGCCAGCACGGCGGCCGACAAGCGAGCACCAACCTTCATCGACGGATCGAAGCGCGTCTTTCGCGCCGGATCTGCGACGAATTCAACGGCTGCCAGCATACCGACGCCTCGGACTTCCCCGACGATCGGGTGATCGCCGAAGGTTTCCGCCAGACGCTGATTGAGATAGCCACCAACGCGTTCAGCGTTGCCGGTCAGGTCGTCGCGCTCGATAACGTCCAGGTTGGCCAATGCGGCGGCCGCTCCGACCGGATGGGCGGAATAGGTATAGCCGTGGCTGAACGGGCCGATACTGTCCGAGGCCTGTTCCAGCACCTTCCACACTTTCTCGCCGACGATTGCCCCGGACAGCGGCTGATACGCACTGGTCAGACCCTTGGCGACGGTGATCAGATCCGGTTTGATCCCATAACGGTCGCATCCGAACGGCGTCCCGATACGGCCAAACCCGCAGACCACTTCGTCCGCGATCAGCAGAATGTCGTATTTCTGAAGGACGGCCTGAATTTCGTCCCAGTATCCTTCAGGCGGCGGAATGATGCCGCCCGTGCCGAGCACCGGTTCGCCGATGAATGCCGCCACGGTATCCGGCCCCTCGGCCAGAATCATTTCCTCCAGTTCCGCCGCACACCGCTTTGAAAACGCACGTTCATCCTCGCCCTCGGTCGCGTGCCAGTAATGGTGGGGTGTACTTGTATGCAGGACCCCCTTCACCGGCAGGTCGAAGGCCGTATGATAGACGGGCAGACCGGTCAGGCTGCCTGACATCACGGATCCGCCGTGATAGCCGCGATGACGGGAGATGATCTTCTTCTTCTCCGGCCGTCCAAGGACGTTGTTGTAGAACCACACCAGCTTGACCTGGGTCTCGTTGGCGTCCGATCCCGACAAACCGAAATAGACACGCGCCATTCCGCCCGGCGCCATGTTGACGAGCCGGTGAGACAGACGAATGGCCGGTTCGTTCGAGTTCATGGCATAGGCGTGGTAGTAGGCCAGCTTGTGGGCCTGTTCCGCGATCGCCTCGGCAACCTCGGTCCGGCCGTAGCCGATATTGACGCAGTAGAGGCCGGCAAACGCGTCGATCAACTGATTGCCATGCTGATCCTGGATGCGGATTCCGCTGCCGCCGGTGACGATGCGCGGCCCGCCCAGTTTGCCGGACGAGTAGTCCTTGAGATTGGTAAAGGGATGAATAAGCGAATGCTGATCCATCTCCTCAAGACTCATATTCTGACGAGATTCGAGTGTCATAGCGAATTTCCTTAATATGGCGGATGAACGTTAGGCATCGACGCCGATGCAGAGGTATTTCAACTCGGTATAGTCGTCCAAACCGTATTTCGAGCCCTCACGCCCCAGACCCGACTGTTTGTGGCCGCCGAACGGTATCGATGGTCCGGTCATCGAGACGGCATTGATTCCGACCATGCCATATTCCAGCGCTTCACCGAGGCGGAACATGCGGCTCATATCGCGCGTGAAGACATAGGCGGCCAAACCGAACGCCGTGGCATTCGCCCGTTCGATGACATCGTCTTCGGTTCGAAACTTCATGATCGGCGCCACAGGGCCGAATGTTTCTTCCCGTGTAATGGCCATATCGTCGGTGACATCGCCCAATACGGTCGGTGCATAGAAACGCTTGCCCAGCTCCGTCAGACGACGTCCACCCGCCAGCAGCGTCGCGCCTTTTCCAAGGGCATCGGCAACGTGCTGCTCACATTTTTCGACTGCTTGCTCGTCCATCAGCGGTCCCAGCCGCACACCGTCGTCAAATCCATTGCCGACGGACAGGTTGTCGGCAGCGGCGGCAAATTTCGCAGCAAACCGATCATACAGCGATTCCTGAATGTAGAGTCTGTTGGCGGCGAGGCAGTCCTGGCCGGTAGTCTGGAATTTGGCGCCGATCGCGCCGGCAACCGCGCGTTCCAGTTCCACGTCGTCGAAGGCGATGAACGGTGCATGACCGCCAAGTTCCATGGACACCTTCTTGACGGTCTCTGCCGATTGACGCAGCAAAATCCGCCCGACTTCCGTCGACCCCGTAAAGCTGATCTTGCGAACGACGTCCGACTCGCAAAGCGCCCCGGCGATGGTTCGACCATCCCCCGTCACGACCTGAAACACGCCGGCTGGAACACCCGCTTCAACCGCCAGCACGGCCAGTGCTGTCGCGGAAAATGGCGTCTCGCTGGCCGGACGCACGATCATCGGACATCCGGCTGCCAAGGCGGCGCCGGCCTTGCGAGTTATCATGGCCGAGGGAAAATTCCACGGCGTTATCGCTGCTGTGACGCCCACCGGCTCCCGGAAAACCAGAAGCCGCTGGCCGTCGCGAAATGGCTGCAGCGTGTCGCCGTCGGCACGCACCGCTTCTTCGGCGAACCAATGAAAAAATCCCGCCGCATAGTCGATCTCACCGCGGCTTTCGGCCAGCGGCTTGCCCTGCTCGAAGGTCATGATGGTGGCCAGATCTTCCTTGTTGGCCAGCATCAGATCGCCCCATCGGCGCAGAATAGCCGAACGCTCCTTCGCCAACAGGCGGCGCCAGCCGGGATAGGCGCGTTTGGCCGCGTCGATCGCCCGCTTCGTATCGGCAGCCCCCAGGTTCGGCACCTGGCCCAGGACGGTTTCATCGGCGGGGTTCCTGACCGTCATCCCGGCCGATCCATCCTGCTGACAGAATTCACCATCGATCAACACGCGCGTCTCGAAGAGATCGGGTCTGGACAGCCGCGCGAACACGCCGTTCTGCGGTGTCTGGACGGATTTCAGTGCTGTTTCCGTCATTGGTCTTCTCCCTCGATCGATTGCGCGGTCCGGCGCGATGCATGCGCGATGACGAGAGACTATGGCCTTTCGGGCAAATGTGGTGCCGAACACCAGCCGTGGCGAAGAATGTTGTTCGTTGCAGGGCTGTCGGCACCGAAGGATCGCCGGTAATGGATTCTGTCGGGCCTTTCACACTGGCCGGTGCCTATTGCTCCAGATGGGGGTCGCCGGCCAGCAAACTGTCGAGCGGCAGGCCGGTGTAGCGCTTGACCGGCTTGGTGACGACATAGGTAAAATACCTTCCTATGCCAATTTCGGCCTCCAGCAAACTGTCGATAAGTTGCTGATAGTGCTGAATGTCACGGCAGATGAGCTTGAGAATATAGTCGATGCCGCCGCCGGTGGCGTGACATTCGACAATCTCGGGAATGGACTGAATCCGGGTTTCGAAGAACTGAAAATCCGCCGCGCCGTGGCGGGACAGGGTAATTTCCGTGAACACGGTGGCGCTGCGTGCGATCCGCGACGGGTTCAGTTCGGCCATATAGCCCCGGACAAGGCCGGCGTCTTCCAGCCGCTTCATCCGTTCGAGGCAAGCGCTGGGCGATAGGCCGACATCCTGCGAAAGGGCGAGTTTGGTGATCCGCCCTTCCCGCTGCAAGGCCGCCAGAATTTTGACGTCGAGTCGATCCAGCGCGTGTTTCATGCTCATGATCTTCAAGCCATTGGCGATCTTCTAGGAGCAGAACTATTGCCTTGCACCGTCGGTGTCACCCGTTTCCGCTATCGGCTCGGAAAATCGGTTGCGATGACGGCCAGGCAGTCGCCTCTTTGTATGAGACCCGGGCAATGCCGAGACAGCACCAACCCGTCATGGCCGGCAAGATAGGTGACGGCCGGCGCCGACGCATCCTCGTGGAAATGGACGCGGCCGACAGGGTCGCCCTTGCGGACGGTTGCTCCCAGGTCGGCCACCATTTCGAACATGCCGGCATGCTCTGACGCGATGAAGCAGTCTGCGTCCGGCGTGTGCATCAGCCGCGTCTCGGCAACAGCGGCCGGCCCGATGCCAAGGGGGTCGGCCGACGCTTCGAGAACGCCGAAGTGACGGAGCAGATTCGTCACGCCGCGATCGGTTATGGCCATGGTTTCGGCGGTCACTCTGCCCGCACCGCCCAGTTCGGTGGAAATGAATGGCTTTCCGAGCGATTCCACGGCGGTGTCGAGCATGCCTTCGTCATCCAGTTCCCGCAGCACAAGTCCGACCGGTGCGCCGAATGCTTTCAGCGCTTCCAGCGTCTGCTGAAACAGCCCCTCATCGTCCAGCTGGTGCATGACGGCGCAGGGTACGAAATCCAGAGTTTTGCCGCCGGAATGAAAGTCGACAACGATGTCGGCGGCGATGACCAACTCGCGATAGACATAGTCCGCGATCATGGCGCTGATGCTGCCGCTGCGCCCACCCGGATAGGCACGGTTCAGATTGACGCCGTCGATCGGCGACAGGCGTGTCGCCGATTTCACAGCCGGAAGGTTAAGCGCCGGCACGATGATCAGACGCCCCGTGATGCTGTCCGGATCGATCGCCCGGCTCAGCTTCATCAGGGAAATCGGCCCTTCGTACTCGTCGCCATGAGCGGCACCCGTAAGCAGAATGGTCGGCCCCCGCCCTTTGCCGACAACGGTGATCGGGATTTGCACGAACCCCCAGGCGCTGTCGTTGCGCGAATGCGGAACACGCAGATAACCGTGCTGCTTGCCATCCTTCCCGAGATCGACTGTGGCGGCTATGCGGGAGGGTGCCTCCCCCAGGGGCGCACCAGGGGATGCAGGATTCGTCGCCAGCACAGGTGTCTCATTCGGGGGCGTCGTCATGTTTTGATCCGGTCCATTTTTCTGGGCGTACTGTCGTGTTGGCCGTGTCGGCGCCCGTATGCAACCCGGCCCTTGTTTCCGCCAACGAGCGTAGGTTAGGGTTTCGCGCCGGTTCAATAGAAGAATTTGACCATGCCAATCTGGACTCCGGACTTCACAGGCCTCGATGACCTACCCCGATACCTCGCGCTGGCGACCTCCATCGGATTGGCGATCGACCGGGGCGAACTGCATGCCGGCGATCGGCTTCCGGCGCGGCGCGATCTTGCCTTCAGGCTGGGGCTTTCAATCCATACGGTCAGTTCGGCATACAGCGAAGCCGAACGCCGCGGCCATGTCGTCGGCGAAGTCGGACGGGGTACTTTCGTCCTCGGCCGCCCCGCCGAGAGCCGGGAAAGCCGATACATCATGCAGCGCAATCATCAGGACATCATCGACCTGTCGATTTGCCGGCCGGTGCAGGGAGACTTTACGGCAAGATGTCTGAGATCCGTGCTGAAGTCCCTGGGCGGCGATCCGGATCTGAGCGCCATGACAGCCTGCCGGCCAGTCGTCGGACTGGACGCCCATCGCGAATCCGGGGCGCAATGGTTGGCGACTCTCGGATTGAAGTGCGATCCAAACGGCATCGTCGTTACCAATGGCGCCGCTCATGCGGTTCAGGTCGCACTGTCCGCGTTGACAGAACCGGGCGACGGCGTCGCGACCGAAAGCCTGACCGATCATGGCATCATCTCGCTCGCCAGCATTCTGCATTTTCGCCTGCGGGGAATCGCCACCGACGAGCACGGGATGATGCCCGACGCGCTCGAAGCCGCCTGCAAGGCCGGCGACGTCAAGGTCGTGACGATCACGCCAACGCTGACCAACCCGACCACCACCCTTATGCCCGAGGATCGTCGGCGGGCGATCGTGGCCATTGCCGAGCGCTACGATATCTGGATCGTCGAGGACGACGTTTTTGCCCCTCTGGTCGAATCGGGTCCGCCAGCCCTGCATTCTCTCGCACCGCACAGAACGCTTTACGTGACGGGATTCACCAAATGGAGCGTGTCGGGCCTTCGCACCGGCCTGCTGTTGGCGCCGGAGGCTCTGGTGCCGAAACTCGTTGCCCGGGTGCGGGCCACCACCTGGATGGCGACGCCGCTGGTGGCCGAAATCGCAAGCCGATGGATAACGGACGGCACAATGCGGGAATTGGCGCATTGGCAGCGGGAACGGCTGTCCGAACGCAATCGCCTCGTCGAAGAGAAGCTCCCCGCCGGCGCCTATCGATCCCATCCCACCGGACCGAATGTCTGGGTGCGCCTGCCCGAGCCATGGCGCGCCAGGACATTCACCGCCCAGGCATGGCATGAAGGCGTTGCCATCACGCCAGCCGAACCGTTCGTCGTCGGACGGGCCGATCAACCGCACGCCGTGCGACTGAGTATAGGCGCCGCAGAGAACCCGGATGATCTGGCGCACGGACTCGACGTGATCTCCACGTTGCTCAGCCAGGAGCCCGACCCGATGGTGCTGACGGTTTGACGCCCGGCATCCGGATATTGATCCGGGCCATTGTTCTGATTGACAGAACAGAGGACCGGGAACGACCCTGACCGGGCTTCGGCATCCGGGGAATCCGCGGGTCAATCGGATGTGAGCCTCCATCAAAGTCGACAACCTGACGTAACGGAGCCGGCTATGTCGGTATCGCTGCAGGATGTGTTTGCCGCCGACCAGGCGATCCGTCCCCATATTCGCCAGACGCCCCTGGTGCCGTCGGCGTCTCTTTCGGCGCTGACCGGCGCCGAAATACGCATCAAGCTCGATTTTCTCCAGGACACCGGGGCGTTCAAGCTGCGCGGTGCGACGAACCGGTTGCTGGCGTTGTCGCGCGAAGAACGGGAGCGCGGCGTGATCGCGGTGTCGACCGGCAATCACGGACGCGCGGTTGCCGCAGCGGCGGCGCGGCTCGGCATTCGCGCCGCGGTCGTGATGTCGTCCCTGGTCCCGGAAGTGAAAGTCGACGGCGTCCGCCAATTCGGCGCCGAAGTCAGGATCGCCGGCAATAGCCAGGACGAGGCTGACGCCGAAGCGGCGCGCCTGATCGCGGCTGAAGGGCTCGTGGCTGTCCCGCCCTTCGACGATCCCCATGTCATCGCCGGACAAGGCACGATCGGGTTGGAACTGCTGCGGGACTGGCCCTCAATGCAGGCGGTGCTGATTCCGCTGTCCGGCGGCGGTTTGCTGGCAGGTGTCGCAAGGGTGCTCAAGGCGGCCAACCCCGCGATCCGCATCATCGGCATCAGCCTTGGCAAGGGCGGCGCAATGGCGGAAAGCCTCAAGGCTGGTCGGCCCATTGACGTGACCGAACCCGAAACGCTGGCCGATAGTCTTGGCGGCGGAATCGGACTGCAGAACCGGCACAGCTTCGAAATGGTACGGGCGCTGGCCGACGACATCGTGACCGTCGATGACGACGAAATCGCCCGCGCCATGGGATATCTGTTCTGGAACGACCGGCTCGTGGTCGAAGGCGCAGGAGCCGTCGCCGCCGCGGCATTGATCGAGGGAAAAGTTCCGGGCATCGGCAGGGGACTTGACCGGATCGCCTGTCTCAGCTGCGGCAACATGGTCGATATGTCCCGCTTTTTCGAGATCGTGGGCGCCCATCACCCGGGTGCCAGTGCCAATATCAGTACCGGATCCGCTCCCGCTCCGGCGGCAAACTCATCCGATTCCTCGAATCAAGAGGCCAGTGAATGCCCAGTTGCCGGTTGATTACGCGCAAAACCCTGACCGGAATTGTTTCGCTATGCCCAACGGCGATCGATGTCATCGAATCGGCGTTCTCTGCCCTTGCGACGCGCGCAGTTGCCATGCCGCCCATTCTTCGGCTCGACATCATGGCTGATGGCGGCGACGCCGCCGTTCCGTGGGGAGAGGTCGACGTCAAGACAGCCCACATACCGGGTCTGGACAGCTTTGCCCTGAAGGTAAGCCCCGGTTTCTTCAACAATCCCGCGATCGGTCTGCCGTCACTCAACGGTCTGATGATCGTCCTGTCAGCACAAACGGGGCTACTGGAAGCGATCTTGCTGGATAACGGGTATCTCACCGACATTCGAACGGCCGCCGCCGGCGGCGTCGCGGCCCGCCATCTGGCGCGATCGGACGCCCGTCGCCTTGCAATTGTCGGAACGGGATGTCAGGCGCGGCTTCAGGCGCAGGCAGTGTCGATGGTCCGCACTCTGGAGCACATTACCGTATGGGGTCGAAATTCCGACGCGGCAGCCGTCTGCGCCTCTGACATCGCCGCCGCTACGGGCATCCCGACAACCGTCTCCGGCAGCGTCGCCGCAACAGTAGCGCGGGCCGACATCGTCGTCACGACGACACCGGCACGCGAGCCGGTCGTCACCGCCGGAATGATCGGACCCGGAACGCATGTGACCGCGATGGGATCGGATGCCGAGGAAAAGAACGAGATCGCCCCTGATCTGTTGGCCGCGGCCGAGACGCTGGTCTGCGATCGGCGCGAGCAATGCGCCCGTCTGGGCGAACTGCATCATGCTCTCGCGGCCGATGTGCTGGCTGCGGATCATCCGGTCGCGGAACTGGGCGACATTGTCGCCGGCAAGGCTCCGGGACGCCGCGCGCCTGGCGATGTGACGATTTGCGACCTGACCGGAACGGGTATACAGGACACTGCGATCGCTCGCTATGCGCTGGAACGCGCCATAGAATCCGGTCTCGGTATGGTCATCGATATATGACGGTGTCATCCGTCGCGCCAATGATGGAGTCATCGGCATGAAAGTGTTCGAGAGAAGCGAATTCGAGGGACGGCTCGCGGAGGTGCGGCATAGAATGGCGGACCTGGACCTCGATGCCCTGGTTTGCACCAACCCGGCCAACATGAACTATCTGACCGGTTACGATGGCTGGTCGTTCTATGTGCACCAATGCGTCGTCATTTCGCACGATCGACCACCGCTCTGGATTGGCCGGCGACAGGATGCCGCCGGTGCGCGGGCCACGGTCTATATGAGCCATGACGACATAATCGGCTATCCGGACGACTATGTGCAGAACCGGGAAAAACACCCCTATTCGTTCGTTGCCGGCCAATTGACAACAATGGGTCTCGATCACGGCACGATCGGTGTCGAATCCGATACCTATTACTATTCCGCGGCGGCGGATGCCGCATTACGGGCCGGCTTGCCGAATGCCGCGATCATCGACAGCGGAACGCTGGTGAATTGGGTCCGGGCGATCAAATCGGACGCCGAGATCGCCCTGATGCGTCAGGCGGCGCAAATTGCCGAAGCGTCGATGCGGGCCGCCATCGACGCGATTTCGCCGGGCACCCGACAGTGCGATGCAGTTGCCGAAATCATGCGAACTCAGATCGGCGGCACTGCCGAATTCGGCGGCGATTACACCTCTATCGTGCCTTTGCTGCCGACGGGCAAATCCGTTGGCGCGCCGCACCTGACATGGTCCGACACTCCATTTCAGGAAGGGGAAGGCACGATCATCGAACTCGCCGGCTGCCGGCACCGCTATCACTGCCCCCTGGCACGCACGATTTTCCTCGGCACACCGCCGATGGCTTGGTCAGAAACCGCCCAGGTCGTTGTCGAGGGGGTCAATGCCGCGCTGGACGTCGCCCGGCCAGGCGCGACCTGCGAAGAGGTCGAGGCCGCCTGGCGCGCCGTCATCAATAGCCACGGCATCGACAAGGACAGCAGGCTTGGCTACTCGATCGGTCTGAACTATCCGCCCGACTGGGGGGAGCACACCATGAGTCTTCGAGCGGGCGATCGTACGGTGCTGAAACCGAACATGACGTTTCACCTCATACCGGGAATTTGGCAGGATCTGTTGGGCATTGAAATCAGCGAGGCGTTTCACGTCACCGAAAGCGGTGCGGAACGGTTCACGGCGCTGGAACAGACACTTTTCGTAAAATCCTGACCGCCATTTTGCCGGACCCGTCCTGCCCGACCGGAGGCCGCATTTACGGTTTGATAGGGTTTTGCGCAGAGGATGACCCGGCAGGCTAGCACTTCACAGCAATGTATTCAGGACGCTCACCCCCTCATGGCCGGACAACGGGACATCATCTACAGCGTTCTCGCAATGGACGCGACGGGCTGGAATACTCACGGGACTGTGCATGACATGCACAACGCCATGGCGTCGGCCGAAAAATTGTTCGAAAGCGGTAAATTTAACGAGGTAAAAGTTGAAAAAGCTTTCTTCGATCCGGCGAACAAAAGACAAGTTACGACAACAATACTTGAGCGAAAGAAGGACAACAAAAATTCTTACCTCACATTCTACCTGCTCTTATTTGCGGTATTAATTGGAATAATGAGCTTTGTCCTTACCTATATTCTAGCTGGATCCTATACATGATATCACCGTTTGCTTGAGGTGCATATCGGGATGATATTTCCCCGCCAAGGCGGCCCTCGATGTGATCGAACCTGAATGGCAGCGTGCAATGCTGGCATGCGGCTGTAACGGATCTGGGCTGGACGATCCTGCTTGGCGGTAGTATATCGATTCGATATATTCCGGATCGATAGGATAGTGTGGCACGGCCGTTCAGACCGGCAACCCATCGGTCGCCCAATCATCCTCTACCCACAGCTTGCGGGATTCCAGCTTTTGGATACGAGAACATTGTGCCTGGGCGCTCTGAAGCAGGGTCCGTGCTCGGGCTACGAGATACGCAAACGGTTCGAAGAAGGGCCATTCGGCCATTTTCAGGATATCAGCTTCGGCTCAATCTACCCGGCGCTGCGTCGATTAACAGACGATGGACTGGTAACCGTAACCGACCAGGAGCAGGACAGACGTCCAGACAAGAAGGTTTACGAGATGACCCCGCAGGGGCATCTGGCTCTGGCGCGGATGGTCTCGACCGACCCCGCCAGCGACAAATTTCGCTCCGACCTGTTGTTCTCAATATTCTTTGCCGACCTGTTGCCGGCCGACCGGCTCGCTGAACTGGTCGAGAACCGCATCTTGCAGCATGAAGCCATCGTTCGGGAACTCTCCAAATGCGAAGATGACGACGGACATGGTCCTCATTGCCCGACACGCCCCGGTCCGGAATTCGTGCGCGGTCTGGGTCTGACGATTCATCGTGCGTGTCTTGCTTATTATCGCAACAATCGTAATTTTCTGATCGAAGGCCACCTAACCGACAATGACGAACCGACCGGCGGGAAATCGGATTCCCACGCATCCGACTCCGATCGCCTGCGCCAACCCGCTACGACGTCCGGACGCACGACATGAAGAAATTGATACTGATCGCCGCCATCGCGGGCATTGGCGTCGGCGCCTGGCTGGGCTACGACACCATATTTGCGACCGGCGAAAATGACGATCCACCACAGGGTGTGTCTGAGTCGGGAACCGGTTCGACGCCGGCGGAAAACAGGCCCGAACAGCGGAACCTCCAACAGGTTCGCGTTCGAACAATCGCTGCCGAACCGATGCAGGAGGAGATCATCCTTCAAGGCCGGACCATGGCCCAGCGCACCGTGACCATCACGGCGCAGGTCTCCGGGACCGTCGTCGCGGTGGAAGCCGACAGGGGCGAAACCGTCGACGGGGATCAAATCATTATAAGGCTGTCGTCCGACGACCGGGAAGCACGCGCGGAGGAAGCAAGGGCTCTGGTTCGCCAGCGCCAGGCAGAATTTGATGCGGCGCAGACGCTCAATCAGCGCGGTGTCCGCTCCAGCACCGATGTGACGCAAGCCGAGGCGGCGCTGCAAGGTGCGCGGGCGGCGGTTTCGGCGGCCGAACTTGCGCTGGACCGAATGATTGTTCGCGCGCCATTTGGTGGCATTCTCGACAGTCGACGTGCCGAACTCGGCGCTTTCATCGACGCAGGCGAGGAAGTCGCCGTCATCATCGACCTCGACCCGCTCAGAATTCGGGGACAGGTATCCGAGCGAAATCTCGGCGATATCAGGACCGGGGATACCGGGCAGGTTCGGCTGGTGGGCGGAGATCAGGTCGAGGGTCAGGTGACCTATATTGGCGCCACGGCCGACGAACGTACCCGCACCTTCCCTGTCGAGCTCGAGGTTCCCAATCCTGACAATGAAATCATTGAAAACCTCACCGCGGAAATCCGCCTCCCTCTTGCAGAGACCTCCGCGCACAGGATAGAGGCATCGCTGCTGTCGCTGTCTGACGATGGTGTGATTGGCGTCAAGAGCGTCGACAACGACGGAACAGTGGTTTTCAACCCGATTGAGATTCTCGGTGACAGCGACGGTGCTGTGTGGGTGTCGGGTCTGCCCGAAACGGCGACGATCATCACGGTGGGCCAGGAATTCGTCGTTGCCGATGAACGCGTCATCCCGGTCGATGAGGCCGATATCGCCGCGAGGACGACACAATGACCGGCCTTGTCGACGCTGCGATCAGCAGATCCAGGACGGTCATTTCACTGCTTCTGATGCTGATCGTGGCCGGCGTCTTTTCCTATTCGGCGATTCCCAAGGAATCTGAACCCGACGTTTCCATCGGCATTATCTATGTCTCGCTGAATCTGAGCGGAATCTCACCCGAAGACGCCGAGCGACTGATGGTTCGGCCGGTGGAGGAAGAGCTGCGCTCGATCGAGGGCGTCGACGAGATGCAGTCGACCGCCTATGAAGGCGGCGGCAACGTGGTCCTCGAATTCACGGCCGGCTACGACATGAGCCAGGCGCTTACCGATGTCCGGGAAGCCGTCGACAGGGCGCAGGCCGACTTGCCCGCCGACGCCGACGAGCCGACCGTCCAGGAGGTGGATACAAGTCTGTTTCCGGTCATGGTCGTGACGCTTTCAGGCAACGTGCCGGAACGCACCCTGATCGCACTGGCCCGCAACGCCGAGCGGACGATCGAGGGGCTGCGCCCGGTACTCAGCGTCGATATCGGCGGCGACCGTGATGAAGTCGTCGAGGTCGTGGTCGATCCGCTCACCATCGAAAGCTACGGCCTCAACGGCAACGACATCGTGTCGCTCGTCAACCGGTCGAACCGTCTGGTTGCCGCAGGCAGTCTAGACCGCCAGGACGGGGCATTCTCGGTCAAGGTGCCCGGGTTGTTCCAGACGCTCGACGACATCCTGAACACACCGATCATGGCGACCGGCGATGCGGTCGTGCGATTCCGGGACGTTGCTGAAATCAGGCGGACCTTCAAGGAGCCGACGAGCATCGCCCGTGTGGACGGTCTGCCAGCCGTCGCGCTGGAGGTTCGCAAGCGGGCCGGCGAGAACATCATCGACACCGTTTCCGCGATCCGGACGGCCATGGAACGGGAGAGCGCCGCCTGGCCTGACGCCGTACAGGTCACGTTTACCCAGGACCGGTCCGACGACATCGTCATCGCTCTGACGGATCTTCAGAACAACGTGATCATGGCGATCCTGCTTGTGATGGTGGTGCTTGTCGGCGCGCTCGGGTTCCGGTCGGCGGCTTTCGTCGGCGTGGCCATTCCCGGATCATTTCTGACGGCCATTCTGCTGCTGCACGTCCAGGGCTATACGATCAACATTGTCGTCCTGTTCGGACTTATCCTTGCCGTCGGCATGCTTGTCGACGGCGCTATCGTGGTAACGGAATTCGCCGACCGGAAAATGCGTGAAGGTCTGGACCGCAAGGAGTCGTATGGACTCGCGGCCAAGCGGATGTTTTGGCCCATCACGGCGTCAACGGCCACCACGCTGGCCGCGTTCTCTCCTTTGCTGTTCTGGCCGGGCGTCGTCGGCGAATTCATGAAGTATCTGCCGATTACGCTGATCATGACGCTGTCCGCCTCATTGGCCATGGCCCTGATATTCGTGCCGACTCTCGGCGCGAATTTCGGTAGCGCGAGCAGCAGCGGCAGCGACGAGACGATGAAGGCGCTCGCTCAGGACGGCGAGGCCGATCTCGACTCGGTAAAGGGGATTACCGGCGGATATGTGCGTCTGCTGCGGCGGGTCCTCAGGATTCCCGGAACAATCCTTGCCGGTACGGTTGTGTTGCTCGTCGCGGTTTGGGGCACATACGGAATGCTCGGCAACGGGGTCGAATTTTTTCCCGACGTCGAGCCGGAACAGGCGATCGTTCTCGTTCATGCACGCGGCAACATGTCAATCCACGAGCGCGATGCCCTGATGGCAGAAGCCGAAGCCGCAGTGCTTGAGATGCAGGACGAATTTACCAGCGTCTATACCCGAACCGGTGGCGCGGGCGGCGTTGGCCAGGAAGTGGCCGAGGACGTCATCGGTCAGATCACGATCGAATTCATCGAGTGGGATCAGCGTCGTACCGCCGCCGAGATATTCGAGGAAATTCGCCAGCGCACCAACCACCTGGCAGGCGTTGACGTCGAAATCCGTGAGCCGGAGGCGGGTCCTCCCGTCGGCAAACCGGTGAGTATCGAACTGTCGTCAGCAGTCCCGGCATTATTGCCGGACACGGTGGCCCGTATTCGCGAATTCATGGAAACGGAAATGGACGGGCTGACCGACATCGAGGACAGCCGTCCGCTGCCGGGCATTGACTGGGAGCTCATCGTTGATCGTGCGCAGGCGGCAAAATTCGGCATCGACGTAACGGCGGTCGGCGATTCGATACAGCTCGTCACAAGCGGACTGTCGCTCGGGTCCTATCGTCCGGACGATTCCAGCGACGAGGTCGATATCGTCATCCGTTATCCAAGCGAATACCGAACCTTCGATCAGCTCGATTCCGTAAGGATCGAGACCGATCAGGGGTCGATCCCGATCAGCAATTTTGTCGAACGCAGCGCCATTCAACAGACAGGCACCATTGATCGCGTAAGCGGCCAGCGGGTCATGACCATCATGGCGAATGTCCAGTCCGGTGTTCTGGCCGCCGACAAGGTCGCGGAATTACGGAATTGGATTTCCAGCGCCGATCTGGATCCGCGCATCGACATCACGTGGCGCGGCGAGGACGAAGAGCAGCAGGCGGCGTCGGAGTTTCTGGGAACCGCCTTCCTGATGGCGTTGTTCCTGATGGCGATCATTCTGCTCACGCAGTTCAACAGCTTCTATTCCGCCTTCCTGATTCTGAGCGCCGTCATCATGTCCACCATCGGCGTTCTGATCGGGCTTCTTGTCGTTGGCCAACCGTTCGGCATCGTCATGACGGGGGTCGGCATCATTGCGCTGGCGGGAATCGTTGTTAACAACAATATCGTCCTGATCGACACCTATGACCGCCTGAAGGAAACAGCTCCCACAGCGCTGGATGCGCTGTTGCGGACCGGCGCACAGCGTTTCCGCCCGGTTATGCTGACGACGATCACAACGGTCCTGGGACTGCTGCCGATGGCGCTCGGAATCAATGTGAACTTTGTCAATTTCGAGATCACTGTCGGTGCACCGGCCATGCAGTGGTGGATCGGCATGGCGACCGCGATCGTCTTCGGCCTGACGTTCTCCACCGTACTGACGCTCGTCGTGACCCCAAGCGCGCTGTTGCTCCGGGTCAATATTGCAGAGGCCCGGGCTCGACGCCGTCATCGACGCGCTGAGGCGCGAGAGGCGCGCTCTGCCGGGGCCGACACACGGCTGCCGGCCAACACCCCCGATGGGGCAGTGTCCGGCGCCGGCTCGACTGAGAAAACACCGACCGCGCCGCCACCGATGGTGGCGACCCCGTCGTCGGCCAGCACCGATGCCGGCAAAGAAAGCGGGCTGAACCCGGATCTTGATACCACTGACCCCAATACTGTCAACCGGCCGGCGCCCGTTGGCCGAAAGTCGATCGGGCGATCATGATTCTGCTTGTTGTCGTCAACCAGCAGGCAGCCCCGAATACGATGGCGATCCAGACGAAGGCGTCCGGGAACAGGCAGATCGCGATGAACATCATCACTGTCTCGGTCCCTTCCGTCAGACCACCCAAATAATAGAATGCCTTGGAACCGCGTTTTTCCGTCGCTACACCGTGTTTCTGCGCCAAAATCGCGTAGGCGAGAAAGCTGGTTCCAGTACCGACGAAGCTGAAGATCAGGAAGGCGGCTGCAAGCGCTGTTTCCGGCCGACCAAGGGCAAACGCGAATACAAGTCCGGAATAGACGATGAAGTCGAAGACAATATCATAATATCCACCAAGATCTGTGGCACCGTCGATGCGAGCGACGGCGCCGTCCAGACCGTCGAACAGGCGGTTGATCAGGATCAGCACCAGCGCGACAATCGGGGCATCCAGCGCCAGCGCACCCATGGCCAGGACGCCGATGCCGAAGCCGGCTATGGTGACCCCCGTTGCCGTTGCGCCCAATTTGACCGCTTTCACGGCAACAGCAGAAAGGCTCCGGTCGATGGCAGGGCGCAGCAGTGGATCCAGCATCTTTGACGTTTCTCTTCCATGGGGGCATTGGCGGCTCTCAATGGAATTGCAAATCGATTGCCCGGTCCATACGTCTTTGCCGCGAAGGCGAAATGATTTACCGCCTGTTAATTGACTTTACGGCAGGATACCGGCCGAAATCGAACACTACCGGCTGGAGCCACTCGCGTGGATATACCCTTGGCAGAATCAGCCAGAGACCCTCTTCAAATGCTCGCTGCGGCATCCGAAAAAAATGGCCGCTTCGAAGTACGGTCGGTCAGTGTGGGCGCCGACGGGCGGCTGGCAGTGGAAACACCGGCTCCGCCGTCGCGATTCCATTTCTCGTTCCAGGGCACGGTCTTCCATGTCCGCCTCATGCCGCTGAGTGCCGGGTTTCGGCTTCAGATCAGCGCGGTTCTGGGCCACATACCCTTTACAGCCGAAAGCCTTGCCCTTCGCAACTCGGCCCTGGAGATAATACGCGCAACGGAGCCACTGGATAAGATCCGCTTCGTTGTCGCTCATGGCCAGCAAGTCGCCGCGATCGCCAACAGGGATGTCGACGATCAGTCGCTTCCCGAGGCCGTTCTCCACGAGACATCCATGGTGCTTCATCAGGCGCGGCCCTATCTGGCATTGCTGCGCACTGTCCTGCGGCCGGCGCTGGAGTGACTTCGACGGCGACGACAGCTCTCGCCGCAACTCGCCAGCCGAACCCATCCTATCCAGCGCTGCCGATCCGATCGTCACCGGTCGGGACAGTGAAGACCTGGCCGGGATAAATCAGGTCGGGGTCGCGTATCTGTTCGGTGTTGGCCTGGTAGATGACGGTGTATTGCACGCCTGCGCCGTAGAAGCGGCGGGCGATGCGCCACAGGCTGTTGCCCGGCTGAACGATCACGCGTCGGTCCAGGCGCTCTAGACCTGTTACATCGGTCATCTGAAACGGCGTCACGGCGCGGGCGACGACACGTTCGCCATCTTCGGCCAGAGCATCGGCGCGCAACTCATACAGTCCGGGATCGACGGCCGTATCGGGGCTGAGACTGAAAACACCCTCCATATCAGCCCGGCCCTGGGCGATCAGCGCGTTGTCCAGGTAGACAAGCACGTCCCGGCCCGGCCGGGCCCTGCCCGATATGATGACTTCTCCGGCTTCGTCATAGTCAACGACATCGATCGAGATGTCCGATGGGCCCAACCTCTGATCGGTCGGTCCCCTTTGAAGTCTCGGCGGCTCGACCCGTTCAGCGGCCACGATGTCCGGAGCGTCGAGGTTCGCGACCGGCCGGACGGGCGCCGCCGGCGCCGACAGTATCCGTGACGGGCCCATCTCGTCCCGGGGTACGATCATTGCAAGGGCTTCATCCAATCCGGCGCCAGGGTCAGAAGCATCCTGCCCGGCTACACCAGGTCTGTCAGGAACGATCAGCACCACGACTTCATCCGACTCGATCGCCTCACCGCTGAGTTCGGTGTCTGGCCCATCACCCGGATCAGGCACTTCAAGGCCCAGCATATGTTCGCCCGACTCCAGACCATCCAGTATGGTCGCAACCCAATCGCCGTTTTCGTCGGCTTGAACCGTCGCCAATTCGCGATCGCCGTCGAGAACCCGCACCCTCACATTCGGTGCGGCCGTCCCGGCAACGATCGTCGTACCCGTCCGACCCACGCGAACGGCATCGAAACGCGGCAGTTGCGGACCATCGGCTGTCGGCGCTTCCACGACAGGTGCTTGACTGATCGGGCCGACGGGCTCCGGTTCCGACAACGCCGTGAGCGCCTGGAACCGCTGGGCGGCATCGCGGTCGATGACCGGCGGTTCCGGCCGGGCTTCCGAGTCTGCAGCCGAGGTGGGAGGTGCGGATATCGGAGTCGCTGCAGGCCGCCTGACCACCGGCGCGATAGCACGGCGACCGGCCAACCCGCCTACATCTGCGTAAATGTCCGAAGAGGGTTCACTCAGTGTCGACTGTGTCGGCGCTTGCTCCGGGACAGGTTCTGTCGATTCAATAGATGCTTCGCGGCCCGGCGCCGAAATGCCGACCTGCGGCGTCACCAGGGGACGCTCGCTGACCGGGGGAACTGCGACCTCCGGGGCCGGCGCGGTGGCTTGGGGAGCGAGTGCCAGATCCGGTATCGCGATCGGTGCCCGGGGCGGCTGGGGCCGCGACTCGACAATTCCGGACTCGTCGGGACCGCCGGCGCTGCGTGGGACAGCGGCAACTGATGCTCGGCCTTGATCGGCCCCAAAATCGGTACGTTCGGGCACGGCCGGCGCCGGATCCAGAATTCGCCCCCCGGGTTCCGGCGCCGCCGCAAGAGGAGCCGACGATTCGAGAGTTGGTGACTCCGGAACTGGCGGTACCGGATCTGGCGACTCGGGTGTCCAGGTTTCGGGCGACAACGCCTCCGGTGTGGGCAAATCCCGGATTACCTCGGCGCCCGGGCCGGAACCGGCCACGGAGCTCTCAGGCGGTGCCTGTCGGTCGGTCGCCAGACCCACCACGGGCGTCTCAATGACTGGACCATCCGGCGCCACCGCGTGCGTATCCACTTCGTCCTGCAGGTCTGCCCGCGGGCTTTGCGGCTCATGGGCCGGGGGCTCCGACTCAACGGCGGCCGTCTGCGGCACCGGCGCCTGCTCCAGGTCAGCGCTCGGCGCTGAGGGAGTTCGTAGCGGCGATGTATCCGGTGACAAGGCGACTGGCGGCGCAAAGCCGGCCGTCTGCTGCTCAGGCAAGTCGGGGGGCTCGTCGCCAACGTCGGTCGTCGCCATTGGACCGGACGCCTCGAATTCCAGCGGGTCGGATTCGGGGATCTCAAATTCGGGGATCTCAAATTCGGGGCCATCGAAATCAGGCGCATGGACTTCGGGGAACGGGGCCTCTGCCGCCGCGCGATCGGATGGATCCGGCGTGGCCGGAGCAGCGAGGGCGTCTTCAGTTTCACTGTCGCCAGGTCCACTGCCTTCAGGGGCTGCAGCTATCAGCGCACCGGGGATTTCCAGTTCCGGAGCGGGCTCCCGATCGGCCTCGCGCGATGCATCCGCCTGCGCTTCGTCAATGGGTGAACTGTCATCAGGCTGCGCTGGCACGGGCGTCGCTTGCTCGGGAACAACCGTCCCGGTCCCGGCATCGGCCAGTGGCGGCAGCACCAGCTCTGTTTCAACAGGATCCATTCCTTCCCGGTCGGTCTCCGCGGTCTCCAGTTCAGGGGCCGGTGACTCTGCTTCTGACTCGACTTCAGGGGTCGGAAGCGGCTCACGGTCGGAGACCATTTCGTTGGCCGACGGATCGCCGGAAGATCCGGTATCGGACGATCCGGACGGAGAATCAGGGGGCTCGGACGAAAGCCGTTGCCTTTGTTCGACCTCGACGTCGGACTGCGGCCCTGGTGCCGGAGCGGAGGTCCTGTCTCCGGCCGCCGGTTCCTCATCGGATGGCGGCGACACGCCCAGCCAGTCTCTGTCGGTATATGTGGTGTAGCCAAACCAGCCCACCGCCAGCGCTGCCACGCTAACGCCGACAATCAGTACCGTACGGCCCCGTGTCGTTTCCAATGCTTGTCCTGTACCCGGAATATCGTTCCAATCGGTCTCAGTTTGTTACACATTTCATTGCAGTGCGCAAATACAGCCGTTCCTTGTGCACCGGAAGATTCGGGACACAACCTGACGTGCGGTCGGCAGCGGTATTGCCCGCGTCGCGAGGCCGTGCTAGAGGCGGAATCGCGCCCGAACGCGAAACAGATGTGCCATACTGCGTGGTGGCATGGCGACAGTGGATGAAGAATTTATGCGCGACCTAAGGTCTGTTTGTGTTTACTGCGGTTCGTCCGGCCGGGTGTCGGATCGGTTCAAGGATGCGGCGCGCGCTCTCGGCGGAGAGCTCGCTGCCAATGGAATCGCGCTCGTTTACGGTGGCGGGCGCGTGGGGCTGATGGGGCTCACGGCGGACGCCAGCCTGGACGGTGGCGGCCAGGTCGTCGGAATCATCCCGAGCCATATCCGCGATATGGAAGTCGATCATCCGGGACTCACCGAGCTGCATGTGGTCGACAGCATGCATACGCGCAAAATGATGATGTTCGACCGCTCCGACGCGTTCGTCATTTTGCCCGGCGGCCTCGGCACGCTGGACGAAATGTTCGAAATCATCACCTGGCGCCAATTGGGCATTCATGACAAACCCGTGGTTCTCGTGAACATCGACGGCTATTGGGACCGCCTGCTGGCCATGATCGACGGCATGATCGAGGCGGGCTTTGCCCAGCCGGCACATAAAGACCTGTTCAAAGTGGTCGCTGGCATCGATGACGTCGTGGACGCCCTCAGACATGAGCCGACGCCGGTGATCGAACCACAGACGAAATGGCTGTAAACATGGGGCAGGATGGAATGGTCGGCGGCGATCGGCATGGCGGTTCGTACAGGACGACCCGTCTGAGCATCAATCTCAACAAGATCGCACTGCTGCGCAATCAGCGCGACGTCGGATATCCGTCGGTCGTTGCCGCCGGGCGCACGGTGCTCGAAGCCGGCGCCGATGGCCTGACCGTTCACCCGCGACCGGACGGCCGACACATCCGCCACCAGGATGTGTACGACCTGCACCGGCTGGTCGCCATGTGGGGCAGCGGAGTCGAGCTGAATATCGAGGGCAATCCCTTCGATACCATGCTGCCACTGACATTGGACGTACTGCCCGATCAGGCGACGCTGGTTCCCGATGCACCGGATGCTAACACCTCCGATGCCGGTTGGGATATCGATACCGATGGCGCGAAACTGGAGCCGGCAATCAAACAGCTAAAGGATCACGGCATAAGAGTGAGCCTGTTCATGGAAGCCGACCCGGCCACTGTCGCGAAAGCCGCCAGCGTCGGCGCGGATCGGGTCGAACTTTATACCGGACCCTATGCCGGCGCGTTCGCGACCGACCGCCACGCGGCGGTATTGTCCCGCTATGCCGACGCCGCTGCTGCCGCCGACCAGGCGGGACTCGGCGTCAATGCCGGCCACGACCTGACGCTGGAAAACACGCCCGCTCTGAAGGCCGCGATCCCCTTCATCGACGAGGTCTCGATCGGTCACGCATTCACGGCCGACGCACTCTGGATCGGTTTGCCGGCGGCTGTCGCGGCCTATCGGGCGTCGCTCAGGAAATAGCCGCGGGCGGAACCGGATTGGCCCTCGATCATTGACCGTGATGTCCCGCGACAGGGCTTTGACGCCGTTGGCGCAGGTGCTATAAGGCACGCATTCATATTTCGGCTCGGGCGGTCTCAGGCTGGAGCGGTGTCGGCCTGGTTCCAGCCGCCTCCATTACTGGCCGCCGGATACCGGCAATCCACGGCAGGAGAGAGTAACACCCATGGCGAAGATCGCGGTCAAGAACCCGGTCGTCGAAGTCGACGGCGACGAGATGACCCGGATCATCTGGGATTTCATCAAAACCAAGTTGATTCTGCCCTATCTGGACATCGACCTCAAATACTACGATCTCAGCGTACAGAAACGCGACGAGACCGATGACCAGATCACCGTCGATGCCGCAAACGCGATCAAGAAGTACGGCGTGGGCGTCAAATGCGCCACGATCACGCCGGATGAAGGCCGCGTCGAGGAATTCGGCCTGAAGAAGATGTGGCGGTCGCCAAACGGCACCATCCGCAACATTCTGGGCGGAACCGTATTTCGCGAGCCCATCATCTGCTCGAATGTTCCGCGCTATGTACCGACCTGGACGCAGCCAATCATCATTGGGCGTCATGCTTTCGGCGACCAATACCGTGCGACCGATTTCAAGGTGCCGGGGCCCGGAAAGCTGACAATGACCTATACGCCGTCCGACGGCGGCGATCCGGTTACCTATGATGTCTTCGATTTCCCCGAGAGCGGCATCGCCATGGGGATGTATAATCTTGACGACAGCATTCGCGGATTTGCCCGTTCCTGCTTCAATTACGGTCTGCAACGCAAATACCCGGTCTATCTCTCGACCAAGAATACGATTCTCAAAGCCTACGACGGCCGGTTCAAGGACCTGTTCCAGGAAGTGTTCGATGCGGAATTCAAGGCCGAATTCGATAAGCACGGCCTGACTTACGAGCATCGCCTGATCGATGACATGGTTGCAGCCGCCCTGAAATGGGAGGGCGGATATGTCTGGGCCTGCAAGAACTACGACGGCGACGTTCAGTCGGACACCGTCGCTCAGGGCTTTGGGTCGCTGGGGCTGATGACCAGCGTGCTGATGACTCCCGATGGCGATTGCGTCGAAGCCGAAGCGGCTCACGGCACGGTGACGCGCCACTATCGCCAGCACCAGCAGGGCAAGGAAACGTCGACAAATCCGATCGCGTCGATCTTTGCCTGGACGCGCGGCCTGCAGTATCGGGCCAAGTTCGATGACAATCCCGATCTGGCCCGTTTTGCCGAAGCGCTGGAGCGTGTCTGCGTCAAGACGGTCGAAGATGGTAAGATGACCAAGGATTTGGCCATCCTGATCGGACCGGAACAGCCATGGCTAACGACGACCAAGTTCCTTGATGAACTGGATCGCGGACTTCAAAAGGAAATGGGCAGCTTCTGATAGCGCGTCTATTCCATAGTCCCGGATACGTTGCCCCGGACGGTTGAAACCGTCCGGGGCATTTTTCTGATAGTCTCCGGCTTGCATATCGACGCCAACGCAAAAAGCCGCAACGCTCGGCAGAAGAGCGTTGCGGCTTGATAGCGCTATCGACGAATCTACGGAAAAATGCCGATCCTACCGTCGCAACCTTCCGGGGGTCAAACCGACTGGATCAGGCCGTGACCTTGTGGCCATGTGACGGTCGCGACGAGGATGAATTCGATGATGACGAATCGCGTTGTCTGTATGGCTGCTGATACGCTGCCTGCGCATGTTCCGCACAATATGGCAGACTACCGGATGTTGTCTTGCCGCAGAATTTGAAGCCGGGAAGCTTGGGATCGCCGATGGGCCAGCGGCACATATGCTCGGTAAGGCTAAGGATCGTCGCCCCTTGTGCTTCTTCCTTTGGCTTCTTGCGCGGTGTCTTGACTTCCATATCTCCCTTCCCCTTAATCGGCGATGGACGACCGGAAAGCTGAAGCCGATGAGCCTTGCCGATGACAGCATTGCGCGAGACGCCGCCAAGAATCTCCGCAATTTCACTAGCGCTCTTACCGTTTCCCCATAACTCTCTCAATAGGGTGATACGCTCGTCAGTCCACGACATTGGTTATCCGATCCTTGCTGGCTCGCGACCCCGATGGTGTTGGGTCGTGATCTCAGAGCAACATATTGTGTGCGCAAAGCTACAATACTACAAAATCCCGGATAGCGGAAGGGTCGTCCCTCGCCCCGGGACGCGGTTCCCGCCAGGTAACGGAAGCCGCGCCTGTCTCGTCAACGCGCCAGGGCATCCCTGACCGCATCCAGGGCTGCCATTGCGGCAGCGCCATCCGGCCCGCCGGCCTGTGCCATGTCGGGCCTGCCGCCGCCGCCCTTGCCACCGAGAGCGGCCGAAGCCAGCCGAACCAGGGCAACCGCATCGAACCGATCGGTCAGATCCGGAGTGACCCCGACGACGGCCGATGCTTTGCCGTCCGCAACCCCGACCAAGGCGACAACGCCGGTTCCCAGGCGCTTCTTGACGTCATCGGCCATCGGCTTCAGGTCCTTGGCCGGTATATCCGGCAGAACGCGCCCGACGAACGCGACATCTCCCACCGTTTCGGTGCCACTGTCGTCGCCGCCGGCGGTCCCGGCACTGGCGACCTGGCGCCGCAGGTCGGCGACCTCGCGCTCCAGCCGTCGCCGCTCATCGATCAGAGTGCTGACGCGCTCCGGCAACTCCGACGGCGTGGAGCGCACCGCACCGGCTGCGGCATGAAGCTGGGCATCCACCGCCTGAGAATGCGCGACAGCCTTTGCGCCGGTCAGCGCCTCGATCCGCCGGATACCAGCGGCAACACCGCTATCGGAAAGAAGCCGGAACGAACCAATGTCACCGGTACGACGGGCATGGGTTCCACCGCAAAGTTCGAGCGAATAAGGTCTGTTGCTGCGATCTGTTTCAGGATTGCCCATACTGACGACCCGGACGACATCACCGTATTTTTCGCCGAACAATGCCATAGCGCCATGATCGATCGCCTCGTCCGGCGACATCAACCGTGTCTCGACCTCTGTATTCTCGCGGATACGGGCATTCACATCCAACTCTACGGCGTTCAGATCCTCGCGCGAGATCGGGTGCGGTTGACTGATGTCGAAGCGCAGCCGTTCCGGCGCGACCAGCGACCCCTTCTGGGTAACGTGCTCGCCCAATCGACGGCGCAGGGCCTCGTGAAGCAGATGAGTGGCGGAGTGATTGGCGCGAATTGCCGTCCGCCGATCACTGTCGACCCGCAACTCAAGCGCCTGACCGGCTTTCAATATGCCGGAGACGACCTTGACCTTGTGAACCCATAGATCCCCAACCTGCTTCTGGGTATCCAGAACTTCCGCCTCGGTCCCGTCAGCTGCGAACGCCACGCCGCTATCGCCAACCTGTCCACCGCTCTCGGCATAGAACGGCGTTTGATTGACGACCAGCCACGCCTCGGTGTTCTTTTCAACCGCCTCGACTTCGCTGCCGTTGGATACCAAGGCACCGATAACGGCTTCCGCGGATTCCGTCTCATAGCCGAGAAACTCTGTAGCGCCGACCCGGTCCCGGATGGCGTACCAGATCTCCGACGTTGCCGCTTCACCCGAACC
The DNA here is from genome assembly GCF_040712075.1 of Fodinicurvata sp. EGI_FJ10296. NCBI lineage: Bacteria > Pseudomonadati > Pseudomonadota > Alphaproteobacteria > Rhodospirillales > Rhodovibrionaceae > Fodinicurvata > Fodinicurvata sp. EGI_FJ10296. Next base: position 210,458 of record NZ_JBFCVL010000005.1, read on the forward strand.
GACCCAGGATCTCCGGGCATCGGCGCGCTGACGTTCCATCGCCGTCTCGAACCCGTCGGTATCCACCGATCGCCCCTCGGCCCGAAGAACATCCTGCGTCAGGTCGAGTGGAAAACCGAAAGTGTCATACAGTTTGAATGCGACGTCGCCCGGCAGCGGCTGACGTTCGCCCAAGCGCGCGGTTTCATCGGACAACAGCCGCAGACCGCGGTCCAGCGTTGCCTGGAAGCGCGTTTCCTCAAGCTTCATCGTCTCCCGGATCAGGGCGCCGGCGCGTACCAGTTCCGGAAAGGCCTGTCCCATGAGCGACGTCAGCGTCGGCACAAGGCGCCAAAGCACGGGGTCCCGCGCGCCGGTTCGGTGGATGTGGCGCATTGCGCGACGCATTATCCGGCGCAGAACATAGCCCCGCCCCTCATTCGACGGCATGACGCCATCGGCGATCAGAAAGGCCGCGGAACGCAGGTGGTCGGCAATAACGCGGTGCGATACGGCATGCGGTCCATCCGGGGATGCCCCCGTCGCCTCGGCCGACGCCTCGATGATCTGACGCATCAGATCAATATCGTAATTGTCGTGTTTACCCTGAAGAACGGCCGTAATCCGCTCCAGGCCCATACCGGTATCGATCGACGGACGGGGCAGCGGGTTTCGCTCGCCGGGGCGAACCTGATCGAACTGCATGAAGACGAGATTCCAGATCTCGATGAAGCGATCGCCGTCTTCGTCGGGACTGCCCGGCGGCCCGCCGGGCACGTCGGGGCCGTGATCGAAAAAAATCTCCGAACATGGTCCACAGGGTCCGGTATCGCCCATCTGCCAGAAATTGTCGGACGTGGCGATGCGAATGATGCGATCGTCGCTCAATCCCGCAATTCGCCGCCAGAGATCGGCGGCTTCTTCGTCCTCGGCATAGACGGTCACCAGCAACCGGTCGGCGGGAAGGCCGTATTCCTTTGTGATCAGGTTCCAGGCCAGTTCAATGGCCGTGTCCTTGAAATAGTCGCCGAACGAAAAATTGCCCAGCATCTCGAAGAATGTGTGGTGCCGAGCCGTATAGCCGACATTCTCGAGATCGTTATGCTTGCCGCCGGCACGCACGCACTTCTGAGACGTCACCGCACGGTTGTACGGGCGCGTTTCGGCGCCGGTGAACACGTTCTTGAACTGAACCATCCCCGCGTTGGTAAACAACAGCGTGGGATCGTTTCTCGGCACAAGCGGGCTCGACGAAACCACTTCGTGGCCATTGCGGCCGAAAAAATCGATAAAAGTAGATCTAATATCGTTGGCTGTCTGCATTATCGGCAACCTTGAAATAACGAGGTACGCCCGTCACTCGGCACCGCCCTGTCGTCGCGATCGTGTCGGTGGTCAACGGGGCTGATGATTAACGGCCGCTGCCTTGTAGCCCGACAGCCGCGGTCGTGTCCAGCGATGCGCTTGCGGCGGCGTCGATCGGCCATCAACGGCGGTCGACCCGGACGGCAGCGCCCGGGCCTGTCTACCGATTGGCGGGGACTGGTCAGCGATCACTCGCTCTCTTCGGCGCTTTCTTCCTGCTGAGCCCCAACCATCATCTGCTCGGAGACGAGACCGGCATTCTCACGGATCTTTTTCTCGATCTCGGCAGCGATGTCGATGTTCTCCTTGAGGAAGCGTTTGGCATTCTCACGCCCCTGCCCGACGCGTTGCCCTGAATAAGAGAACCAGGCACCGGATTTCTCCACCACGCCAGCCTGCACGCCAAGATCCAGCAATTCTCCGGTCTTGGAGACGCCCTCACCGTACATGATGTCGAATTCCACCGTCCTGAACGGTGGCGCCATCTTGTTCTTGACGACTTTGACACGGGTCTGGTTGCCGACCACATTCTCACGGTCCTTGATCGAACCGATGCGGCGGATATCGATACGAACCGACGAGTAGAATTTCAGCGCATTTCCGCCGGTCGTGGTCTCCGGGCTGCCGAACATGACCCCGATTTTCAGACGGATCTGGTTGATGAAGATGACCAGCGTGTTCGAGCGCGAGATCGACGATGTCAGTTTGCGGAGCGCCTGGCTCATAAGCCGCGCCTGCAGGCCGACATGGCTGTCGCCCATTTCGCCTTCGAGTTCGGCCTTGGGCACCAGGGCCGCCACGCTGTCGACGACCAGAACGTCGATTGCGCCGGAGCGCACGAGCGTGTCTGCAATCTCAAGCGCCTGCTCTCCGGCATCAGGCTGCGAAACGAGCAGGTCGTCGACATTGACACCAAGTTTGCGGGCATAGGTCGGGTCCATCGCATGCTCGGCATCGATGAAGGCGCAGGTCCCGCCGGCTTTCTGCCCCTCGGCAACGGCATGAAGCGCCAGGGTCGTCTTGCCGGAACTTTCCGGTCCATAGATCTCGACAACGCGGCCGCGGGGGAAACCGCCAATTCCAAGCCCAATGTCCAGGCCCAGCGAACCCGTCGATACGATCTCGACATCGACCTTTTGCCGCGCGCCGAGCCGCATGATCGAACCCTTGCCAAAGGATCGTTCGATCTGCCCCAGAGCGGCATCGAGGGCCTTCTGCTTGTCCATGGAACTCCTTTCGAGAAGCTGAAGATAGTCGCTCGGCATTGTTCGGCTCCCAGTAATTCCACAGCTGCGCCCATGGCGCAATCACTGCAGAAGGTACGCGTTTTGTTCTTTCAATTACAAGAACAAAAAGTGCACGCGAAGTCCGGGGACCAAACGCGGGATCTGCGAAGGTGCAGGGCGCAGGCGGAGGGCCCGCATCGGGCATCAGTTGGCGCGCAGCGCGTCTTTCACCTTTCCGGCCAGTTGCTTCAGACTGAATGGTTTGGCCATGAAGTCGACACCCTCGATTCCCGCAAGGTCGGCCCGGAATCGATCTTCCGTATAGCCGGAAATACAGATGACCTTAAGGTCGGCGTCACGCTCGCGCACTTTGCGAATCAGGGCCGGGCCGTCCATTTGAGGCATCACGACATCGGTGATCAACAGATCGAATGCCTCCTCTCGGTCCAGGGCCGTCAGTGCCTCGGGTCCGGTCCGGGCTTCGACCACCGCATAGCCCTTGTTTCGGAGGGCTCTGGCGGCAAAAACGCGTACAGGGTCTTCGTCCTCCACCAGCAGGATTCGCCCGGCCCCGGTCAGATCCCGCGGTGCGGCATCGGCGTCGGATTCGGGATCGGCCGCCCTGGCGGTTGCCGCTTCGGGAACGTGGCGGGGCAGATAGACGGCAAAGCGTGTGCCCACGTCGACGGTGCTGTCGACCTGCACATATCCGCCCGTCTGCCGCACGATACCGTACACGGTCGAAAGTCCCAGCCCTGTACCCGAGCCGACTTCCTTGGTCGAGAAAAAGGGATCGAAGATGCGAACCAGGTTTTCCCTGGGGATACCCACGCCGGTGTCTTCGACCTCCAGAACGACATAATCGCCTGCGGGGATTTCGTCGGACCCGATGCGCCGGGAGGCGGCCAGACGCTCCGTTCCGGTGCGGATCTCCAGCCGCCCGCCACCTGACATTGCATCGCGTGCATTGACTGCAAGATTGATGATGACCTGTTCCAACTGTCCCTGATCCACCCGGACAAGCCCGAGATCGCGGCCGTGCGTCATTCGCAGATCGATGTTCTCGCCGATCAGACGACGCAGCAGATTGGATAACTCGGCCAGTACGTCGGTGATATCGAGAACGCGCGGCTGCAGAGTCTGTTGGCGCGAGAAGGCAAGCAACTGGCGAACCAGATTTGCCGCCCTGTTCGCGTTCTGCTTGATCTGCATGATGTCGCCAAAACTCGGATCGCCGGGCTTGTGACGCAGCAACAGCAGGTCGCAAAAACCGATCATCGCCGTCAGCAAATTGTTGAAGTCGTGAGCGATGCCCCCGGCCAGTTGTCCGACCGCCTGCATCTTCTGGCTTTGCGCGAACTGCGCCTCCAGGGCCTTTTGTTCCGTCTGGTCGATGAATTGCACCAGCAGGGTATCATCGTCGCCGGAACCGGCATCCATCCGCCGCGCATGGGCAGAGGCGATCATTTCGGACCGTCCCTTGATGTGCAGTTCGACCGGTGGCACGGCCCGTCCCGTTTCCAGTGCCTCGTTCAGCAACGCCGACAGATCCAGACCGCCGCTGCGCATATCGAAGAAATCGGCCAACCCCCTGCCCTGGAGTTCCTGCAACCCGGTCGATCGGACCAGATCGGCAAAGCTCTTGTTCCACTCGAAGATTTTCAGCGATCGGTCGAGAAGCACGATGCCGATCGGCGCTTCCTTGAAAAATCGCTGGAACCGCATTTCCGACAGGCGCAGCGCCTCGCTCATCTGGCGATGGACCGTCAGATCGCGGACGACCGAACGGGTCCAGACGGATGCGCCATCATCGCCATGCACCACAGTTTGCGCGATCGAGGCGTGAAACTGACGCATATCCGCGCCACGCATCACGATCTCGACATGTTCGGCATCCGGTTTGGACGGGTCGAGCGCGTAGGACGGACCGGTGGCGGGCGGCTCGACCAGAAAATCGTGAAGACTGTAGTCGCCGCGAACCAGGTCGCGCGCCTCGACGCCCAGCCATTCGGCGAGGGTCGCGTTGGCGAACAGGAATTTCCCCCCGAAATCGACGGAGTAGAAACCGACCGGCGCGTGATCCATGAAGTCGACGAGTTTGACCTGCTCTTCCCGCAGGATCGCTTCCATCTCGCGTCTGCTCGTGATGTCCTCGATCCGCCAGTGGATATAGCCCGGCCAGGAGGCGATCGGCCGCGCCGACACCAGCCACCAGTCGGTGCCGGTCTCGCGCACGCGTGGCAATTCCACGGTGAAGGGCGATCCGCCCCGCACGGCTCGCCGCAGCCGCTGAAACCGGGCTGCCGCTGTACGATCAGCGGCCAGCGCCTGCTCGAACCGGTCGACGCTGTCGACGGACGGGCTGGAGACAAGCCGGCAAGCCACCGTATTGGCATGCACCACGCTGTCGTCAGGGGCGCTGAGAATGTGGCCGGCGGCGGTCTCGTCGTAACCGTGCTCAAGCAGGCTGCGCATCCAGCCATCTTTCGCGCGGCGCTGTTGCTCGAACCAGAATCCGGCCACGGCGGCGGTACCGCTGACAGCCGCCAGCAGAGCACCGGCCGCCAGCCAGACGCTTGCCACACCGTTGGTCGCAGCGGCGAGCGCGGTCGCCAGGGAAGCCGCGATCCCGACCAAAGCAAGCAGGAACGATCCATGCGGCGGCGGCGCGCCGCCACCACCGCCCTTGATCGAGGATCGTTCCAGCAGCCCGGCCGATGCCCACGGGCCATTCGGCTTAGGTCGATCACCGGACGCGGCGCCCTCGTCGGTACCCTGATCCCGCCCGCCGGTCCTTTCGGTCGAGGCAGATGATAGCGGCCACCCGGATGAGAGTCGTTCGGGGTCAAGCCGCTTCGGGCCGGTCGGCGTCTGGTTCATGAAGAGGCGGTTCCACTTGGCGGGACATTGCGATTCCGCAGTTTGAAGACATAGGATATCACTTCCGCGACCGCCTTGTATTGATCGGGCGGTATCTCCTGGTCGATCTCGACCGAAGCATAGAGGGCACGCGCCAAGGGCGGGTTTTCAACGATTTCGATATCGTGCTCGCGGGCGACTTCGCGAATTTTCTGGGCGACATGGTCGGCACCCTTGGCAACGACCCGCGGCGCGCCCATTGCGTCGGCCTCGTAGCGCATGGCCACGGCATAGTGGGTCGGGTTCGTGACCACAACGTCGGCCGTCGGCACCGACGCCATCATTCGGTGGCGCGACCGCTCCGAACGGATCTGACGCAGCCGCTGCTTGACATGCGGATCACCGTCCGTCTGTTTCTGTTCGTCCTTGACCTCCTGCTTCGTCATCCGTTGCTGCTTGTTGTATTGCTGGACCTGGAAGGCCCAGTCGAGGCCGGCAATGATTGCGACGACTGAAACTACAGTGATCATGAGGGTGACGGACAGGTTCCACAGCCGATCCATGAAGGTCGGGACCGGAAGACCTGCAAACAGTTCCAGGGACTGCAGATCGGGCCACAGGACAAGGAATCCGATCAGGCTGACGATACCCAGCTTCAGGATACCCTTGCCGAACTCGAACAGCGCCTTGGAGGAAAACAGACGTTTCGCGCCCTGGAGCGGGCTGATCTTGGACGCCTTCGGCTTTATCGATTCCGGGGCGAACATGAGGCCGTTCTGCACCAGCCCACCCAGCAGGGCGCACACCATGATGATGATGGTCGGCACCATCAGTATCAGGAGCACGTCGCCCATTATGGCGCGGAACAGATTGCCCAGCGCAGACGGGTCGAGGGGAATATGATGGACGTTCTCGATATGAGTACCGAAACGGGAGGTTAGTTGCCCCGCTACCGATGGCCCGAAGATCAGAATGAAAAGCAGTCCTCCGAAGAGGACAAAGAAGTGCTTCACCTCCTGGGATTGCGCGACCTGCCCTTTTTTCTTTGCATCTTCGAGCTTTTTCGGAGTCGGCTCTTCCGTTTTCGACGCTTCGTCCTGTTCTTCGGCCATTACCGCACCCCCTGCCCGATCAAACCGGCGCCAGCAAACCGGTGAACCGGTCCTGGAACGCTTCGAGCCAGAACAGCATCGCGCTTGAAAGAACCATGGCCATTACAATCAGGCCCAGCAATATGTTCATCGGTAGCGCGACAAAGAAGATTTGAACCTGCGGCATCAACCGCGCCAGAAGCCCAAGACCAAGATAGAACACGAGACTGAGCGTTACGAACGGCGCGGCCATACGAAGTCCGAGACTGAACGAATCCGCCAGCAGCCTGCTGAGCATATCGGCCATATCGCCGATCGGCGGCGGCGTTCCGGCCTCGAACAGGGAATAGCTGTCGACGATCGCGATCAGCATCAGATGATGAAAATCGCCCAGATAGATGATGACGATCGCGATGAGGCCAAGGAAGTTGCTGACGAGAGACCCCTGGGCCTCCATTGCCGGATTGAAGACGAAGGCATTCGCAAAACTCATCGCGAACGAAATGATCATGCCGGCGATGTCGACGGCCGCGATGATGAATCGCGCCACCAGTCCGATGAAGAGGCCGTAAAGTGTCTCCCAGATGATCAGAATGCCGAGCGCGCCGCCCGTCTGGGGCGCTGGCGGCAGGGCGCCCTCGACGACCGGCGCCACAACCAGCGTAAGCCCCAGCGCGATGATCAGCCTGATCCGCGGGTTGACGAACCCATCCCCAATACCCGGCAGCACCATGAGCGCCGCACCAACGCGAAGGAAAACCGCGGCAAAGGGAAACAGCGTCGAATAAAGGGCCGATTCGGTCAATTCCATAGGTGGATCGCCGCGAACTGCCGACGGGCGGCGGCCATGCCGGCACCGCTATCGATCACCGACCCGCTCACGGCCCCCCCGCGATGATTCGATCTGCCAGGACATGGGTGAAGGTGGTCAGAACCGACAGCATGAACGGCATGAGGAAGATGAGAGATGCGAAAATGGCCAGGATCTTGGGCACGAAAGTCAGCGTCATTTCCTGGATCTGCGTCAGCGCCTGAACCAGCGCGATCGCCACACCGACGAAAAGAGCGACAAGCAGGACGGGAGTCGCCATCTGCAGCATGACGACGACCGCATCCCGGCCTATGTCGATGGCTTCTGCTGGCGTCATGATCCGCCCCTTCGCTGGCATTTTCCGGCGCCGCGAAGGATGCGCCAACCCCGGATTCTGCGGGTCGGCGCGAACATCCGCGCACTCCCCGAGTATCGGCCTGCTAGCGTTTATTTATGGTTAACGACGCTCCGGTGAAGAAGTGCGCCGACTGCCTGCGCCCCCGGCTTCGCAACAGTCTCCGCCCCCTTGTCGCCCTTAGATCGGCATACGAATAATTTCCTGATAGGCCTGGATCACGCGATCGCGCACACCCACAACCATCTGAAGCGACATCTCGGCACTGTTGACCGCCATGACGACGTCGGACAGATCCGCTTGGCCTGCAATGCCGCGCGCGGTCATTTCCTCACCCTGGTGCCCCGCCTCGATCGACTCGTCGATCATGTCGCGCACCATCGACCCGAAATCCGATCCCGGGGCCTGGTCGATCTCCGGCGTCGGCGCTGGCTGGCCCGTTCCCTGCGATGCGGCGTTGCGGTAGGCGGCGAGTGCGTTGTTGATCATCATTGGCATCGGATTGACTTTCCCGGAATTATCGACCTGACACCGGCCGAACTCTCAACTGGAACAACGATTACGAGCGCAGCAGGTCGATCGTGCTCATCATCATGCTTTTGGATTGCTGAATAACATTCATATTCGCCTCATAGGATCGCTGCGCCTCGCGCATATCCATCACTTCGACCAGGGTGCTGACGTTTGGATAAAGTACGTAACCCTCGTCGTCGGCACTGGGATGCGCCGGGTCGTATCGGCGCTGGAATTCCGAATCATCGAGCGTGACCCGGTCAACGCTGACGCGATTCACCCCCAGTTCGCGGTCCAGTTCGTTGCGAAACGTCACCACTTGCCGTCGATAGGGAAGCCCATCCGGTGTCTCGGCGGTCGAATTGGCATTGGCCAAATTCTCCGAAACAATTCTCAGACGCTTTCCCTGCGCCTGCATCCCCGAGGCGGAAATGGCCATCGTGCTGAACAGTTCATCCGACATTACGCGCTATCTCCTCATCCGCCAGATCGTCTGGCCGAACCACCATATTTGCCGAAGTCAGGGCCTGTTCCCGGTTCGACCCGGGAGCGGCGCTATGCTGGTCAGCCGCCGCCTCTCGCGCCAATCGCCGTACGTATCATCCCCATCTGTTTTCGGTAGAGATTGAGCGCCATCTCGTGATTGGCGGCGTTTTCGGCCACATTCATCAGTTCCTGCTCCAGCGATACGCTGTTGCCGTTGGGATCGACCTCTGCCGGGTCCCGAACACGTTCCTGACGAACGGCGCTGCCACCGTCATGGGCGGTTGCACGGCTGCCGGATGCAGGGTGACCGATATGGGCTGAATGGGTGGCCACCTGCACGACATTGCGCGCACCGGGGCTGCGCCTGAGATGCGACTCGAACGGCACCAGATCTTCCGACTGATAGCCGGGCGTACTGGCATTGGCGATGTTCTGGGCCGTAACGTCCTGACGTTGCCCGACCCAGTTCAATCGCTGACCGATCAGTTGGAAGATCGACAGGCCGCTCATATCCATAGCGCGCATCTCTCCTGGACATTCGGTCCAAAGGTCTTTCCAGCGCCGCGCAGCCGGTTATCTCTTGGGTCAACATCGACGCGGCGACATTTGAATGATGCGAGTGTCGCAGGGCGTCGTTAACAAAGCCTGAAAGCCCGCACGATGCTCCCCGACCTACATTACCCAGGCCTCTGGTGAGAAATATGCGACGTTAACCAAGTTCATCCTTCCTTAACGTTGATGGCGGACATTCGGCCGAGCACGATGTTCGGGATAGGCAATGACACGATTCTCCAGCGGCAGATCACCTGCCGACCCGAAAACCGGTCCCTTTGAACCGGAACGCCGGCTCGCGGTCGCATTGAGCTATCGGGAGGCCAAATCCAACGCGCCCCGTGTCATTGCGTCCGGCAAAGGTCATCTGGCCGATGCAATACTGGACCGTGCCTTTGCCAACGATGTCAAAGTCCGTACGGACCCGGATCTGGCCGAAATCCTGGCGAGCGTCGATGTCGGCAGCGAAATCCCGGAGGAAGCCTTCGTCGCAGTTGCCGAGATCCTTTCCTATCTGTATCGCGTTTCTCCTGAGCTCGCGCCCGGTACCGCCGATGGAGGGACAGGCGTGGAGATGAGCAATGACCGCTAAGACGCCCGATTTGGCACCGGAGTCGCTGTCAGACCCGCAACCGGGTACATCCGGACCGTTGCTATCCGAACTTCTGGCGTCGGTGGAACGCGATCTGGCGCATGCGCAAAGCGCGGTCGCAGCGGGCTGCATCATTGACCTTACGCCGCTGCTGGGGCCGATCGGCGATCTCTGCAGCCGCATCGGAACGCTCGACCGTGATGCCGGCCGAACCTGGCTTTCAACGGCGGAATCATTGCTGGCATCGATCAACCAGCTTGAAGCGGCCATGACTTCGTACGCCTCAGCCCTACCGGATTCGCCCAATCACGCCGACGCGGAGACACAGCCGCCCGAGACCCGCTCGCGATCTCATCGGGCTTACGCCTCTGCGGCGATGGTTCAGACCGGCAAACAGGGGCGCTGAACCTTGGAATGGACAGACTATGCCCAGTATGTCGGCGCCCTCGTTTTCGTACTCGCCCTGATCGGCGGTCTTGCCGTCTTGCTACGACGGCTTGGACTTGCCGGTGCGGTCGCCGTAACGCGGCCCAAAAGAACCCAGCGGCGACTGTCCGTCATCGAAACACTGCCGCTTGACGGCAGACGCCGTCTGGTACTGCTTTCGTGCGACGATCAGGAGCATCTCATTCTACTCGGGCAGAACGGGGATCTGGTTCTCGGCGCACCGTTACCGTCTTCTCGGACAACATCGGTCGGCCACGGCTTCCCCTTGGATGCCGCCCCGGATTCGCGGGCACCGCAGACGGCCGGTTCGCGCGCCGACGACCACTCTCAGCCTCCCACCGGTGGACCGCGATGAAACGCCATACTTCGCTCGGAATTTCCGCAGCAGGTCTCCTGCGGTTGGCGCGGCCATATTGTTCCGGCGCGGCGGCTGCCGGAGTCATCATCGGATCCGCTGGATTGCTGGGGTCGGGCGCGGTTTTCGCGCAAGGCCTGGGGGACCTTGATCTTGGCGGCGGATCGTCAACCGCATTGATCGTTCAGATCGTTGCGTTGGTCACGATCCTGTCGCTGGCGCCGTCGATCCTGGTGATGGTGACCTCGTTCACACGGATCGTTGTCGTCCTGTCATTCCTGCGTTCCGCCCTCGGCGTGCAACAGACACCGCCGAATGCGGTTCTGATCAGCCTCGCGCTGTTCCTGACCTTCTTCATAATGGCGCCGGTGATGGAGGAGGCCTTTGAAGTCGGCATCGAGCCGCTGCTCAATGAAGAGATCGACGAGATGGAGGCGTTTTCCCGGACGGCCGAGCCGTTCCGCGCGTTCATGTTGTCTCACGTGCGCGACCAGGATCTGCGGCTCTTCCTGGATATGGCCGAGATCGAAACCGTTGAAGATCCGGGCGACGTTCCTCTTCAGACACTGATACCGGCATTCATGATTTCGGAGCTGAGGCGGGCCTTCGAAATCGGCTTTCTGATCTTTCTGCCCTTCCTGATCATCGACATGGTGGTGGCCTCGATCCTGATGTCGATGGGCATGATGATGCTGCCTCCGGTTATGATCTCCCTGCCCTTCAAGATCATCTTCTTCGTGCTCGTTGATGGCTGGTACCTCGTTGCCGGCTCGCTGGTGCGAAGTTTCGGCTGACCGAACGGTGGATGGCACCGGGCAATGCTCAGGCAGTGGTTCTCGCCGGTAGCCCGTTGCAAACCTCGCCGCCCCGGGCAGTGCCCCTGACGTCTGCATCCCATCAAGCCCGGCGAGGCGGGCCTTCGGTCCCACAAAATGACATAACGCCAAAGGCGTGGTGGCAGAACGGCAATGTTCGTGACAGGCATTCGATGATCGGACGAGCAGACCCGACGAGTAGACCGGCGCTGCTCAATTCATCGGCGTGGCCGCATCCGCAGTGCCGGCAGTGCCGGACTGCCTGAACCCGTCCAGGAAAGACTCGAAGAGTGCGACTTCGGCCACTTCGTCGCGGATTGACTGGAGGTCCAGCGTGTCCATCGAGCCGCCCGACCGGGTCAGGACGCGAAAGGCCTCTCCTTCCGGCCCGTCGGCCAACTGGTCGCCGAACCGCTCGGAAACCTCGTCCAGACCCGCCTGGTCGTCAGAAAGAGCGAGTACCAGCGTCAGGTTCATGATCCTGTTGCGCCATTCCGTGTTCAGGGCGTCGCCATCAATTTCAGCGCGGTCGATCAGCGACCAGAGAGCTTCGGCTGCACGCGGCCAGTTCCGGGCCCGCCACGCGATATCAAGACGCGCCGCATCCGCAAGATCGCCGTCGTCCTGAGCGATGGCTGCAAACGCCTCGTTCGGCCGGTCAATCTCCGACAGCGCCCGTGCCCGCAATGCCCGCGCGCGGGCAGCCGTTTCCGGTGCAGGATCGGTGTCGAGCGCAAGATCGGTGGCATCCAGTGCGTCCTCGACCCTGTTGTCGAGCAATCGCAGCCCCGCCAGACGAGTCGCCACGTCGGGGATTTCGTCGGCCGGAAGACCGTCGGCCAACATATCTTCAAGCATGGCGGCTGATCGGGCGAGCAAGTCGATCTGCGCCAGACCCTCCGCCAGTGCCAGACGAATGTCGCGACCAAGTTCTCCGGGTGGCATGAGATGACTGAAATCTTCGTATATGGAGTACCGGGCAATCGGATCGAGCGCCGATGCCGGCCCCTCCTCACCGATGAAAACCTGAACGAAGCGGCTTCGCAAATGGTCCGTCAGATCCGATGCGGCCGGCAAATCGGCGAACTGGTTTCTTGCGTCATCCCAGGTCGCAAGCGCCTGACGGACGGCTCCGTCGCGCCAGTAAGCGGTACCGAGGTCTTCCAGCAGATCCAGTTCCAGGTGGTCGCCGCGCCACGCAAATCGAAGCTGTTCCAGTCGATCGGCCGCATCTTGCGGATCGATCTCCTCGCGCTCGGATTGAAGAGCGACGAGTTCCCGCTCTGCCAGCACTGAGTGTTTGCGATCGTTGCTATCCACCGCCTCACCGAACCAGGCAACGGCACGATCGCCATCGCCCCGCTCTTTTGCTATCAGGCCCGTCAGGTACTGGAACGCGCCGGTATCCGAAACAAGCTCACCATAATCATCGAGCAGATCATTTGCGAGCCTGTGGCCGCCGTCGATGTCGCCGCTTTTGAGTGTTGCCAGGGCTGCGCTCATTCTGAGCTCGATCTGCAGGTCGTCCGGGTAGTCCGCCCAAACATCGCCCGCTCTGGAATAAGCCCGCGCCGCCCCGTCGTAATTGCCACGGCGTTCCTCTACCAGCCCCCGCCAGGCATAGCCCTCGGCGGCATTGACGAACGCATCGTGGTCGAGATCCGACGCTGCTCCATCCAATTCCCCCGCCAGTGCGCGTGCCGCCCCCCGGAGTGCCAGAAAGTCGGGCTCATCGCCGAGATCCGGATCCAGGTCCGCTGCGATTTCCAGCATTCCCAGGGCTTCGTGCGGCAATGCGTGTGTGAGGCTGAGCCGCGCCAGTTCCATTCGAACCGACGCCTTCTCGTCGTCCTGGCTTTCCACAACCCGGCGTTCGAGTTCCCGGCGCTGGGTGTTGTAGGCCCGTTCCGGCGTCGTCCAGTTCGCGAAATCGTAAAAGCGCGGCACGCCGTCGCCGGGACGGGACGCTGCGGCAAGCCGGGTATCGACGTCGGGTGACAGAACCAGCCCGGTATCGGCAGTCAATTCCACTCCGTCCGGGGTCAGGCTCATGAGAATATCGTCAGCCTTTGGCCGCACCGCAATTCCCATCTCCGCCTTCAGAAACTCCAGTTGCGCAAATTCGCGCGTTGTCGGCATGCCGATACCGGCTTGGGAAACCGGAGCAACCAGAAGAACGTCACCGATCTCCGGATCCCGCAATCGAACCACGCCACGCGCGCCGGGCGCCATTGCCAGCACCCGGCTCCCGGCGGGATGATTGGGCTGTCGCAACAGGGTGATCGGGACTTCAGCCGATCGGTGTTGATCGAGCAGAGTAACAGTCCACGCCGTCGCGTCACGGCGAACATACAGCCCCCGCGCATTGGCATCGGCGAAACGCAGCGCTACGCCGCCGGTCGCTTCCACCGTCTGAGGTGCGCCGAGAACAGGTTCGCTGTCTCGCGCCAGATCGCTCACATTCAGTCTGTTCCGCGAAGCGAATACGGCCCAGAGAGCGTCATTCCTGAGGAAAAACGCCGCATAGGACGGAACGCCCGGATCGAATTCGACTGTCCTGCCGTCTGGCGCATCGATTGTCCGAACCTCCAACGCCTCCCGGGGAACCGTGCCGTATCCGGATCGTGCGCTATCGGTTGGAAGGATACTGGCGCCATCGTCACTGCGGTTTGACCTGCTGCGCGCTTGGCGACCGGCATCAAGCCGCGCCAGCGTATCTTCCACGGAACTGGAAACATCCTCCAGGCTTGGCAAATCATCTTCGTCGATCTCCGACGCGGCGCGAACAGTTCCGGGCGATGGCGTCTCACTGTCGCTGCGCCCGGTTAGCGGCGCTGACGGGCGTTCAGGGATGGTCCCCTGGTCTTCAGCGACCTGCGAGGTTTCGTCAGGCGCGCGCGCGGCCGATGCACCGGGATCGGCACTCGTGGCACTGTCTTCGGCCGCATCGCTGCCAGGGTCGCTTGAAAAGTCATCACCGGACAAATTACGACCGAGATCCACGTCGCCATCACCGGATTCGGCTACAACGCGGGGGGGGCGTGGCGGCGACGGCCGGGGGCGGAACGGATTTCCCTCGACCGTCGCAGGACCATCATCCACCTCGGATCCATTCGGATTGGCCCCGTCCGGCGGTGCATTGTCCGGCCGACCATTGTCCGAACGCGTTTCGATCGGCTGACCTTCGGAAGGCGGCTGCTGCCGATCGGAAGTCGATGCGGCGGCGAGAGTGCGACCATCACCGCTATCCAGTGCCGGGAGATCGTCCTGGCGGGGCTCGCCGTCGCGGAGGTCAATCACTGCACGATTGTCGATGGAGAAAGAATCTACTCGTGTCCCGGGGCTCAGGCCCAGGTCGACGACCAATCCGCCGCCGGCACCCGATCCTACGGCAGCAGCCGACTCCAGCCGGCTGAGAGCGTTCTCGGAAAATCCCGACCGATTCAAGCTTCCGGGTCTTTCGAACGAAATCCGTGCCCTTTGTCCATCCTGATGAACGGAAAATGCCGTCGGCTGTTGCCAATCAAAGACGAGCCGATCGAACGCCTCGTGCACGCCGCCGCGGAGTCCCACCGTCTGACCGAGTTCCGGGCTGGGTTCCGGGCTGGGTTCCGGGCTCAAAATCCGGGGAGGATCTTCCTGGGAAGTCGGCACTTGTGACGATGAAGCGGCAGATTGGCGAGATCCTGATGCGCTAGTCTGGTCACCCGCTGACCTGGATGACGGAATGGCGCTGGCATCGCCGGATGCGTCACCCGGCTCGCGGGCCGGCAGTCCAATTCCGCCCGCGTTCGAAGAAATCGCGCTGCCAGGATTTACCGCCGCGGGTGCCATGAATGCCAGACCCGCACCAGACGAAGCAGAGTCAGATGACTGGCCGTCGCCGTCGCTCGGCCGGATATCCAGGATTACGGCCGTTCCGGTCCCGAATGCCGTCGCATCGGCATCACCGGTGAGTGTAAACCTCACGGTCTCCAGGCCAATTTGCGAAATCGAGGCCACATAGTTGGACAACGACTGGGGAACGCTGTCGAATTCGGCCGACACAGGTTCGGAGAAGGTAATGTCGACGGTTCGGCCCGATTGATCGAGCCGATGGTCGACGGGTTGCCCCCATTCGAAGACGGCCCGGCCGTAATCTCCATGGTCCCATGACCTGAGATCCTGCGCGCCCGCTGCCAGCGGCGACAGAACGGCGCCCACCGCACCGACAATGCAACACAGCGCCAAAAGGACGATTCTCGGCACGCTGTGTTCCCGCATAAAGCGAAGCTCCAACAAATGCGATCCCCTGGTTGGTCCGCAAGCCCATTCCTACCGACTGAGCCGCGTCGCTGCTCGGAGGGGGCCGACTTCACCGCCGGCTTTACAATCGCTGACGCCGTAGAACAAACAACACGTGCCGGCCAAACCGAATCCGGCAGCAAGATGGATTCAGGATCCGGGAATAGTCAACATCGTGACGAACGCCGCCTCGCCAAAGACGACGAGCGTTGCTCCGGTTCGGCACTCAATCGAACTCAGCCAGAAGCCGGTCGATTTCGTCCTGGTCGATCGCCTTATCCGGCAATTGCGGTCCATTTAGCAGAGACATGTCAACGTCCGCAGCGTCAGCCGATTGCGCGGCGCCCGAAGACCGCGCCTTGGCCACTTCCTCACCCAGGACGTTGACGAGCGTATCGATCTTGTTTTCGATATGCTTGAGTGTATTCACGACCTTGGTGATCCGCTGACCGGTAATATCCTGGAAATTGCACGCTTCGAAGATATTGATGGTGTGGGTCATCAACTGATCAGAAACGTCGCCTTCCAGCGTCGCGGCGATGTTCTGAATCTGCTCAGCCGTATCCAGTATCGTTCCGGTTGCTTCTTCCGTGGCGCCGACAACTGCATCGAGTTCGTCGGTGGCCGAGGGAATGAAGTCTGCGCTGATCTCATCTGGTCGGATCTGCGCGATTTCGGATCGCGCTGCCTGAATGTATTTCGCGAGCGAATCCAGTTCACGGTAGATCTTGAAGTCCAGGGAGGTCAGGTCGCCCTCCATGGTGCCAATGACCTCTGCAATGATTTCCGCGACGTCGCTGCGCGTCAAAGGCGCTTCGGCATTTGCCCGCGCCTCATCAAGGCTTTCCGCCAATCCGGGTATCGTCTCGGCCGACGCACCGTTCGCTCTCGTGGTCATTGCCGCCCCCTCCTCTGCCAAACTACCATACAGCCGATCCAGTCAGTGGTCCGCCGGTGCCCTGCGTCAGAACTGACCGACCACGGAAACCAGCTTTCCTTTCAGTGTCTCGGCATTGAACGGCTTCACGATATAGTTGCTGACGCCGGCTTCACGTGCCGCCACGACGTTTTCCTTCTTGGATTCAGCAGTAATCATGATGAACGGCGTATCTTTGAGCTTCTGGTCTGCCCGCACTTCCCGCAGGAGCTGAAGACCCGTCATGGGCTCCATGTTCCAATCCGAAATAACGAGCCCATAGGTTTTCTCGCGCATTTTCTGCAGTGCACTGGAACCGTCCGTCGCCTCATCCACATTCTCAAAATCGAGCTGCTTCAATAGGTTGCGGATGATCCGAAGCATAGTCTTGTAGTCGTCCACAATCAGAATGGACATGGACTTGTCGACGGTCATCTTTAGCTCCGTTCTTCATTCGCCAATTGTAAGGCGATCTTGATCTGACACACAGGTCCCAGCCGATTCGGTAGGACCGGAACAAAGGAGGGTGACATCGCTACGGTACCCGGTCGCGGTTAACAGCCGGTAAAATCGCAGCGGGGGAAACGCGATCCATGCGGAACCGTCAATCCTGTAGCGGCTGCAAATCGGGCAATTGCCCCCTGTCGGCAAGTTCACGGGTAACTTCCCGAGCGCGCTCGGGCTGCATGTTGGCGATTATCGGTGCTGATCGGCGCTGAGCCATTCGATCGAGAACATCGATCAGAACGTCCATATCAAGACCGTCGAATATTCGCGCTGCGTCGCCCGGTCTCATGTTTTCGTAAATGGCAACAAGTCCGGCCAATTGCTCTTCCCGTTCTCCATCCACCTGACCCAGTAGCGACCGAATTTGCTCACGCAGAGCTTCCAGTTCCGCCATTTTTTCTTCAATGCGGCGTTCGGCGATTTCCTGAAGGGCCTCGCGTTCAGTGAGTGCACGCTCCCGCTCGTCAAGCGCGTCGCGCCGGGCCGCGAGATCGTCCAGTAATTCTCTTTCCGTCGCGCTACGACTGCCGTCCCGGAGTGATTCCAGCAAACCCGGACGGGAAGCACTGGCGCTCGCGCCGGCGTCGTTTCCGGTCTCGGCGTTAGTCGCGGATTGCGCATCCGCCCCAGCGTTCTCGGCACTCGTGGCGCCCTGATCGGCATCCGGGTCTTGCCCGGTACCGGCTTCTTCCGCACGCGACGGGACGCCGGGCCCGAAGAACCCGCCCTGCTGCACGCCGGTCCAGACGTCGCCAACGCGAAACCCCAGCATGACCACCGCGACGAAGATGACGCTCGGCAACAATCGCAAACGCGGTCGCTGAATTGCCGACGATACCGCCGCAGGGACACCGGCGATACGGTTGGCCCAGCCCCGTATCGCAGCACCGGCGCCGGACGCCAGTTGAAGCAGTGTCGGCGCCGGGTTGGTCGGCGCCGACGCGTCGCCCGTATCGGCGCCCTTATAGGGCCGAGGTTCGTGCGCGCTATCCGGCTGCGTCGACTCCCTGTTCGGCTCGTCGTGGTTGGATAGGGCCGCCTTCGCTGCGTGGGTCTCGGCACTACGCCTGCTCGATCGCCTGGCGTCGATATCGTCGCCGGCTTCGCCAGTCCGCTGACGCCGCATTTCCCGGCGTGAGGCAATACTGTCCTCGCCGCTCTGCCGGTGACGGCGCCTTTTCGCAAAGTCCTGATCATCGCTCATCAGCGTCACCGCATGTTCTCAATGGCCTTGAGGAGGTCGACATCGCCGCGGCCGCGCGTCTTTGGCGCCTCGTCGTCGGAAGGGGCCCCAGGCGACGGCGAGGCGCGCGCGCGCAGCGGCGTCACCTGCCCACCCGAGCCTGGCCGCCCCGCGTTCGACCCACCCCCGTTGGCCCCATTCGTAGGCCCTGAAGACGAGCCACGCCCCTGAGCGCCAGATCGGCTACCAGACTGATCTCTCGATTGATTGGTGGTCTCAGTAGCGCCGGTCCTTGCGCCGGCACTCGAACCGGGGCGTTTGCCGCGCCCATCGTTTCGTCCTTCAACGGCCGTCGAGGCGGCGACTTCGAGGCGATCCGCCAATCCCTCACCCGCTTCGACCAGGAATTTCAACTCGTCACGCAGCGACTGGGCGCGATGGATCTGCTCCCGCAGTTCGGCGCCCGCGCCATCGGAAGCCGAGCGCAACGATCGAATGGATTCGTCGGCCCGATATGCCGCTTCGGCAAACGCACGCGCCGCCTGCTCGAGTTCCGCTCGGTTGTTGCGCAGGGATTGAAGGCGCTTGTTCAGGATGATCGCGTAAACGATCGTTGCTCCCAACAGCACGACAATCATGCTGTCAAGCACGAGCCCGTAGTTCATGATCATCCTTCCACCTCGTCCGGCTGCTCAATCAATTCCTGCTCGACCCGGACGGCAATGTTGCCTTTGCGCCGGCCCATTCGGCCACGAAACATGGGACTGTCTCCGCATCTGAGTTCGACCATGCCGCCCGGTCCGGTGGTCAGCGGCAGATGGGATCCGACTTTCCAGTTGAGCACGTCGGCAAGGGAACACGTCACCTCGTCCAGGACCGCGCTGAGCTGCACGTCGGTTTGCCAGAGTTCGTTCGCGAGATGGTTCTCCCAGATCGAATCCCGACCGAACTTTTCGCCCATGAACATCTGCAGCAGCAGCTCGCGGACCGGCTCCAGGGTCGCATAAGGGATAAGCAGTTCCAGCCTGCCGCCGCGGTCTTCCATATCGATGCGCAGCTTCGCCAGCATGGCCGCATTGCCGTGCCGAACGATGGTGGCGAAGCGCGGATTCGTTTCGAGCCGCTCGAACCGGAAGGTTACAGGTGACAGTGGATCGAACGCGGCCGATAGATCGGACAGGACAACGTGAACCATGCGTTCAACCAGATTGCGCTCGATCGTCGTATAAGGCCGCCCTTCGATTCGCATCGCTGCAGTGCCCCGGCGCCCGCCGAGCAGAACGTCGACGATCGAGTAGATCATCGCCGAGTCAACGACCATCAGCCCGAAATTGTCCCATTCTTCGGCCTTGAAGACCGAAAGCATGGCCGGCAGGGGAATGGAGTTGAGGTAGTCGCCGAATCGGATGGAGGTGATCTGGTCCAGGGACACTTCGACATTGTCGGATGTGAAGTTCCGCAGGCTGGTCGACATCATTCGCACGAGCCGATCAAACACGACTTCGAGCATGGGCAGCCGCTCGTAGCTGACCATGGCCGAGTTGACGAGCGCCATGACACCGGTCGTATCGTGGGCGCCGTCGTCATCACCATCGAAGCCGAGGAGGCTGTCGATCTCGGTCTGATCAAGCACACGGTTGGAACCGGGTTCGACTCCCATGGCGGCCGACATGTCGAGATCGTCGTCCTCGTCGTCGCCCTCCATCATGGCCGCCCATTCGTCGGCCATGGCGTCCTGATCTTCGTTTGCGGTGGGGTCGCTCATCAATTCGTCCTGATTGCTGGACCGGCCCGTAATCGGCCGTCAGAGTCGGCCGGCGGATGCCGCAGTAAGGCGCTGCCGTTACTGAACAAGCATCTCGCGGAAAAGTACGTCGCGCACTTCTGCAGGTTCTGCCTGGTTGGAGACCCGGCGCAACAGTTCCTCGCGCAGTCGATAGAGCCCGGCCGACCCCTGCAGGTCGGTTACGTCGAGTTCCCGAAGATAGACCTGGAACTGGTCGATGATGCGCGGAAGCACGCGCTCCACATGCTCTACATCCGATTCCCGCGCCAGTTCGAGACTGATCTGCAACCTGAGGAAGTGTTGACGCCGATCGCCAGTGTTCAGATTAACCAGCATGTCGGGAAGTTCGTAGTAATAGCCCGGCTCGGACGGATCGACCGGCTGCTCTTCCTCTACCGCCGCCTCGGCTGAGGAAAAGCTGCTGACGATCGCGCTCAGGGCGCCCGTGACGTAGAGTCCGGCGGCCATCCCGAGAACGACGAGAAGCGGTAAGATAATGAAAAGAACAAGCTTTTTCCCGCTCATCTTTTTGCGGGGAAGCTTCGCGACCGCGTCGTCGAATGCTTGATCCATTGTGTCGGAGGTCATGCTGGCCGTGCCCTCGGTTCCTGCCGTTCGAATGCCAGCGACGGTAAGGTCTGATTAGTTAATAACTCGTTTCATGGCCGATCCCGTTCCTCCCGCATCCGCGCCCGTATGCTCGCATGCATGCCAACGCGACCAGCCTGCAGTCGGCAAAAAATACCCGGCACCATCTGCCGATAGGAACAGCCCGAAACCGAAAGGGGCAGCAGTCCGGCTGACTCCGTCCGGCATTTCAAGCCACGAGGTTCCTGCCACGGAAACCTGATATGCTGGATTAGAAGTTCCATGCACAGCCCTGTAACTCAATGATTTTTCAGCTCGATCGCTCGCCGCCTCCCAAGGATCGGACTGGATGAGCATCGGCATTTGACCCTCGGGCAGCACCGACCGCGCCGAGTTGGCACGATCCCTGCTTTGGCTCTCCCCCGGACAATCCTGCCGGACGCGCCGTCCCAGAAAGACGACGCCGACGGCCTCCCGGGGACGAGGGCCAATCGATGGACGCAACATCCTATATAGCGATTTCCGGACAAGGTGCGCTGCGCCGGCAGATGGATGTCGTGGCGAACAATCTCGCCAATATGGGCACGACCGGCTACAAGGCTCAGGGAATGCTCTTCTCGGATTATCTGAACCTGCCTGACCGTCCGGGGCCAAAGGCGGGCCTGGGTATTCGGCAGGTCACGGATCTGGCGGTGACAAGCGATCACAGCCAGGGCGAGATGGAGCACACCGGAAACATGATGGACAACGCCCTCAACGGTCCGGGCTTCTTCGTCGTCGAAACCTCCGGTGGCCCCCGCTATACGCGCTCGGGAACATTTGCCATTGATGCCGAGCGGCGCCTGATCGATGCCAACTCGCTGCCCGTTCTGGACGACAACGATGCGCCGATCGTCATTCCCGAAGACGCCGGGCAGCTTTCCATCAGCACGAGCGGCGAAATCGAGTCGGATGCCGGGCCGCTCGGCCGCCTGAAGGTCGTCGAGTTCGAGGACCCGGGCACTCTGGAGCCGCTCGGCGGAGGATTGTTCGTTGGCAATGCCGTCCCCGCCGAAGCCGAGGCCACCGAAGTGGTCCAGGGCATGCGCGAGGCGTCGAATGTCATACCGATCGCCGAAATGACGCGCATGATCGACATCTCGCGCGCGTATCAGAAAACACAGAATATTCTGGAATCCGAACACGAACGCCAGCGCACGGCCATTCGTGAACTGCCGCGCCCACGGGCGGGCTGACGCGCCGGACCCTTTTCCGGCCGTCGATCCCCGTCCCGCCCATGAGGAGAAGAAGACATGAGAAGCTTGAGCATCGGCGCCACCGGCATGCTGGCCCAACAGTTGAACGTCGACGTGATCTCGAACAACATCGCAAACATGTCGACAAGCGGCTACAAGCGCCAGCGTGCGGAGTTCCAGGATCTGCTCTATCAAAGCATCCGCCGCGTTGGATCGGCGTCGTCGGATGCGGGGACGATCGTCCCGGCGGGCGTCCAGATCGGGGCCGGCGTCCAGACCGCCGCCGTATATCGGATACACGAACAGGGCAATATGCAGCAGACCTCCAACCCGTTCGACCTGGCTATGGACGGCGACGGGTTCTTCCAGGTTGAATTGCCGAACGGCGACACCGCCTATACAAGGGCAGGATCGTTTCAGTTGAATGCCGAGGGTGAGATCGTAACACCGGACGGCTACCGCGTGATTGGTCCGGGTGCCGTTCCGGAAGATGCGGTCGAAGTAGCGATCAACGCCAGCGGCGAAGTGATGGCCGCCCTCGACGGCCAGGTGGAGCCGGTCAATGTCGGACAGTTCCAGATCTCCAATTTCGCCAACGACGCGGGACTCGAGGCGATCGGCGACAACTATTATCTGCAGACTCCGGCATCGGGCGACCCGATCGACGGTGTCGCCAATGCCAATGGCTTCGGGCGCGTCCGCCAGGGGATGCTGGAGACGTCGAACGTCAATATCGTATCCGAAATCACCGACCTCATCAGTGCCCAGCGTGCCTACGAGATGAACTCGAAGGTCATCACGACAACCGACGAGATGATGCGGTCGACCTCCAACTTGCGATAAGGAGACGATGCCGCGGCGACGGCGGGGCCAGTCCTTCGTCCTGTCGTTAGCGATGCATTAACCTTACCGTTCCATGTTGTCGGTTATGAAGAACATCGCCCCTATCGCCTTCGCTGCGGCGTTGGCTTTGCCCCTTTTGCCGGCACCTGCGGTCATAGGCATTGGCGTCGCCGATGCGGCATCGCCGCGTGAAGACATCGCGATCAATGGCGACCGCGTTTATCTCGGCGATCTTTTCGACGGGCTTGACGCTGGCCAGGCCGAAACGCCGATCGCCCGGTCGCCGGCACCGGGGCGCGAAGTCGTGCTCGACCGGCGCTGGGTCGCCCAGTTGATGCAGGCGCATGGCATAACGCTGGACGACGGGGCCGGTGGCTTGCCACAAATGACCGTTCGCCGCGAGAGCATCACGATCACGGGTGACGCGATACTGGAAGCCCTGCGCCTGGAACTTTCTTCGCAGGATTCCATTCCCTTCGGCGATCGTCTGGAGGTCACACTGGACCGTACCCCGGAGAATATCCACCTTTCCGACGATGCCGATGCGAATATCGAGATCCGCGACCTGTCGCTCGACCGTTCATCGGGACGGTTCTCCGGGAACGCCGTGCTCGCAGGCAACGACCGCGATCACGCGACAATTCCGGTCAGCGGGCGGGCCCGGTCGATGATCACGATACCGGTGCTTTCCACCCGGGTCGGGCGGAGAACTGTCATCACCGCGAACGATCTGGACTGGGTCGAAGTTGACGCCATGCGGCTCGACTCCGCCGTGATCCACGACGCATCGTCAATCGTCGGCATGACGCCGCGCCGGGGTATCGTGCCGAATACGCCAATCCGCGATCATGACCTTGCGGCCCCGATCATCGTGTCGCGCGGCGATCGGATCACGATGATCGTTCGTCACGGCTCGCTTGCCCTGTCCGCTCAAGGGCGGGCGCTGGAAGACGGCGCGCGCGGTCAGACGATCCGCGTGATGAATATCGACAGCAATCAGACCGTCGAGGGCGTAGTCGATGCCAGCGGACAGGTGAGAGTCCTGGCCGGATCGGGCGCATCGTGATCTCGTTTCTCGTCACCCCATCCGCGCTTCACCGGGAGCCAGCCAGGACCATGCCCAATCACTCAACCCGCCGCTCGCATAGCGCAACAGGCCTGATGAGTACCGCGCTGCTCGCCCTCCTCGTCACCGCCTGCGATGCTCCCGAGCGGTTGTCACGCATTGGACAGGCGCCGGACATGTCGCCGATCGAAGACCCCACGGCCCGGCCGGACTATACGCCGGTCAGAATGCCGATGCCGGCTCCACGACAACCTCAGGCGCAGTCGAATTCATTGTGGCAGCCCGGCGCGACAGCGTTTTTCGACGATCAGCGCGCTTCGCGGGTGGGCGACATTCTGACCGTCAGCATCAATATCGACGACGCCGCAGCGATCAGCAACCAGACCGCACGTCAGCGGGCGGGTAATGAATCGGCTGGCGCCCCGAATCTGCTCGGGATCGAGGACCAGCTAGAGGAAATCGACCTGTCGCAGTTGATTCAGCTTTCCAGCGAAGGCGGCAGTTCCGGCAGCGGGTCGGTGACCCGGAACGAAGAAATCAACATGGACATCGCGGCCATCGTCACCGAGGTCTTGCCCAACGGCAATCTGGTGATCTTCGGGCGGCAAGAGGTTCGTGTGAATTTCGAAGTTCGCGAACTGGCCATAGCCGGCATCATCAGGCCCATGGACATCACCTCAGCCAATTCCGTCAGCTACGAGAAGATTGCCGAAGCCCGGATCAGCTATGGCGGCCGCGGACAGATTACCGACGTTCAGCAGCCCCGCTATGGCCAGCAGCTCTACGACATCATCTTCCCGTTCTAGGACAGCATGAGCGTCGGCCCTGGTCCGGACCCTACGGTATTCAAACAACGAGATCGATCTCGGAAATGGTGAGTCCTATAACCCTGATCGTCCCGGGCGCTGCGCGGCCACGAAGTAGCGCGCTTCCAACCCGGGACCTCGGCAGCAGTGACTCTCGATCGTGACACGCGAACCGGGCGCATCCGGCTCGGGGTCCCCGATCGGTGTCGGGAATGATCAGAAGGGGATGATCATGAGGGGATAGCTTTGCCGCTGGCGATCTGTGAATCGCGTAGGGTCCGGACCTGGGGGCGGCCCGTGCCGTGCCGTGAGGTCTCCCCGCAACTCGCGGCACGACCACCCGGCCGAACTTGTTCAGGGGCACGAAGCCCCCGAATGCCGGGCCTGCTATTCGTCGCGCTGCGTCCGCTCCAGTCTTTCGTGACGTTCCTGCGCCTCCAGGCTCAGGGTCGCATTCGGTCGAGCTTCGAGCCGGCGCAGGCTGATCGGCTCGCCAGTCTCTTCGCAATATCCGTAAGACCCGTCCTCGATCCGCCGCAGCGCCGCATCGATTTTCGACAGCAGCTTGCGCTCGCGGTCACGGGTTCGCAGTTCGAGGGATTTGTCGGTTTCCAGCGATGCGCGATCCGCCAGATCCGGCTTTGCCAGTCCCCCTTCCTGGAGGTTCTGCAATGTTTCCGTCGAATCGCTCAGAAGTTCGTCCCGCCAGCGGCGCAGCTTCTGGCGAAAATATTCCCTCATTATCGGGTTCATAAATTCTTCGTCGTCTGACGGACGATAGTCCGGCGGAACAAGCGTGGATGACATCCATCAACCCCCACACGCATCTAAAAAAAACTTCCCGGAACCAGTTGGGTACTCAATTCCGGAGTATCGGATCTATTCCGATCTCGTGGCGCCAGGTACCACAGAACGGGTGGTACCGGTACAGCCGCGTCTATATGCGTTAGATCACTGCCCGCAACAACCCCCTTTTTGGGACAAGGGACGTCATTGCAAGTCGTTGGACGGATTGCGCTATCGCGACTACGATCGCCGTTGCCCCGCCCGGGGGGCTTGCGCGTCCTACGGCGCGAATGGGTCGATACCCAGTTTGGCGAGCTCAACCCGTGCACGCAGATCGACCTCGTCCAGAATCGCGGCCAGGTTCGGATCGGTCACGCCTTCCCTCTGTGCCTGCAACCCGTGAACAATATCGCGAAGGGTTGAGGCTGGAACGCCGCCGGTGACGAGTTGTACCTTGAGCGCCTCAAGGCGATCCAGAATCGTTTCCGCACGCCGGACGCTACGGCGCCGGCGCAGCGATTCGTCGTCCTCGTCCACACCCTGCAAAGCCAGCAACGCATCCATCGAGTTGACTGCTGCCGTGGCTTGCGCGGCGCCGCCCCCCGATGCCGATCCGGACGACAAGCTTCCGAGCGTATCAGAGAAGGCGCCAGCCGACCCGCCGCCCCGCGAACGACGCGCCGCCGCCGGACGGGCCGCACCCGGTCCGTCTATTTTCATTCCAGACCCTTTCCGTCATCGACCGTCATCGGCATACGCTACGATCCCTGATGAAGCTGATGGTTTATCGTTAATGCCACGTTAATGGGGGTCGGCGGAAAGGGATTCCGGTCATGAAAGCAATTTGTTAACCCAATTCGATCAGGATAGCGTCGATGATCGGCGGAGCCGAGCCGCATCCAGAGTTCATCGCCCTTTCGTCCGCGATCGCCAGTGCAAGGACCGGTGGCCAGCCGGAGACACCACATGACAAGCTTCCGGAATATGCAGACGACCGCATTAACGGCCCTGCTCGCCCCGCTCGCGATCGCAGTCGCCTTGACCGTTCTGGCGTCGACGGCTTTCGCACAAGTCCGAATCAAGGACATCGTCGATGTCGAAGGCGTCCGGGACAACCAGCTCATAGGATATGGCGTCGCGGTGGGTCTGAACGGAACGGGGGACAGCATCAACGGCTCCCCGTTCACCGAACAAAGCCTGGTCGGGATGCTGGAGCGGCTTGGCGTGAACATCCGCAACGAGACGCTTCGCACACAGAATGTTGCGGCTGTCATGGTGACTGCCACGTTGCCGGCCTTTGCCCGCCAGGGCACCCGGATCGATGCTGTCGTCTCGTCGCTCGGCGATGCGGACAGCCTGCTTGGGGGACAATTGCTTGTTACCCCGCTTCTGGGTGCCGACGGCGAAGTCTACGCCGTCGCGCAGGGAGCAGTTTCGATCGGCGGATTCGAATTCGAGGGTGAAGCCCAGCAGATCGTACAGGGCGTGCCGACCAGCGGACGAATAGCCAGCGGCGCGATCGTCGAGCGCGAGATCCCCTACGATATGGCGGAACGCGGCAGCATTCGCCTGGCGCTGCGGAACCCCGACTTCACGACGGCGCGCCGCGTCTCAACCGCCATCAACAATTTTATCGGCAGCCGCGTGGCCGTCCCGTCAGATCCGGCCACGATCAATGTGTCGATACCCCCGGGACACCGGGACGGCACGATCGGACTCGTGACCGACATCGAGCAGTTGACGGTCGAGCCGGACACCATCGCACGGGTCGTGGTCGACGAACGTACTGGCGTCATCGTTATTGGCGAGAATGTCAGGGTCAGTACCGTTGCCGTCGCCCAAGGGAATCTGACGGTCCGCATCACCGAGACGCCGCAAGTGTCCCAGCCCGGCCCGTTGGCAGAGGGCGAGACCGAGGTCGTGCCCCGGACCGAAATCGAGGTCGACGATGGCGGTGACCGGCAACTCGGCATTTTGTCGGAGGGCGTATCGCTTCAGGATCTGGTTCAGGGACTGAATTCGCTGGGCGTTGGCCCCCGCGACATGATCTCGATACTGCAGTCGATCAAAGCCTCTGGCGCGCTCCAGGCAGAGCTTGAGATCATGTAGACACCTCTGCCGCCCGGCAGCAGCTGCCGGGCGGGAAAAACTTGCCGAGCGCGCGACCGGCGCCATTGAGAGATCGACACGGTCACACGCTGGCACGAGCATTGCATATATCAACTTGCCGCTGGTTCGGCGGCACTCACGACCGGAGACCTGATCGCGCCATGGATGCAATCACAGCCACACAGCAGAACGCCCTGTCGGCCTATGGTGGCCAGCGCATCGACGCCACGGCATCGGCGGTTTCACGATCGTCCGGGAGCAATGCAACCGACGCGGCAACGCTGGAATCGGCAAAGGAGTTCGAGGCCGTCTTTCTGTCCCAGATGTTGACCCATATGTGGACCGACGTTTCGTCGGATGGCCTGTTCGGTGGCGGGCACGGCGAAGAGATGACCAGATCCCTGTTGGTCGACGAATACGCACAAGCCATGGTCGATGCCGGCGGTATCGGAATCGCCGATCAGGTTCGTGCCGAGATGCTCCGGCTTCAGGAAGGATCGTCCCGATGACCGCTGAATTGAGGGGCGACGGCAACGCCGATACCGACACGCTGAGCGCCGAAACCCAAAGCGAGGAAGTCGACACGGGCGTGGCTGCCGACACATTTCCGGGTGAAGATCCCGATGGCGCGCTGACGGAGAAAGCTCTGGCGCTGGTCGATTTTGTCATAGACACGATCGATGAATTGATCGAATTGCTCGACACAGAGTCAGCCCAGCTTCACAGCATGAATACCGAGGCGCTTACCCGTTTCCATGCCCGCAAGCACAATCTGATCGGTCAGTACGAAGAAGCGCTGGGCGATCTGCGTAACGATCACATGCCGGCGTTGTCCGCCGAAGCGCGCGAAGACCTGCGCGTCGCAATGGAAGACCTCCGTCGGGCCGTCGAGAAACACGATCGCGCGCTGCAGGCCATGACGCGTGCCAATCAGAGCGTTCTGTCCCAGATCGCCGACGCCGTTTCCAGGGTCGGTTCGGCGGCTCGGCCGACAACCTATAACCGATCGGGACGGGCCACCGATACCGTCAAGCCCAAACCGGTCGCCGGATACCTGAACGATAACTTCTGACCGGCGCAGCGCCGGTGGATCACCGGTTGCAGCGGACTATCGAGACTCCTTGAACAACTCCCGGCCAATCAGCATACGCCGGATTTCGCTGGTCCCCGCGCCGATCTCGTACAGCTTGGCGTCACGCAGCAGGCGCCCAGCGGGGTAATCATTGATATAGCCATTGCCGCCCAGGCACTGAATGGCATCCAGTGCCATCGCGGTCGCCTTTTCGGCGGCATAGAGAATTGCACCGGCGGCGTCCTTGCGGGTAACGTCACCACGATCGCAGGCCCGTCCAACGGCGTAAACATAGGCGCGGCACGCATTCAACGTCACATACATGTCGGCAAGTTTGCCCTGCATAAGCTGAAATTCGCCAATGGCTTGCCCGAATTGCCGACGCTCGTGGACGTACGGCAGCACGGTATCAAGGCAGGCTTGCATGATTCCCAGAGGTCCGGCCGCCAACACCGCCCGTTCGTAATCGAGACCGGACATCAACACAGCTACGCCGTCGTTTTCGCGTCCCAAGACATTTTCCGCCGGAACCATGCAGTCCTGGAACACCAGCTCGCAGGTGTTCGACCCGCGCATCCCCAACTTGTCCAGTTTCTGCGCCGTTGAAAAGCCGGGGAACCCGCGCTCGATCAGGAACGCCGTGATACCTCTGGCTCCGGCCTCCGGCGCGGTTTTGGCGTAGACGACCAGCGTATCGGCATCGGGACCATTCGTAATCCACATCTTCGTGCCGTTGAGGACGTAGTGATCGCCGCGCTTCTCCGCCCGGGTCTTCATCGACACGACGTCGGACCCTGCGCCGGGCTCGCTCATCGCTAGCGCACCGACATGCTCGCCCGAAATCAGCTTCGGCAGATAGCGACGGCGTTGTTCGTCGGTTCCGTTCAGCCGTATCTGATTGACGCACAGGTTGGAATGGGCACCATATGACAGGCCCACCGACGCACTCGCCCGGCTGATTTCCTCCATGGCGACGATGTGTTCGAGATAGCCCATCCCTGCGCCGCCATAGGCCTCGTCGACCGTGATGCCAAGCAGGCCCAGATCGCCGAACTTGCGCCAAAGATCAGTCGGAAAGGCATTGTCGCGGTCGATGCTCGCCGCCCGGGGGGCGATTTCCTCTGCCGCGAAATCGGCGACCGTCCGTCGCAACATGTCGGCCGTATCGCCGAGGTCGAAGTTGAATGGGTTGATCGCCGCCATCGTCGCCTGCCCCCGTTTCAAATACCCGCCGCCGACCAATACTTCGAGCCGCCGCCGCAAGGCGTATTCATCGGCAAATACCGGACGCGTCGCAAATCATTCTATCGCCGGTTGCCGCATGATGCGACACTCTCAACGGCGATCGATGGCGATGCAAGTCTGTTGCATGCGTGCGCAATGACGGCGGCCTTCACCATCCCTGCCCTGGTCACCGCCGGTCTCGGCGTAAACATCAATCTCACAGATGGTCAGCGTTCGTCCCGGCTTCAGCACCCGAGCGACTGCGTGAAAACGATCCCCAATGGCCGGCGACATCAGATTGATCTTGAACTCGACCGCGAGCACCGTCTTTTCCGGCGGCATCATCGTTCTCGCCGCCAGACCACCAGCTGTATCGGCGATCATCGATACGACACCGGCGTGCAGAAATCCCTGCTGCTGCGTCAGGTCGCGGCGGTATGGAACCGCCACTTCGCATCTGCCAACCCCGATCGAGGCCAGCTCCGCCCCGACCAGGTCCAGTGCCGGCATCTCGTCGAATGTCTGGCGAACCCGTTCGGCGATTGCGGGATCGAGCTCGCCGTCCGATCGATCGTCAACGGCTCTGGTCATCTCTACACCGACCATTCCTCGGACGGGATATACCCGTCCATGTGGCCGGGCCGACCTTCGTCACCACGCATGGCCGCTTGCTGGGCATCAACGGTGGCGATGGCCGCCATATTGACGATGCCGCGAACGGTGATCGACGGCGTGACGATATGAACCGGACGCGCCATCCCCAACAGGATCGGCCCGATAGAGATCCCGCGCCCCATGACTTTGGTGATGTTGAAGGCGATATTGGCGGCGTCGAGATTCGGCATTATCAGCAGATTGGCCTGTCCGGAAAGCGTGCTGCCGGGCAGGATCCTGCGCCTGATCTCTTCCGACAGCGCAGAATCGGCATGCATTTCGCCGTCGACTTCCAGATCGGGCATACGCGACCGAATCGTGGCCAGCGCCTGGCGCATCTTCACGGCCGGCGGATCGCTCATCGTTCCGAAGTTGGAATGCGACAGCAGCGCGACCTTGGGCGAGATGCCGAAACTGCGGACACCGGCTGCGGCAAGCTGGGTAATATCCGCGATTTGCGCCGCCGTTGGGTCCGGAACGACATAGGTGTCGCCCATGAAGAACACGCCGCCATCGAGGATCAGCCCGTTCATCGCCGCAGGCGTCTGCACGCCCTCCCGCAACCCGATCACATGCAGCAGGTTTCGCAGGTGCTCGCGATAGACGCCAACCGTCCCGCAGATCAGGCTGTCGGCCTCACCCTTCTGGACCATCAGGCCGCCGATGACGGTCGTGTTTGTTCGGACGATGGTCCGCGCCCGGTCCGGGCTGACGCCCCATCGGGCGACCAGATTGTGATAGGTCGTCCAGTAGTCGTTATAGCGGGGATCGTCCTGCGGATCGACCAACTCGTAGTCGGCGCCGTCACGCAACCGCAGGCCGAGTTTCTCGATCCGGCGGGTGACGACATCGCGTCTGCCGATCAGGATCGGGCGCGCCAGGCCGTCATCGACCACCACCTGAACGGCGCGCAGAACACTTTCTTCCTCGGCCTCGGCGAAGGCGACCCGCTTGGGATCAGCCTTGGCCCCCGTGAACAGCGGCCGCATGACCAGCCCTGACCTGAACACGAACTGCTCAAGGCGCTGGTGATAGGCGGTGAAATCGGTGATGGGGCGGGTCGCGACGCCGGAGTCCATGGCAGCTTTCGCCACCGCTGGCGCCAGTTGGACGATAAGCCGGGGATCGAACGGCTTTGGAATGAGGTATTCCGGGCCGAAGGTCAGGTCCTGATTGTCATAGGCCGAGGCGACGATATCGGAAGTTTCCTGCAGCGCCAGATCGGCCAGCGCCCTGACACAGGCAAGCTTCATCTCCTCGTTGATGGCCGTCGCGCCGACATCGAGCGCGCCCCGGAAGATGAACGGAAAGCACAGGACGTTGTTGACCTGATTGGGAAAATCGGACCGGCCGGTCGCGATCACGGCATCGGGACGCACGGCCTTGGCCTCGTCGGGCATGATTTCCGGAGTCGGATTGGCCAGCGCCATGATGATCGGCTTGTCGGCCATGCGGGCGACCATCGCCGGCTTCAGGACACCGGGTGCCGACAATCCGAGGAAAATATCAGCGCCATCGATCACGTCGTCCAGGGTGCGGGCCGAAGTATCCTGCGCATAGCGGGCCTTGCGCGGGTCCATCAGCACCGTGCGGCCCTTGTAGACCACGCCTTCGATATCCGAGACCGTGATGTGCTCGGTCGGCACACCCATATCGACGAGCAGATCAAGGCACGCGATCGCCGCCGCCCCCGCGCCGGAGCAGACCAGACGCACATTGCTCAGGGTCTTCCCAACGACGCGGATGCCGTTCAGAATCGCTGCTGCAACGATGATGGCGGTGCCGTGCTGGTCATCATGGAAGACGGGAATGTTCATCCGCTTGCGGAGTTCGCTCTCGATCTCGAAACATTCCGGCGCCTTTATATCCTCCAGATTGATACCGCCGAAGGTCGGCTCCAGGCTGGTGACGATGTCGATAAGCTTTGCCGGATCGTCCTGATTGAGTTCGATATCGAAAACATCGATGCCGGCGAACTTCTTGAACAGAACGCCCTTGCCCTCCATCACCGGTTTCGATGCCAGAGCCCCGATATTGCCCAGTCCCAGAACCGCGCTGCCATTGGTCACGACGCCGACCAGATTGCTCTTGGCGGTATAGCGGCTTGCCGCAAGCGGATTCTTGACGATTTCCTCGCAAGCCGCGGCTACGCCGGGAGAATAGGCAAGCGAAAGGTCGCGATGGGTCGTCAGGGGCTTGGTCGGCGTGACCGAAACCTTACCCGGCGTCGGCCGTTCGTGATATTCCAAGGCGGAGTCGCGGAAGTTCTTATCCGACATTATGGTCCTTTCCCTAAGCACGCGCCGACCGTCCGGTTATAGGACGGCGTCGAGCGGCATCAAAGCATTCCTTGCAGCGCCCGTCACGAGGTGAGATCCGACCCTCATGTCGTCCGACCGGCCCGGATGTCGCCCATCAACCGACGCGCCCTATCAAGATCCTCTCGTGTGTTGACGTTGAAAAAGGGATCGGCGGGTGGGCAGCCATAGTCGGCAACGACGCCTGGAAAGCGCTGGATGAAGCTGCCGAGACGCCTTTCGCCTGCCTGGATCGCGTCGCCGATCCGGTCCCTGACGGTCAGCGGCCACAGGGCGGCCACGGGATGAATGCGGCCGCAGGATTGCGCGCATGCGATTGTGTCATCCGGCATCGATACCAGCAGTGCCGACAGGCGGCATACCAGATCGACGGGCAGGAACGGTGTATCGCAGGCCACCGTGGCAACGTAAATTCTATTGGCATCCGCGCCCCTGCCCGATGCGGCGGACCGGCTGGCGGCCCATTCCATGGCCGTCAAAACGCCGGCCAGAGGTCCCTGATTGCCGGAAACGGTGTCCGGAACGACACGGAATCCGAATCGTGCAAATCGTGCTGGATCCCCGTTGGCATTGATTGCCAATCGCTCCGAAGCCGAAGCCGACACGGCGCCGACAACGGGCCATCCCAATTGGGGAAGCAAGCGGTCGATCACCCGTTCCAGAACGGTCTTGCCGCACAGGTCGGCCAGGGCCTTGTCGCCTCCGCCCATCCGGCGCGACAACCCGCCCGCCAGGATGACGGCGCCGACAACGTCGATGGCGGGACTGCGACCGGGATCGATCATCCCTGAGCGACCTTTCGAATCGGCATCATGCCAGGCGGACCGCAAGACTGACGTGCGTAACGGCGCCGGCTCGGCTAATGTTGCCACTATGATGGATCACGCCCCCATGCCACAATCGCCGCCCGCCGTATCGGGCCCTCGGCCGTCGTCCCCACGGCTGGCCTTCGCCGCTGCCGATACACCGGAAGCGAAGGCGGCGCACCAGATCCTCATCGAGAAGTACGGCAACTGTCCGATTGCCCAGGCAGATGTCATCGTGGCTCTGGGCGGCGACGGCCTGATGCTGGAAACGCTTCATCGTTCTATCACTTCGGGCAAACCGATTTTCGGCATGAATCGCGGCTCGGTCGGTTTTCTGCTGAATGATTTCGAAGTGGATGGCCTGCGCGAGCGAATCGCCCGGACGCAATCGGTGATCCTGCACCCGCTGAGGATGATCGCCAAGGGCGCCGACGGCCTGATCAGCCAGGGATTGGCCATCAACGAGGTATCGCTGCTGCGCGAGACACGACAGGCCGCCAAGTTGCGGATCGCCGTCGACGGCATTGAGCGGCTGCCGGAACTGATTTGCGACGGCGCGCTCGTCTGCACGCCGGCCGGATCGACCGCCTACAATCTCTCGGCTCATGGATCGATAATCCCACTGGAAGCCGGCGTTCTGGGGCTGACGCCGATCAGCGCCTTTCGGCCGCGCCGGTGGCGGGGTGCGCTGCTTCCGCACACGGCACGCATCCGGTTCGACATCCTTGAGCAGGCCAAACGTCCGGTCAGCGCCGTTGCCGACTATACCGAAGTGCGGGATGTTGCAGTGGTCGAAGTGCTGGAAGATCGCTCGATCGCATTGAAATTGCTCTTCGACCCCGAACACTCACTGGACGAACGCATCCTCAAGGAACAGTTTCTCCCCTGAGCGGGAGCCGGGTGTCTGTGTAGCATGGTTCCCGGATGCCCGGATTCCGCCACTCACGGACCCCTTGATGATCCACGACACACGTATCCGATCCCTGAACGCCCGGAACGAGACCGCCGGGCGGTATGTCCTGTACTGGATGCAGGCGGCCCAGCGCAGCCGCGGAAATCATGCCCTGGAACTGGCGATCCGCCGCGGCAATGCCCTCGGCCTGCCGATCGTCGTGGGGTTCGGCCTGACCGAGAGCTACCCCGAGGCCAATGCCCGCCACTATCGCTTTATGCTCGACGGGCTGAGAGAAGTCGCCGACGATCTCGCCGCCCGAGGCATTGCATTCGTCATTCGATTTGGCCAACCGGCGGCGGTCGCCATCGAACTGGCGGCGCATGCGGCGTTCATGGTCGTCGACCGCAACGACCTGCGGATGCCCCGGCGCTGGCGCCGCGAGGTCGCCGAGGCCGTCCAATGTCCGCTGGTCGAGGTCGAAACGGATGTAGTCGTGCCGGTGGATGTTGCCTCGGGGAAGTACGAGACGCAGGCCCGCACGCTGCGCCCCCGTCTCCATCGCCATCTGGCCGACTATCTGGAACCGCTGGCTGACTCCTATCCAACCGTACCGGCCCCCGATCTTGCGGATCTGCCGCCGAGCACCGTCGATCTGTCCGATCCCGCGGCACTGGTCGCGGCTCTGCCGATCGATCAGGATGTCGGACCCGTGCGCCGCCTGACCGGCGGCCGCACAGCCGGGATCGACCGCCTGTCGACGTTCATCAAACGCCAGTTAAAGGGATATGGCAGCAGCAGGAATGAACCGGCAGCCTTCAAGGTGAGTTTTCTAAGCCCCTATCTGCATTTCGGACAGATTTCGGCATTGGAAATCGCCCTGACGGTCCAGTCGGACCGCAACGCGGGCGAGGAAGACCGCAAAGCGTTCCTGGAAGAACTGATCGTCCGGCGGGAACTGGCCTTCAACTTCGTCCGGCATCACCCCGACAGCTACGACAGTTTGGACTGCTTGCCGGACTGGGCGCGAAAGTCGCTGGATGCGCACCGGCACGATCGGCGCGATCCGCTGTACGATCGCGCAACACTGGAGGCCGCCGACACCCATGACCGCTACTGGAATGCCGCGATGCGCGAGATGCTGCACACTGGCTTCATGCACAATTACATGCGGATGTACTGGGGCAAGAAGATCCTGGAATGGATGCGCTCACCGGAGGAAGCGTTCGAGACAACGATTTATCTCAACAACAAGTATTTTCTCGACGGGCGGGATCCGAACTCATTCGCCAACGTACTCTGGATCTACGGTCTGCACGATCGGGCATGGACCGAGCGTCCGATATTCGGCAAGACGCGATACATGGCCGCATCGGGTCTGGAGCGGAAATTCAATATCAAGGCCTATGTCAGCATGGTCGATTACCTGGTCGAGAAGGAATCGGCCTGGACCTGAGAATATCAGCCGGCGCGGTGTTTCGCGCCGGGCCATTGCTCCCCATATCCACAAAGGCTAAACCCGAACCCGACTGGCGCAGTATGATAGCGCCGCCACTTTCACCCGGACTGGAGATACGGACCCGATGGCGACGACCGACAGCGATATCCGCACCGTCCTGGCCACGATCGAGGATCCCGACCACGGCGGCAACATCGTCGATCGGGGCATGGTATCGGCTATTCTGCCAAACGACGACGGGGCCCAGATCATCCTGGAGGTGGAGGCCGGACGGGCAGACAGGCTGTCCTCGCTCCAGACCCGGGTCGAGGATGCGGTCAAGACCGCGCTGCCGCATCTGGCAAAGGTAACTGTAATCATGACGGCCGAACGAAGTGCCGGCGCCGAGGACGCGAACCGTCCACAGCGTCAGGCGGCGCCCTCGGGACCGGCGCCGCGGCCCGGTGCGTCGGGCAATGGTCCGCAGGCAGGGGCCGAGCGCCGGACCATGGCCCCTGATGTTCGGCATATCATCGCGGTGGCATCGGGCAAGGGCGGTGTCGGCAAATCCACGGTCGCCGCGAATCTGGCCCTTGGCCTTCAACGACTGGGCCTCTCGGTCGGGGTCCTCGACGCCGATATCTACGGCCCATCGATGCCCCGGATGCTGGGCGTGACCGGCAAGCCCGCCAGCCCCGACGGCAAGACACTCGACCCCATGGAGAATCATGGCCTGAAGATCATGTCGATCGGGTTCATGATCGAGGAAGAAACCCCGATGATCTGGCGTGGCCCGATGGTTCAATCGGCGCTGCAGCAGATGCTCCGCGACGTCAATTGGGGGCCGCTCGACGTTCTCGTCATCGACATGCCGCCGGGCACGGGCGATGCCCAGCTGACGCTTGCCCAACAGGTGCCGCTTTCGGGCGCCGTCATCGTTTCGACACCTCAGGACATCGCCCTGCTCGACGCCCGCAAGGGATTGAACATGTTCCGCAAGGTCGACGTCCCCGTGTTCGGCATCGTGGAAAACATGTCCTATTTCGTTTGCAGCAACTGCGGCGCGCAGCATGACGTTTTCGGCCATGGTGGCGCGAGACGCGAGGCGGAGCGCCTGGGAATCCCGTTCCTGGGCGAGATACCGTTGCATCTGGCGATCCGCGAAACCTCCGACGGCGGAACGCCTGTTGTCGTTTCCAATCCGGAGGGCGAGCACGCCTATGCGTTCGTTTCGATTGCCGAACTCGTCCGCGACACGCTGGAAGGCAACACGACGGGCGCGAAGCCGGCTCCGAAAATCGTCTACGTCTGAACCAGACCGGAAATCCGGAGCCGTCGAAACCAGCGCTAGGCGGAAGCGAGCATGGACGCAACCGGCGCCTTTTCATGGCAGCATGGTTACGGCATAGTGGGTCGACAACCATAGCGGGAGGATCCCAATGGCAGCCTATTCGGCGCCAATCGCCGAGATGCGATTCATTCTTTCGTCGATCGTCGGCCTCGACACGTTGAATACCCTGCCCGGCTATGAAGACGCGACGGCCGATCTTGTCGATGCCATCCTTGAGGAGGCCGCGAAGCTCGCCGATCAGGTCATTGCGCCGCTGAATGCGATCGGCGACAGGCACGGCGCCACCTTGAACGGCAATACAGTGTCCATGCCGCCCGGTTTCGCCGAAGCCTATGCGCAGTACCGGGACGGAGGATGGAATGCCATCCCGTTCAACCCGGAGTTTGGCGGCCAGGGCCTGCCATGGGCGGTCGCAACCGCCGTCCAGGAGATGTGGCATTCCGCCAATATGGCGTTCGGTCTGTGTCCTACGCTTAATCAAGGCGCGGTCGAGGCGCTCGACACCCACGGCACTGCCGAACAAAAAACCCTCTACCTGCCAAAGCTGATCGCCGGCACCTGGACCGGCACGATGAACCTGACGGAACCGCAAGCCGGCACTGATCTCGGGGCCGTGCGATGCCGTGCAGAGCGTCTCGGCAATGGCAGCTTTGGCATAACCGGACAGAAGATCTTCATCACCTATGGCGACCACGACCTCGCCGAAAACATTATCCACCTGGTCTTGGCGCGAGTTCCCGGCGCACCCGCAGGTGTGAAGGGCATCAGCCTTTTCCTGGTGCCAAAGTTCCTTCCCGACGACCGGGGTGAGCCCGGACTGCGCAATGACGCCCACTGCGTCGGCATCGAGCACAAGCTGGGGATTCATGCATCGCCCACCTGTGTAATGTCCTATGGCGACAACGGTGATGGAGGCGCAGTCGGTTTTCTGATCGGCGAAGAGAATCGCGGACTGGAATACATGTTCACGATGATGAACAACGCCCGGCTTGCCGTCGGTCTTCAGGGAGTTGCCATCGCTGAACGCGCCCGGCAGCAGGCACTGGCGCATGCACGCGATCGGGTGCAGGGCCGGCCGATCGGGGGGGATCAGGGACATGGAAGCGGCGCGCCCGCGATTGTCGAGCATCCGGATGTGCGTCGAATGTTGCTCGATATGCGGTCCAGAACCGACATGGCCCGTACCCTCGCCTATTACGTTGCGGCCCGGCTGGATGTGGCGAAAAAACACCCTGACGCCGGCCAGCGGGACAGCGCCCAGAAGCGGGTCGATCTGCTGATTCCGGTCGTGAAAGCCTATGCGACGGATCTGGGCGTCGACGTTGCGTCCATGGGTATCCAGGTCCACGGCGGCATGGGCTATATCGAGGAAACGGGCGCCGCACAGCATCTGCGCGACGCCCGCATTGCGCCGATCTACGAGGGCACGAACGGTATCCAGGCCAATGACCTGGTTTTCAGGAAAACCGCCCGCGACGGCGGCGGCGCCATGACGGCGTATATCGCCGACATCCGGGACGTTGCAGCCAATGCAGCCCGGATCGGTGGCCCGGTCTGCGGCGCCGTCGCCGAACACCTGAACGCCGGCATCGATACGCTGGAACTGGCGACGAAATGGATCGTCGAGACGGCGTCTTCCGATCCGGCGCGCGCCGCCGCTGCGTCCTCGCGATTTCTGGAATGCGTCGGTCTGGTCGCTTGCGGTCACATGGCAGCGATGAGCGTGATCGCCGCGACCGATAATCCCGAGACTGCACCGCCCGACAAACAGGACCTCTGCCGGTATTTTGCCGAACAGTGGCTGTCACGGGCACCCGGCCTGTCGACTGCCATCATGGCCATGGCCGATCTCCACGATTACGCGATCAACTGATTACCTGACCGGGTACTGCGTCCGGGACTCCGGGGTTGCGCCGTCGCCCGCTTCATAAGCCGACACAAGCGGGGCTGTGGGTTCCGGACCTGCAGCGCATCTCTTCGCACCAACGGCTCGTACCGGCGGCACAGGGAAGGAAGCTGTTGCCGCCAAAAACGCGTAAAATTTTGCTCTTTTCAGCTGGAAGTAAAATCGGTAAGGTAGCAGGAGGAAACAGGTCGCCTGACGAATGGTAGATGGCACGGCAACAGCCGCATGACCGATTGGCAGGAATTGGCAATAGCGCGGAGACGTCCGATGAAGCACGGTCCGACAGCCTATATGGTGTCATACGACGAGCTGGCGCGGCGTCTCGAATCCGTTGGCGAAACGCTGCTATCCGACTACAGTGACGGCGCTGCCGCCGCGGCCGGCATGGCAGCCAACCAGTCCGAAACGCGCGATCGGCACATCTTTGCCAGGCCGATGGATCCTGTTGAGCGTGAAAGGCTGGGCCGCAGACTACTTGATCGTGCTCGAAGAATGCGGGCCGACGCGACCCGCCCCGGGCCTGACCGGGCGCAATCTATCTAGATCATTTCCCTTGACGACAACAAGGCCGGCACAGAGTGTCGCGTTCTGGCGGCGACGGCTACCGTCTCGCCGTTTGCTGATCGTCACGACAGGGAAATGAAATATGAAGCTTATCGGCCGCAATATGTCGCCGTTCGTCCGGCGCGTCGCGATTTCACTTCGCGAACTTGGGCAGGAGTTCGAGCAGGAATGGCTTTCGACAGCCGATCATAAAGACGAAATCCGCAACTACAATCCGCTCGGCCGCGTGCCGGCGCTCGTACTGGATAACGGAACGCGCCTGATCGATAGCGGTGCAATCCTCAGCGCGATCGACATGACCGTCCCGGAGGAGCGCCGCCTGGTTCCGGCCGACATTGCAGGTCATATCGCCGTGAATCAGCTATGTGCAATAGCTATTGGTGCCGTGGAGAAAGCTGTCCTGTCCTTCTATGAAAGGACTAGACGCCCTGAAGAACTGCGCTGGGCCCAGGCGATCGAGGACTATGACCGCCAGACTGCCGACGGACTGACGGTTCTGAATTCCATTGCGCAAGATACTGCCGACACGACCGGCCACTTTCATGGCGAACGTCTCACCCAGGCCGATATCACAGTCGCCGTCGTTTTCGCGTTCGTTGGACGCGTCAATCCGGAACTTCTGGAGCGGCACAAATTTTCATCGCTCCAGGCGCACAGCGACCGCTGCGGCCAGATCGAAAGCTTTTTGCAGTCCGGAATCGACCAGGCCCATTGAAATCGTGGTTTAGTAGGACGATTTAAAATTATAGACGAAACATCTCGTTAGGGGGCGCAGGGGCAGCTCGCTGTCCCAGCGTGTTTCAGGAGACGGGTTCAAGGCTGAAGCACATCTGGTGAGACATTACCAGTTGCGGACGGGACCTGTATCCACGTGAAGGAAGTTCGATCGGCCATAGTATCCGACGCCGCCGACACCGAGTTCCAATGCGCGATCGCGAAGGTGGCGTGTGCTCACTCCGGGAAAGCGGAAGTCCACAGCCATGGCACGAGTGTGATAACTATTGGAAGCAACGGCGGGATTGGAACTTCTCAGGCGTGAGTTTGTTCGTGGAGTACGATAGCCGGAAATGACCTGTAGCGGTTCTTGGGGGTTGCCCTCGCGGTGAAGCGTATGAAGGATGTCGAAAACTCCGACGTCGAAATCTTCGACAGCGTCTTCACGCCAGTCGCGCAAGAAATGGTT
Organism: Fodinicurvata sp. EGI_FJ10296; assembly: GCF_040712075.1. Lineage (NCBI taxonomy): Bacteria > Pseudomonadati > Pseudomonadota > Alphaproteobacteria > Rhodospirillales > Rhodovibrionaceae > Fodinicurvata > Fodinicurvata sp. EGI_FJ10296. Next base: position 251,421 of record NZ_JBFCVL010000005.1, read on the forward strand.
CAGCCTTGCGATAGCATCTGGATGGTACCAGCCATCGATAAAGTATTCAGCATTTAGGATTTCGTCCGTATTCTTGTTATGCAATTTGAGAACACGGCGGCTTGGTGCTGATGCCAAGGCAGAACCCATCATCGACGTACAGCTAATTGTTGCTGCAGCCGCAAGAAAAAATCGCCTGCGGTTTAACAAAACTATTGACCCCCTCTGGTAGCAGTTTTGCGCGTGCATATCGGCCCCGTGAAAAAACATCAGTGGGGACGGTTTTGCAAGCGTCGGAACGTCTAGCCGACAATTTTTTGGGTCGGCTCCCCCGTCCGAACAAATTTAACTATGAATATCAACGCGATAGAGAAACGCGCTCGTGCCATACATTAATAAGTCACGGCATTATCAGAGCATATCTACCCCCTTCCCCATCCAGTTCAAGAAGTGATTCGCCAATAGCGCGATCGATCCCGTAGATATCTTCTCTAACTTGAATCGAATTATCTTCATCGCGCCACGCCGTATGATAGGCAAGATGGACCGGTACATGGTTTTCAAGGTTCACGCGGCGTGTCTGCCAGTCGGACTGCATCCGTGACCGCAGCCCGCTCCACCCGTCCTGATCGCCCATCACATAGTCGGCCAGCCACATCGGGTCCTCGACACGGACACATCCCGAGCTATAGGCACGATGCGTACGGTCGAAAAGGTATCGTGACGGCGTATCGTGCAGGTAGACCGAGAAGTTGTTGGCCATCATGAACTTCACTTTGCCAAGAGAGTTCTGAGGCCCTGGTGCCTGTACGAGCCGGAACTGGCGTATGTCGTTGCCGATCTGCTCCCAGTCCAGATATTCCTCGTTCAGAACCGGCGAATCCTGATGCCAGCCGCCATAAACCGTGATGCCCATCCTGCTGAAATAGCCGGGATCGTTGAGGACATTCGGCAGCATATCCCGAACGGCAATCGAAGTGGGCACGGTCCAGGTCGGATTGAATTCAAGCCACGTCATCCGGCTCGAAAATAGCGGAGTCTGACGGCTTGGCCGACCGACCACCGTGTCCATGCTGCGGATCAGCTCGCCGTCTTCGACGACATCCATGGAAAATGCCGCCAGATTGACCATGATGTAGCGACCATACCCCTGGCCCAGATCCCGCGGCAACCACCGCCAGCGTTCCATTCCGGCAATCACCTGCTCGATACGGTCTTCGATCGGAACGTTCAGCGCCTCCAGCGTCCTGGGACCGACGATACCGTCGACGGTCAGGCCATGGCGCCTCTGGAATCGTTCCAACGCGATGGCCAACCGGTCGTCGTAGAATAACGGATCCCCCTCTCCGGCGCTTTGAACGGCCGCATAGGCGTTGGCCATTGCCAGAGCCGGATCGACCCGGCCCCAGGCTGCGGTGTCGTGTTCCGGCCGCTCGACATCGGCCGAGGCGCCGATCGATTGCCGCAATCGGTTGCTGCCGGCGTCGTTGCCGTTTCGCCTGTCACGCAGTTGATCGAAATCGCGCCCATTGAACGAGAGCGCCCCCTTAGCCGGATTGGACGAAGTTCGCTGCGGGACATAATCACCCGAAACGGCAAGCCGCTCACGCATTGCCGGAACACGGGCGTCACGGCTGCCTGGACGGATCGCGCCACCGTCGCTGGTTCCGTTCTCGCTTTCGATCCTTGGCCATCCTCCGTCGCGTGCCAGGGAACGGAACTCCGCCAGAATGCCGACGAGATCGGCATACCCGTCGCTCGGCGGAGCATAGGATTGCATGACGGCCCCCGGCTCCGCCGCGGCGGCCACCTCTGCCACTGCGTCACCCAGGTCGATCGTCCGGCGGTCGTAGTCGAACTCCCGATCGATCGTTCGCGGCGCGACCCGACCCACATGGATATGCCTGAGATAGCGGCCGACAGCCGCCGTCATCAGCAGTTCCGCATCGAGGCGGGCGACCGAGGCGAGAGGTTCCGGCAGGTTGGCGTCGAGACCGGATGCCGCATTACTGGCAGAGTCCGGCGACGACAACAGGGCCGCCAATTCTTCGACATGGTATGCGCGCGGCGAAAGCCCGTGCGCGTGGGCGTTCTGCAGCGTGCGAAAAACCTCCCGGCTCCGTTCGGCATTCTCCACCCAGATCGGTTGATTGCCATTGGCCTCGTAAATCTCGCGGAGCATATCGACGTCCAGGTCGCGTCCACGAACGCTGACGGCCTCGACATCGTCCCATCCGTCCGTTGACCGACCGCCCGAGGCAGCATCCGCTTCGAACGCATCCGCCACTGCTGGGGCCCGGCCCGAATCCTGGGCCACCGCGCCCGGAATACTCGCCGCGGCCAGGGCGAGCATTGATATTGCCCCGACAATCGCTCCCGCTATCCGTGCCGGTCGAGCGCCCCGAACGCCTTCACCGGGAACGCCGTCAACTGTCGCAGTCATTCGTCCGTGCCCCTGTATCGCGGTCATCATCGTCTTCAATCCTACGGTCGATCCTGTTACCGGAAGACTAAGACATCCGGCCTGAAAGACCCACAAAATCACTCGTGACAAATGTTCGGCAGGTTTCAGCCTTTCGTAACCATTAGCAAGCAATATTTGCACCTGTTTATGGGTCGGAGATGATGTGGATTGGGCACGCATGCTGCCGATCCGCCCGGCTCCGATCCTCCGCACTCCAGGGATGGCACGATCAGATGGACTGGATCGCCGAACGGATCGACCAGCACAGAATCTGGCTGAAAACGCCCAACCGCGGCCGCCGCGCCGACTTCGTGCTCGCCGATCTGAGCTACAGGGATCTTGCCGGTGTGGATCTTCGCGGCGCGCGGATGACCGGCGCCAAACTGTGCGGGGCAAGCCTGTCCGGCGCAACGATGATCGGCGCTGACCTTTTTGCAGCCGATCTCACCGGTGCCAACCTTACTTCGGCGGACCTCAGCGAAACGGATATGCGCGGCGCCAGGCTGGAGAAGGCCGACTTCACCGGCTGCGTTCTCCGGCGCGCCGACCTGCGCGACGGAACGCTCTTCAGTCCCGGCAACGGCGGATATGTCAACGCCCACGAGATCAAGGCCGGTACGCTCGTCATCAATCGGGCGATCCTCGCCAAAGCCGATCTGTCCCATACCCGCCTGACCCGTTCCGTCATCGTGCAAACCGATCTGTCCGGCGCCAATCTCACCGGCGCCGATCTGACGGGATCAGACCTGACCGGCAGCGTCCTTCAGAACACGAACCTGACCCGCGCAATCCTCACTGGTGCGATTCTGGTCAATGCCCGGCTGTCCGGTGCCAGAATGTTCGAAGCGAAACTGGACGGCGCAATTCTCCGGGGGGCCGACCTGATCGGCGCCGATCTTCAGGGATGCGCCATAGACCGCGCCGACCTGACCGGCGCGCAGTTTCACCGCGCCTGCGATACGCTTGCTTCAGAGGTCCACCGAGCAATTCTTGCGCATGAGAGGTGGATCGACTCATCAGGCAGCCGTGGCGAACGCGCGATCCTCGATGCCGCTGACCTGCGCCAGGTCGATCTGCGCGGCACCAACCTGTCCGCCGCGATCCTCCGCGGCAGCCGGCTTGACCGAGCCGTCCTGGGTGGCGGGACGTTCATCATGACGGATTTTCGCGGAGCCTGCCTGGACGGCGCCAATCTGATGGGGGCCAATCTGTCCGGCGCCCGCTTCGATCATGCGAGCCTGGAAGCGGCCGATCTGACCGATGCCGTTCTGGCGCCGGCACCGCTTTCGGATGCCAACGGCCTCGGTGTCGATCGAGCCTGGCCGGCATCGCTGCGATCGGCAAAGCTCCGGCGCGCCCATCTGGCCGGTGCCGATCTTCGGGGCGCCATTCTCTCCGGTGCCGATCTCACGCTTGCCGATCTCACCGGGGCGAACCTTCAGGATACGGCACTGGACGGCAGCATCCTCGACGGGGCGGCACTTGATCCCGGATACCGACCTACGCCGGTCCCGCACGCGGTTTGACGATCGTTCAAGTACAGCAATCGCATCGACAGATCCGTTCGCCCGCTGCCATCCAAGAACAACCCCTAGATGAGATCGCATAGTTATAGGTTGCGCTTCCCCGGACTCATGGCGATAATCGTTAAGGTAGAAATTTATCTACCTGGCCGGGCGTCAAGGACGAGGGCAGCCGTGAATAATGTTGCGAAATTCCGGGCGGCGGTGTCCTGCCGCAATCCCCGATATGTCCGGCCAGCGGGCGGCATGGTTTCCGTTTCTCGCGCTGGAACAGCGTTGGGGGCAGGCGCTGCGGTCGGCTCTGCGTTCCTTGCCATTGCCGGGGCGGCCCTGCCCGGCCTGACGGTTTCGTCGACATCCGTCGCTTTTGCCTCAGGCTTGCCTGCGGACGGAACTGTCATGAGCGGCGATGGCACGATTGCCATCGACGGTCAGACCATGACCATTCGCCAGTTGTCCGACCGGCTGGGAATCGATTGGCGGGAATTCTCCATAGGCCCGGACAATACTGTTGTCTTCAATCAGCCTTCGGCCTCGGCGGCAGCGTTGAACCGGGTGACAGGCGGCGAACCGTCGGCCATTCTTGGCGCATTGCAAAGCAATGGCCGCGTTTTTCTGGTCAACCCCAACGGCATCGTTTTCGGCGCCGATGCGGCGGTCGATGTGGGGGCGCTGGTAGCGTCGACCCTGGATCTCGGTCACGACGATTTTCAGAACGGAGAGCTTCTGTTCGACGGCGACAGCGGCGCGGCGATCGTCAATCTCGGCCAGATCAGGGCCGCCGACGGCGGCACGGTCGCTCTCGTTGCCGCCCGGATCGAGAATGCCGGGACCATCACGGCCGATCGCGGTGCCGTACTCATGGGCGCCGGCAGCCGGGTACGCCTCGACATGGGCGGACCCGCATCGATCGAGGTCGAAGAGGCCGCGGTCGATGCCCTGATCGAACAGGGTGGCGCCGTCCGCGCCGACGGCGGCCGCGTGATCATGGAAGCCCGTGGCGCCGGCGATCTTGCAGCGTCGGTGATCAATCATACCGGCGTCACCGAGGCGCGGACGCTTGAGACGGGCAACGACGGCAGCATCAGACTGACCGGCGGCATGGACGGCGACCGGATTTCCGTCGGCGGCAGCCTCGATGCCAGCGCCCCGGCCAGCGGACCGGATGGTGGCGACGGCGGCATCATCGAGACGTCGGCCGCACGGGTCGACATTGCCGACGACGTCCACGTCACAACCGATGCACCGGCGGGACAGACAGGTGAATGGGTGATTGACCCGACAGATATCGAAATTGTCGAGGGTCCCGACAATGCCGATATTACCGGCCCGACGACGATCAACAATGCCGCGATCGATGCCGCACTGGCCACGACGGATGTGACGATCGAGACGGCCGAGGCCGGGGCCGACGCGGGCGATATCACCATCAACGCGCCGATAAGCTGGAGTTCCGGAAACAGGCTGACCTTGAGTGCGCATCGCGACATCGTCATCAACGAGGTCATCGATGCCAGCACCGGCTCCGGCGGTCATCTGGCGCTGCATTTCGGGCAGGCAACCGATGACGGCGCCGGGGGCGGCTACCGCGTCAACCATAGTGGCGGAAAGGGGCGCGTCGATCTTCAGGCGGGTTCCAATTTCTCGACCCGACAGGGTGCGACCGGCGCCGTCATCGAGTTCGAGGTCATCACCGATCTGGGCGTCGAAGGCGATGACGACAGTGGCGCCCTGACTTTGCAGGGCCTGAGCCATAGCGACAATCTCGCGGGCAGCTTCGTGCTCGGCGCCGATATCAACGCGGCCGCGACAGCGACCTGGAATGCAGATGCAGGATTCACTCCTGTCGGAGAAAGTACCGACCCTTTTACAGGCCGTTTCGACGGCCTCGGCCACAAGATCGACGGTTTGACGATCGACACCACCAACGACAACTATGTGGGAATGTTCGGGTCTGTGGTAGGCGCCGATGTTCGGCATATCGGTCTGTCAGACGCTTCGGTCGCCGCTCAAAGTGCAGTCGGCGCACTAGTGGGATATGCAGCCCGGTCAACGATTTCGAATGTTTACGCGACCGGTAGCGTCGCTGGACAGAGCTTCATCGGCGGTCTCATCGGCTATTCGATCGATCACTCCGAAATCGCCGGGTCCTATGCCGATACTGCCGTGACCGCCCAGGGAGAACGGATCGGCGGTCTGGTCGGCTACGCATACGAAGGCACCGACATTTCGAATTCGTTTGCCGTTGGCGACGTGGCCGGCAGCGATGCTGTCGGTGGATTGGTGGGAAACCTGGACGAGGCTTCCCTCATCTCCCGGTCCTACGCCAGCGGCGCCGTCGAGGGCGACGACGGTCTCGGCGGCCTGGTTGGCGAGGCGTCCGGCGATTCGGCGATCTCTTATTCCTTCGCCGCCGGCCCGGTGAACGAGGGGCAGACCGACACCAATGACGGCGGTTTGGTGGGCGGCACGACAGCGCCCTCGGTCCAGGACTCCTATTGGGATATTGACGCCACTGGCCAGGGTGCCAGCCAGGGCGGTGTCGGTCTGGCATCGAACGCGATGCGCGAGGCCGCGTCGTTCGACAGTTGGGACATTGCTGCAAGCCAGGGCGGGGGGTCCGTCTGGCGCATTTACGAGGGGCAATCCACGCCGCTGTTGCGCGACTTCATGACCCAGGCCACCGGTACGGTAGCGAACCGGGCCTATGACGGCTCGACCGCCATAGATCTCGCCGATCTGACATTCGATCACGGCACCGTCGCGGCCGATCTGCCGATAACCGGCGGGGATTTCGCATTCGCAGACGTCGGCACCGACATGCCGGTTTCCCTGGCTTTCGATCCGGCCGCCGATGACCTTTCGGCGCGGCTGCAGCAATACGACCTGGCAGTTACCGGCGCAGTCGATCGGCGCATTATCACGATTGCCGATTTCGAGGTTCAGGACCGCCCATACGACGCCACTGACGCCGCGACGATTTCTCCCGGCAGCGTGATCTTCAACAACCTGGTGGCAACAGAGACACTGAATGCCGACAGCCCGCAGGTGACATTCGCCCAGATCGATGCCGGCACGGATATCGAAGCCACGCTGACCACCGCAACGCTTGCCGACGGCACCAATGGCGGCAAGGCCTCCAACTATCAACTCGATCTCGATCCGGCGCCGACATCGAGTGGCGACATCACACCACTGACGCTCACGGTTTCCAGCTTTGCGATTGACGACCGGATCTACGACGGCACCAATGACGCGTCCGTTGTGCCCGGTACGCTGGCTCTGGATGGACTGCTCGGTGCAGAAACGCTGGGCATCGGCGGCACCGATGCCAGTTTCGCCCAAGCCGACGCCGATACCGGCATTGCCGTTGCATTGAACGCAGCGACGCTGGCCGATGGCAGCAATGGCGGCAAAGCCTCCAACTACGTGTTGGACCTCGACCCCGCGCCGACCGCGCTTGCCGACATCCTGCGCCGGACCGTCACCATCGACGATTTCGCGGCCGAGTCCCGCCAATACGATGGCACCGACGCGGCAACCGTCACAGCCGGGAGCACGGTCTTCGCCAACCTCGTCGGTGCAGAAACCCTGACCCTCGACGACCCGACAGCGAGTTTCGCCCAGATCGACGCCGGTTCCGACCTTACCGTGTCTTTGACCGGTGCAACGCTCGTAGATGGCGGCAACGGCGGCAAGGCGTCGAACTACACACTGGACCTGGATCCCGCGCCGACAGCCGTCGCCGATATTCTGCTGCGTGACCTTGTCGTGGCCGGCTTCGCCGCCGACGACCGCGTCTATGACAGCACAACAGATGCCACCGTGACCGCCGGAAGCCTGACGTTCAACGGGCTGATCGGCGCGGAAACGCTGGGTATCGGCGGCACCGATGCCAGTTTCGCCCAAGCCGACGCCGATACCGGCATTGCCGTTGCATTGAACGCAGCCACCCTGACCGATGGCAGCAATGGCGGCAAGGCGTCGAACTACGCACTGGATCTCGATCCGGCGCCGACCGCGCTTGCCGATATCCTGCGCCGGACCGTCACCATCGACGATTTCGCCGCCGAGACCCGCCAATACGATGGAACCGACGACGCGACGCTGACGGCAGACAGCGCGGTGTTCGGCAACCTCGTCGGCGCGGAAACCCTGACCATCGACGCCCCGCAAGCGACGTTCGCCCAGATCGATGCCGGTTCCGACCTGACCGTGTCCCTGGACGGCGCAACGCTGGCCGACGGCGGCAACGGCGGCAAGGCGTCGAACTACACACTGGACCTGGCCGCCGCGCCGACAGCCGTCGCCGATATTCTGCGGCGTGACCTTGTCGTGGCCGGCTTCGCCGCCGACGACCGCGTCTATGACAGCACAACAGATGCCACCGTGACCGCCGGAAGCCTGACGTTCAACGGGCTGATCGGCGCGGAAACGCTGGATATCGGCGGCACCGATGCCAGTTTCGCCCAAGCCGACGCCGATACCGGCATTGCCGTTGCATTGAACGCAGCGGCCCTGACCGATGGCAGCAATGGCGGCAAAGCCTCCAACTACGAGTTGGACCTCGATCCTGCACCGACCGCGCTTGCCGATATCCTGCGCCGGACCGTCACCATCGACGATTTCGCCGCCGAGACCCGCCAATACGATGGAACCGACGACGCAACGCTGACGGCAGGCAGCGCCGTGTTCGGCAACCTCGTCGGTGCGGAAACCCTGACCATCGACGCCCCGCAAGCGACGTTCGCCCAGATCGATGCCGGTTCCGACCTGACCGTGTCCCTGGACGGCGCAACGCTGGCCGACGGCGGCAACGGCGGCAAGGCGTCGAACTACACACTGGACCTGGCCGCCGCGCCGACAGCCGTCGCCGATATTCTGCGGCGTGACCTTGTCGTGGCCGGCTTCGCCGCCGACGACCGCGTCTATGACAGCACAACAGATGCCACCGTGACCGCCGGAAGCCTAACGTTCAACGGGCTGGTCGGCGCGGAAACGCTGGGCATCGGCGGCACCGATGCCAGTTTCGCCCAAGCCGACGCCGATACCGGCATTGCCGTTGCATTGAACGCAGCGGCCCTGACCGATGGCAGCAATGGCGGCAAAGCCTCCAACTACGTGTTGGACCTCGATCCCGCCCCGACGACTGCTGCCGACATCGCCAGACGGCCGGTAACCGTCGCCGCCGACGATCAGCAGCGGCCGATCGACGAACCCGACCCGGATTTCACTTTCGCCATCACCGATGGCAGCCTGGCGGGGGATGATACTCTGCCCGGCTCGCTGACGCGTGAACCCGGCAGTGCGCAGGGGGCTTATGCCATTCAGCAGGGCACGCTGGACGACCCCAACTACGACATCACATTTGTAGACGGCCTGCTCACCATCGCGGCCGACATCGAGCCTCCTCCGCCCCCGCAGCCGCCGCCCCAGCAACCGGCTCCCCCTGCTCCGCCGCAACAACCGGCCACGCCCGCAGAACCGTCGACCGATCCGCCGGATCCTGAAACCCGGCCTGCCGACGACGAGATTGCCGACCCTGAACCGGATCCAGCTCTATTGGTTACTGCTCAGGAGATCATCAGGTACAATCTTGAACAGGCCGATACTCAGAGACGCGGCTTTGCCGAGGAAGAAGAATGGACTGACGACCGGGAACCGGAACTCGGACTATCAGATCCTGACGTCGGCGCCGGAACGGCCGACAACGGGATGGGTAGTGTCACGGTCATCGATACTGGCGTCAATTTTCCGGAGTCGGTGTTCGAAGACGAGGATGCCGCCGACGCGCTGACCAACTAGCCGGAGTCTGCGCCCGAGGCCGGATCGGACGGCACCGGGGCCGATGCCGCCCCGGCGGGCGAGGTCAGGCAGGATTTGAGGCAGGCTTCAATGGCATCGAATGCCGCGTCCCTGCCGCCATCGGCAAAGACACAGGCCGGAAAGATAGCCTCGATTCGGCTTTGGCCGCGAAACGCAATGGGTGCGGCCGTCGATTGCCTCCCTGCCCGCTCGATACGATCGGCGCCCTTCGGCGTTCGAACGGCGGCTTTGATCCGTTCGGCCTGCCCGAGTTGCGAACACCCGGCCCCCGCCGGATCACGCAGCAGAGCGGCGATAGCGTCGCCGTCAAACCGATCACTGTCGTGAAACAACCAGCCGCAGACAACGGCTTCATCGTTGGCGGCGCTCAGCCGGACCGGCTGTCCCGGCGCCGGTTCGGTGGCGACCAGATCGTCCGGTGAATCTTCGTGCTGGTGGCTGTGATGATGATGCTCACCATGCCCGTGACCATGACGGGGCTCTGACCCGGACTGGCTGTGCCCGCTATGAGCCTCGGGGAACAGAGCCAGACGGCCGGAAGAAGCCGGCGCATCCACGACCCATGCCGGCAATCGACCATGGGCTATGCGCAATATCGCCGATTTTGGCGGAAAAAACTCGGCAGCAAACGTGTCGAACGCGACCAGCGCCGAGGCGTCGCAAAGATCCGTCTTGGTCGCGACCAGAATATCGGCAAGATTCGTCTGATCGATGAAAACCTGCGACTGGCGGACGCGTGCTTCTTCCAGCCGCGCCGGATCGACCAGGCAGACAACTGCGCGGCGCTCGATGGCTCCGGCTGTCTCGAAGCCGTGCAGGCAGTCCAGAATGCCGACCGGATGGCCCAGCCCCGTCGGCTCGATGATCAGCCGATCGGGCCGGATCCGCGACAGTATTTCCTTGATCGCCACGGACAAGGTCAGATTGGCACTGCAGCAGATGCATCCACCAGGAATCATCCTGACGGCGATGCCGGAGTCGCGCGCTTTCTCACCGGCTTTTGGATCGCTGGCGGCACTGAGATAGACATCGTCCAGGCCGATGGGGCCGAACTCGTTGACGAGGACCGCCCATACTTCTCCCGCGGGTTTTTCCGCCAGCAGATGCCGTATGGCCGTGGTCTTGCCAACACCCAGGAATCCCGTGATCAACGTCGTCGGAACCGGCGATCGGCCTGGTTTCCGCTGTTCCTTGTTCATAATGCCGTCCTTTGGCGCTGACGGCCGCGCCGTCCGTCAACGCAAGCCGCGTTCCGCTTGCTCCTGGCGCCACGCCCACGGGCGTTGAGCCCTGCCTGACCAGACGCCGGCCCGGCGGGACTGTGCGGATGCCTCATGGCGTTCATACCTGTTGGAATGGCCGCGTTCCGAAAAGGCAAAACCCCGATACACCATTGCGGCCCCTACATCCAGCCCGACGCTGATGCCACCGATCCAGCAGGACGCCGACCGTGTTCCGGTATGCAAGTCCGAGTAGACAGCGCATTCGACCTCACGCCCGTCGATGATCATATCGAGCATGTTGCGCGCTGCCATACCGCAATCATAGGGCCGATTGCCGCGAGCAAAGCAAATCTGGCCCATCTCCGGCGCGTCGATGCCGTACAGGCGGACGGGGGTGCCGTTCACGATCAGCCGATCGCCTTCGATGACCTGCGTCGGACCGGTGATATCGGGATAGGGATCGAACTGGCTTTGCGCCCGAGCCGGCTCAACCGGGCCAATATGAAGGCCGGTGATCAGAATAGCGACCGGGCAGAGAACCCTGAATGCGCCTGAGAGGGCGCCGAAGATGGAAGTGGAGAAGCGATGTGCGGTCATGCCCGATCATCCGTCAGGCATGGTTACCAAAGAGTTATCCGTTACGGCGTATACGCGGCGCGCTCAAAAAAGTTCACCCTGGCACGGCTTCTTCGGTTCCGGGCCTTGAACTTCCGCAACAGGAGTTTCCGCAACATGAGTTTCCGGGATCAGAATCGACGGGTCGTCGTTGCGCACCGCGTTGACGCGCAGAGAGACCGGCCGGATCGACAGAGCGATCGAAGATGGCCTTATGAGATCGGCTGCCAGTTCCACCGGCCCATGCAACCACGCTTCGAAATCGTCCGGTTCCAGGATCAGGGGCATGCGGTCGTGGAGCGATGCGACGTCGCCGACCGCCTGTGTGGTGACGATCGCGAGGCTCAGCCGCGATCCGCCAGCGGACACAGGGCGTGATTCCGGGCCCGATTCGGCATCCGGTTCGGCACGCTCGCCGACCAGCCCGCCGACGGCCATCATCCTGCCGTCGGCTCTGCCGATCAGGTAAGGACGCTTGGGGCCCGACAATCGGGACCATTCGTAGAATCCGTCCATCGGCACCAGACAACGGCTCCGACGGAAGGCATCGCGGAACATCGGCTTGTCCGCAACGCTCTCACCGCGGGCATTGATCGGCCTGGGCATTTTGGATTCCGGTTTGGCCCAGCGCGGCGCGAAACCCCATTGGGCTTCGCGCAGGCTTCGGCCGCCGGCCCCGCCATCCTGCGGATCCTCCGGCCCGACCATCGACACCACGATTGGCACCGTTTGCCCTGGCGCGACATTGTAGCGTGGGCTGATCCCGGTAATGACACCATCGAGATCGAAGGCCTCGCGCAGCGCCCGCTCAGGGCTCGTGATCACATATCGGCCGCACATCGTCGATCAAGCTCTTTTCATCTCGCTATGCCGCCCGGAGCCTATTCAAAGGCTCCGTGAACGACACGGTCGCCGGCAGCGATCCCGATCATGTTGGCAAGGCCACCGTTGATTTCCAGCACTGCCGCAGCCGGTCCATCGGATGTATACTGCCCTGACCGCTCGTCGCCTGGCACCGCTCGCGCCGCGATGTTGATGATCTCACCTTCAGGATCGATGAACAGCATATCGAGCGAAATGCGCGTGTTGCGCATCCAGAAACTGCGCGGCGCGACATCGTCGAACAGGAACAGCATGCCGTGGTCGGCCGGCATATCCTCCACGAACATCAGGCCGTAAGACCGTTCTCGCGGCGTCGTCGCCAGTTCGACCGTGAAATCGAAGGTCCGGCCGGAGGCGGTTTCGATCTGCAATGTGTCACGTTCGAAGTCGGGACGGTCGTTCGGCGACTGCGCGGCCGCCGGGTGCGCGCCCAGGGGCAGGACCAGAAAGGCCAGCAGAACGAATAACTTCTTAGGCATCAACAGGGCTCCGGCAGTGGGTCGGGACTAATAGTGTCATGGGATCACGGCTTCATGACGATGCCAAGGCGGTCGCGGATGGTTTCGCGGATCGGCCCGGGCCGGGGACGGTCGGCGATCGTGGAAAGCCATGCACGTTCCGGATCCCGGCCGCGCGACCGCGACCACGAAAGGCCGGACAGCACGGCCGCCGCTGCGGCCGGCGTCTCCTGCGGGCCGGGTACGGGAATGTCGTTGAGAATCGCCCATATGCCGGCCCAGCAACGGCCGACCGTCCAGGGGTTATAGCCGCCACCGCCGAGCACCATGAACCGCGGTGCAAGCGGCCGCAGCGCGCGAACGACATTCCACAAGGCATTGTTGGACAACGAGAGGCGGCTGAGCGGATCGTCTTCCAGTGCGTCCGCACCACATTGAAGGACCACGACTTGCGGGTCGAAGCCGCTGACCAGCGGCACCAGCATGACGTCCAGAACCAGCGCCATCTCGTCGTCATTGAAACCGCGCGGCAGGGGAAGATTGCGCGCCAAGCCGCCAGCGCGGTCATCGACCGTCCCGGTAAACGGCCAGCGTTTTTCCTCGTGAACCGACAGTGTCAGTACGCGGTCGTCGTTGCTGAATGCGTCCTGAACGCCGTCGCCGTGATGGGCATCGACATCGACATAGGCGATCCGCTCGATCCCGCGATCCAGAAACCGCAGGATCGCCAGCACGGGGTCGTTCACATAGCAAAAACCGCTCGCCCTGTCCGGCCGGCCGTGATGGGTGCCACCGGCGGGACTGAAGACAACCCCCGGCGTCGCCACGAGCCGGTCGGCCGCAAGCAGGCTGGCGCCGGCAGCGGTGGCGGGGCGGGAAAAGATCTCGGCGAAAATGGGGTTCTCGACGCCGCCGATATTGTGGCGGGCCCGGCGCTCGGCATCAATCTGCTGATCGCGTTCTGCATGTTGCAGCGCCTCGATATAGGCAGCGTCATGATAGCGCGCCAGATCATCGGCGGAGGCCACCGGGCTGTCGGCGTATTGGTCCTGCGGCAGCCATCCCATCGCCCGGCAGAGATCGATCGCCGTCGAGACCCGGGGGATCGCCAGCGGATGCTTGGGACCATAGGATGAATGGCGGTAGATTTCACTGCCGAGGAATAGCGGAGAAACGCACATCGGGCCCGACATTGTGGCTGACATGGAAGCCGACGTAGCGTCCGGGAAGGCCGCCGTCAATCGTGACGGCGGCGCATCGTTTGCCGGTCCACACTGCATTCTGGCCCGATGAGCTTCTTCTTCCGAGGCTTGACGCCATTGGGGTGATTGCTTAGGTCTGCTCAGGTCTCAAGGGGGTGCCGTCGGCTGAGAGAGGCTAACACCTTAACCCCACGAACCTGATCCGGGTCATGCCGGCGAAGGGAAATGGGACGGAATCCCCCGCTAAGTGGGGCGCACGGTCCGCTGATGTTGGCCGTCCGGTTTTCCGTATTCCCGCCCATCGCTGACACGGGCCCGAACAAGGGCCGGATAGCGGCCGGAATACCAAAAGGACCATCGGGATGAACGCCTTGACCGTCCGCTGCCGTGTGCCGGCAGCCGCTGCCCTGAGGTTGGCCCCGGGAATCGCCTTCGGGATGGCCCTGCTGATGACCGCCAGCGCCAACGCTTTGGCAGACGATCGGCCGACCCTGACCGTCTACACCTATTCCTCTTTCGATACCGAATGGGGGCCGGGTCCGCAGATCAAGAGCGGGTTCGAAGAAATTTGCGGCTGCACTGTCTCATACGTCGCCGTTGATGATGGCGTCGCCCTGCTGAGCCGAATGCGGCTCGAAGGGCCGTCGACGAATGCCGATGTCGTCCTTGGACTGGACATGAACCTGATTGCGGAAGCGCGCGAACTGGATCTGTTGATCCCCCACGGCCAGCAGCTCGATGATCTGGATCTGCCGATCGATTGGAGCGACGATGTCTTCGTGCCGTTCGACTGGGGCTATTTTGCCTTCGTCTATGACAGTCAGTCGGTGGAAACACCGCCCGCATCGCTGCGCGCCCTGGTCGAGGAAAGCGATCTCGAACTGCTGATCCAGGATCCGCGCACCAGCACGCCGGGGCTGGGCCTGCTGCTATGGGTCAAGGCGGTTTATGGCGACGACGCCGGGGACGCCTGGGCGGTCATGCGCGATCGCATTGTTACGGTCACCAGCGGCTGGAGCGAAGCATACGGCCTGTTCCAGGAAGGCGAAGCGCCGCTGGTGCTCAGTTACAGCACGTCGCCCGCCTATCACATCGTGGCCGAGGAAACCGACCGCTATCGGGCGGCGGCATTCGACGAAGGCCACTACATGCAGATCGAGGTCGCCGCGGCGACGAACACGAGCGATCATCCCGAACTCGCCCGCTCGTTTCTGGAATATCTGACTTCCGAAGACGCACAGTCCATCCTTCCGGTAACGAACTGGATGTATCCGGTCCGAAATGACGATGTCGCATTGCCCGCGGCCTTCGACAATCTCATCCACCCCTCCGAGGCGCTGCTGTTCGATCCCGAGACGGTGCGCGACAACCGATCCGACTGGGTCGACGAATGGCTCGACGGCATGAGCCGTTGAACCGGACCGCTCGGGCCGCCGCGCTCTGGTGGCCCGCGGCGCTCGCTCTCTCGATCGTCGCCACGATTGTCGGCGGCGCCATTGCCGGCATGCTGATGGCGGGCGGCGATCCCCGCGGGCATTTCCCCTTCACCGATGGCTATATCCGGTCGATCGTCGTCTTCACCGTCGTTCAGGCGTTCCTGTCCGCAGTTCTCAGCGTCGGACTGGCAATCCCGGTCGCGCGGGCCATCCATCGGCGCCGTTTTCCCGGCCGCAAGCCGTTCATCCGCATTCTGGGTCTGCCAATGGTGATCCCGACCATCGTCGGCGTGCTGGGGATCGTGGCCATCTACGGCCGATCGGGATGGCTGAACGCCGGGCTTGAGCAGCTGGGCCTGCAGGGCAGGTTCGACGTCTACGGACTGCAGGGCATATTGATCGCCCATATCTTCTTCAACATGCCGTTCGCCGCCCGCATTCTTTTACAGGCCTGGGAGTCGGTTCCGGCGGAATCCTGGCGGCTCGCCGGGCAACTGGGCGCGTCGGAGATCCAGACTTTCTGCCTGGTGGAATGGCCGGTCGTGCGTCAGGCCGCGCCGGGGCTATTCGCGCTTGTGTTTCTGCTGTGCTTCACCAGCTTCTCCGTGGTGCTGGTGCTGGGCGGCGGACCCCCGAATGCGACCATCGAAGTCGCGATCTATCAGGCCCTGCGATTCGATTTCGATCTGCCTCGGGTTTCCGCGCTGGCCATCATCCAGGTCGCATTTTGCGGCGCCCTGGCAATCGGCGCCGCACGTCTTTTCACCGCATTGCCGGATACGCCGCCAGCGGGCCGGCCCGCCGTCCGCTTCGATGGCCGGGCGATGCCGTCACGGCTGGTCGACGGTGCCGCGATCATGGTGGGCGCCGTGGTTCTGCTAGCGCCGCTGGCCGCCGTGGTTCTGTCCGCCGGACGCGGACCGATTGCAGCGACGTTGAGCGACCCCGCATTGTGGGCGGCCACGGGCCGGAGCATTGCCGTCGGTCTGACCGCCGGAACGCTGTCGCTGGCACTGGGACTGGGAATGGTCGCCACCCTGCGGCGGTTGCGGTACCGCGAGGGCAACGAACGGACCGCGGCTCTGCTGGAGGCGGTAGGCTCGCTGGTCCTGATCATCCCACCCTTCGTGATCGGGGCCGGTCTGTTCGTGCTGGCGCGCAGCCATGTCAACGTATTCGATAATGGCCTTCCGCTGGTGGTCTCGATCAACGCCCTCATGGGGCTGCCCTTCGTGATCCGCGTTCTCGGTCCGCCGGCGACCCAGACGTTGCAGCGGCACGGGCGGCTTACCGCCGCACTGGGCATGCGCCTCGGCCATCGCGTCCGGCTCGTCGACTGGCCGTTGCTGCGCCGACCGATCGCTCTTTCCCTGGCGCTGACCACGGCTCTTGCCATGGGCGATTTCGGCGTCATCGCCCTGTTCGGTACACCGGAAACCCGAACCCTGCCGCTTTACCTTTATCAGCAGATGGGAAGTTACCAGCTCGGCCGCGCCGCCGTCTCGGCAGCGGTTCTGGTGGCAACGACCCTGATCATGTTCCTTTTGATCGAACGGATCGTTGGAGGCCGCGCCGATGATAAGGCTTGAGAATGTCCGGTTCTACTATGGCGATCTGGCCATGTGCTTCGATCTCGAAGTGCCCAGAGGTGAAATGGCGGTCGTCTTCGGCCCGAGCGGCGCTGGCAAGAGCACGCTGCTCAACCTCATCGCCGGGTTCGAGGAACCGGCCGGTGGGCGCATCGCGCTCGATGGCCGGGACGTTGGAAACCTGCCGCCGGCCCGCCGGCCCGTCACATCGCTGTTTCAGGACCACAATCTGTTCGCCCATCTGTCGGCGGCCCGCAATGTGGGGCTCGGCATTCATCCGGGTCTGAAGCTGGCAGCGAGCGATCACAAGCGGATCGAACAGGCACTCGCCAGCGTCGGGCTGGCCGGATACAGCGATCGCTTTCCCGGGACACTGTCCGGTGGCGAGCGCCAGCGTATTGCATTGGCGCGAAGCCTTGTCTCGGCCCGCCCGATCCTGCTTCTGGATGAGCCGTTTGCAGCGCTCGGGCCGGCACAGCGCCGCGAACTGGCGGATCTGGTCCACCGGCTGCACGAAGAACGCGAATTGACCGTCCTGATGGTCAGCCACATGCCCGATGAAGCCGGCCATCTGCCGGTGCGGGGACTGTTCCTTGCCGACGGGCGGATACACGCAGATGGTCCGATCACCACCCTGCTGGCCCCTGACGCACCGCCGGTCGTCAGGGCTTATCTGGGAACCGGAGCTGGTCCCGGACCGGAACCGTAAGTAGGGGCCGGGCTTGTCCCGGCGCCGGTAGCGGCATAGCCTGACATTGAATTCAGTCGCCGCGCGGGATCGGGCGGTCGACTTCATGATTTCGGGAGACGAAAATGGAATTGAACGGCGAATACGAAATAGCAGCACCGCGGGAACGCGTCTGGGCGGCACTGAACGATCCCGACGTCCTGAAAGCGTGCATACCGGGCTGCGAGAGTCTGGAAAAGACCGCGGACAACGCCTTCGAAGCAAAAGTGACCGCCAAGGTGGGCCCGGTGAAGGCGAAATTCGCCGGCGGCGTCACCCTTGAGAATATCAACGCGCCGGAATCCTATACGATTTCCGGTGAAGGCAAGGGCGGCGCGGCCGGGTTCGCCAAGGGCAGTGCCGACGTTCATCTGGCCGAAACGGCGCCCGAACTGACACAGCTCAGTTATGTCGTTCACGCCAATGTCGGCGGCAAGCTGGCACAGCTCGGCACCCGCCTGATCCAGGGCACCTCCAAGCGCATGGCCGACGATTTCTTTGCCCGATTCCGCGAGCGAGTCGAGAGCGATGGCGCCAGGGCAGCGGCGGCAGCGGCCGAACCCGTCCCCGATTCGACGCCGGCACCCGAGGCTGTGCCGGAACCCGCCACCAGGCCGGAAACCGTGACCGCACCGGAGCCGGCACCGGAGCCGGCACCCGAACCGGCTGCCGGGCCCACTCCGGAACCGGCCCCCCGCCCCGAGCCCCATCCTGAACCTGAACCTGAACCTGCGACGGCCGGCCCGGCGCCCGGCACCCACGAGCGGGCCAAAGAGCGGGATCGCGAACGCGTCCAGCCCCCGCCGCCACCGAAAACACTGAGCCCGGCGGTCTGGATCGGTGGATTGGTCGTGATCATCATCCTTTTGCTCTGGTTGATCACCTGAACCGCGTCAGGTTCTTGCTCGCCACTCGAATCGTGATCGAAGCCACGCGGTATGCTTGCCAGTCGAGGCTTCGTGAGCGACCATATGATCGATTTTGGTCAAGCACGCCATTTGCCCGTCCGCCATCGGCCAGACGCCATCCCGGAACAACTGCCGGAATGCGTTTGTACGGGCAACGGTCCCAGGAAGGTGTGCGCCAGGGATGACACGCAATAGGGAGGACCTTGATGCCCAGCACCGTTTCGATGACGGTGAACGGCAAGTCGGTATCGAAGGAAGTCGATGACCGGACGCTGCTCGTTCAATTTCTTCGCGAAGATCTGCACCTTACCGGCACACATGTCGGCTGCGATACCAGCCAGTGCGGCTCGTGCGTCGTCCACGTCAACGGCAGGTCGGTAAAAGCCTGCACCATGCTGGCGGCCCAGGCCGATGGCGCGTCCGTCACCTCGATCGAGGGCTTGGCCGCCGAGGACGGAACACTGCATCCGATGCAGGAAGCGTTCCGCGAGCATCATGGCCTGCAATGCGGCTTTTGCACGCCCGGCATGATCATGAGCGCCGTGGATCTGCTGCAGAACAATCCCTCCCCGTCCGAACACGAGGTTCGGGACTGGCTGGAAGGCAATATCTGCCGCTGCACGGGCTATCACAACATCGTAAAGGCGGTACTCAGCGCTGCCGATGAAATGCGCGGCGCTGCAAAAGCGGCCGAATAAATGGGGGACGGGAAGCAATGGCACCTGATGGGATCGGCACCGCCCTGCGGCGCAAGGAAGACAAACGCTTTATCACCGGCAACGGGCACTATACCGACGACCTGAATCGGCAGGGACAGGCGCACGCATACTTCCTGCGATCTCCCCTGGCTCACGCAAGAATCCGCTCCATCAAAACGGCGGATGCCGAAAAAGCCGACGGCGTCGTGGCGGTTTTTACCGGCAAGGATGTCCAGGCGGCTGGCCTTGGCGGCCTGATCTGCGGCTGGATGGTCAAGTCCAAAGACGGGTCGGATATGAAGGCCGGCGCCCATCCGGCGCTTGCCGTGGACCGGGTCCGCTATGTCGGCGACCATGTGGCCGTCGTCATCGCCGAAACGCTGGACCAGGCGAAGGACGCCGCAGACCTGATCGACGTCGACTATGAAGAACTGGCGCCGATTGTCGCCACGGCCGACGCGGATGCCCCCGATGCGCCGCGCGTTCATGACGAAGCACCCGACAATGTGTGTTTCGACTGGGAAATCGGCGACAAGGCGGCGACGGACGGTGCCTTCGAAAAGGCCAGCCACGTTACCCGGATGTCGCTGATCAACAACCGGCTGATCCCCAACGCGATCGAACCCCGCGCGGCGGTTGGTGAATTCGACCCCGGCACGGACAGCTATACGCTTTATACGACATCGCAGAATCCGCACGTCGCCCGGCTCGTCCTGTCGGCTTTCGTGGGCATCGCGCCCGAGCACAAGCTAAGGGTCGTGGCGCCGGATGTCGGCGGCGGCTTCGGTTCCAAGATATTCATCTATGCCGAGGAAACGATCTGCGTCTGGGCGGCGGCCAAGGTGAAACGTCCCGTCAAATGGACGGCGGAGCGCGGCGAAAGCTTCCTGTCCGACGCCCATGGCCGCGATCATGTGACCGAGGCGGAAATGGCGCTCGACGCCGACGGCAGGATCCTGGGGCTGCGCGTTCACACCAAGGCCAATCTCGGCGCCTATCTGTCGACCTTCGCTTCAGCGGTACCCACCTATCTCTATGGCACCCTGCTGTCGGGGCAATATGCCATCCCGGCAATCCACTGCGAGGTCAGGGGGCTTTACACCAATACTGCCCCTGTCGACGCCTATCGCGGCGCCGGACGGCCGGAGGCAACATATGTTGTTGAACGCATGTGCGAACGGGCGGCCCGCGACCTGAAGATGGACCCGGCCGAGTTCCGCCGGAAGAACTTCATTCAGCCCGATGCCTATCCGTACCAGACCCCCGTGATCATGACCTATGACTGCGGCGACTATCCTCGCGGACTGCAAAAGGCTCTGGAAAACGCCGATTACGCCAATTTTGCAAAGCGCCGGAGCGAAAGCGAAGCGCGCGGCAAGCTTCGCGGTGTCGGTTTCTCAAGCTATATCGAAGCCTGCGGCATCGCGCCGTCGGCGGCCGTCGGCTCGCTGGGCGCGGGCGTCGGGCTCTGGGAAAGCGCAAAGATCCGTTTCAACCCCACCGGCAACGTGACCGTCTACACCGGCGCGCACAGTCATGGCCAGGGCCACGAGACGAGCTTCGCGCAGTTGATTTCGAGCTATCTCGGGGTCGATCCCGCCAATGTCGAAGTCTCGCATGGCGACACGGCACAGACACCGTTCGGCATGGGCACATACGGCTCGCGCTCCCTGGCGGTCGGCGGCTCCGCGATCTTCAAGGCGGCGGAAAAGGTGATCGAAAAAGGCAAGAAGATCGCCGCTCACCTGATGGAAGCCTCCGAGGGCGATATCGAGTTCAAGGACGGCAAGTTCACGGTCGCCGGTACCGACAACTCGAAGACCATCCAGGAAATCGCTTTCTCGGCTTATGTTCCGCATAACTATCCGGCGGACCTTGAACCGGGGCTGGAAGAAAGCGCCTTCTACGACCCGATCAACTTTACCTTCCCGGCCGGAACGCAGATCTGCGAAGTCGAGATCGATCCCGATACCGGAGTGACCGAGATCGTCAACTTCGTCGCGGTGGACGATTTCGGCGTCATCATCAATCCGATGATCGTCGAAGGTCAGGTGCATGGCGGAATTGCCCAGGGCGTCGGTCAGGCCCTTCTTGAAAACTGCGTCTACGACACCGCCACCGGACAGCTTCTGACCGGATCCTATATGGATTACTGCATGCCGCGCGCCGACAACCTGCCGAGTTTCAACATCGGCATGATCGAAACGCGCAATCCCAGCAATCCGCTGGGCGTCAAGGGCTGCGGCGAAGCCGGCGCGATCGCGGCGCCGGCCGCTGTGATGAACGCCGTGACGGACGCTATCGGCATGGAGATACAGATGCCGGCATCGCCCGAAAGGGTGTGGCGCGCGATTCAGCAGAACCGTCAGGCCGTGGCGGCCGAATAAGGCAAGGGGAATAATTCCATGTATGCGTTCAGCTATCACCGGCCCACGTCGCTCGATGACGCCGCCAAGGCGCTTGCGGGCAAACCCGAGGCCAAGTTTCTCGCCGGCGGCATGACGATCCTGCCGACCATGAAGCAGCGGCTGGCTTCACCGTCCGACCTGATCGATCTTGGCGCCATCAACGAGTTGGTGGGCATCTGCGAAGACAATGGCAGCGTCGTGATCGGCGCCATGACGACCCACGCTGCCGTCGCAGCCGATCAGACCGTTGCCCGCTTGATCCCCGCCATCACCACGGTTGCGTCGGGGATCGGCGATGCCCAGGTCCGCAACCGCGGCACCATCGGCGGTTCACTGGCGAACAACGACCCAACGGCCGACTACCCGGCTGCTTTGCTGGGCCTCAAAGGATCGGTCAAAACGAACAAAAGGACGATCCAGGCGGACGATTTCTTCAACGCCATATTCGAGACGGCGCTGGAGGAAGACGAAATCATCGTCTCGGTGACCTTCCCCAAACCGGATGCGGCGGCCTATGTGAAATTCGCCAACCCGGCCAGCCGCTATGCCATCGTCGGTGTCATGGTCGCCCGCACCGGCGGCGAAACCAGGGTCGCGGTAACCGGCGCCGGTCAGAACGGCGTTTTCAGGGCAACGCCGCTGGAACAGGCGCTGTCCGGCTCGTTCGACCCGGCCGCCGTCGAAGGAGTCCCGATCGCGACCGAAGAACTGAACAGCGACATTCATGCGTCGGCCGAGTATCGCGCCAGTTTGATCAAAACTTTGACCAAACGCGCGGTAAAAGCTTGCCTTTAGGGGAGCAATAATCACCTCTGCCACTAAGGGCAAAACGACGCAGGCGGCATTTGTCGCCAGTGATGAAAGGGGGCTTCGGCCCCCTTTTCCTTTGGTTTAGGGCTTGGCGCGGACTCTTGTGCCGACAAATTCCCAACCGCAGATAAATAGAGCGCTGACATGGATCAATGCCCCGGTGTCAGCTGTTATTATAGTGAACGAGTTGGGAACAAGATCGCGCACGATCGACGGCCGGACGACAAACGGCCGGGATCGACGGTTCGTCTCGGGCGGCCCGTGGCTCAACCGCGAGTCAGGTCCGAATCGGCGACGGCCGGAACGCTCATCCTTGCTCTCCGATGGAACGTTGTTTTCAAACTGGGAGGAATGCAAGATGCCTGTGGATCACGAACCGGTTATCATCGAGGGCCGCAAGCTGGGCGATCTGATTTCGATCGACCGCAAGGTGATCTTCTTCACCACACGCCCGGAATGCCAACGCTTTGACGGACGGATTTTCGCGGACGCCAAGGCCGCGCACGACGCGCTCAAGAATCTGGCGGCCCAGGAGACCGAGATTTCCGCCACCGGGTAACAGCCCGTGCGACTGGCCCGATGTCGTTCGTTCATGATCGTCCCTCTCGGAAGCTGGACAATCCCCCCCGGCAAGCGCGTATCGTGGCCGGAAGGAAGACTACCGAAACCAGCAACGACGGCGGACGGCAGAAATGACGGCGGATGGGCGTATGACCACGGACGGGTTGATCGGCGAAAAAAGCGCGGGAGCCGGCACGGGGCGGCCGGTAATTCCCGACAGCGTAGATGAAACCATCGCGCTTCTGGCAGGGGCCGATTATATGGCCGACCGATCGCTGGCCACGGCCCTCTTCCTGTCACTCAAACTCAATCGCCCGCTCTTTCTCGAAGGCGAAGCCGGTGTCGGCAAGACGGAAATCGCCAAAGTCCTGTCGAAATCGCTGAATCGCCGGCTGGTCCGGTTGCAATGCTACGAGGGTCTGGACGTTTCCGCGGCCGTCTACGAGTGGAACTACCAGCGCCAGATGCTGGAGATCCGCCTCGCCGAAGCCGCCGGCAATGCCGACAAGGAAGCCCTTGCCGACGATCTCTTTTCCGAAAAATTCCTGATCCGCCGCCCCCTGCTCCAGGCTCTGGAATGCGGCGAAGATGAAGACGCCCCCGTTCTTCTGATCGATGAACTGGACCGCACAGACGAACCGTTCGAAGCCTATCTCCTGGAAATCCTGTCGGATTTTCAGGTCTCCATTCCCGAGATCGGGACGATCAGGGCGACCAAGCCGCCGATCGTGATCGTGACCTCCAACCGGACCCGCGAAATCCACGACGCCCTCAAGCGGCGTTGCTTCTATCACTGGGTCGATTATCCCGACGCCGACCGCGAGCGGCGCATCCTGACCGCGAAGGCGACGGGAACGCCGGCCGTGCTTTCGGCCCAGATCGTCGGCTTCGTCCAGAAGCTGCGCCAGGGCGACCTGTTCAAATCGCCCGGTGTTGCCGAAACACTCGATTGGGCACAGGCGCTCAGTCAGCTCGACGTGATCGAACTCGACCCCGAAATCATCAACGACACCCTCGGCACCCTGCTGAAATATCAGGACGATATCGACAGCATTCGCGGCACCGAAGCCGGCAAGATCCTCGCCGAAGTCCGCCACGATCTGAATACCACCCTGACATGACCACTGCCTTCGACAGTCCGGCATCCGACGCAACAGAAGCGGACCCGGATGACAAGCCGGGAACGCTGGCCGCAAACGTGATGCAGTTTTGCCGCGTTCTGCGCCGGGCGGGGATTCCGGTCGGTCCCGGACGAATGCTCGCCGCCGTCGAAGCCGTCGAAACCGTCGGGGTCGACAGCCGTCAGGACTTCTACTGGGCACTGCATGCGACCCTTGTTACCCGAAACGACCAGCACGAGACTTTCGACGAGGCGTTCAAACTGTTCTGGCGCGACCCGGATCTGCTGAAGCGCCTTATGGGTCTGATGCTGCCGGAGATCGACACCGGCCGCAAAGACAGGCGGGAGGCCAGCCGACGCGTCAGCGAGGCGTTCGGCCCACCGCCCGGCGAACGTCAATCAAGGGGCGACCAGGACGAACAGCCTGAGGTCGAGATCGACGCCCGACTGACAGTGTCCGAACGCGAGGTCCTGCAGACGCGGGATTTCGACAAGATGTCGGCAGCGGAACTGGATCGGGCGAAGGACGACATCGCCCGCATGCGGCTGCCGCTGGACGAGCGGCCGACGCGCCGATTCCGCCCCGACCGCAATGGCCGGCGCATCGATCCGCGCGCAACCATGCGCTCAATGATGCGCGGCGGTGGCACGGCGATCGACCTCAGCTATCGGCGCCGGGCGACCAAGCCGCCGCCTCTGGTGATCCTGTGCGACATTTCGGGATCCATGAGCCGCTATGCCCGGGTGATGCTGCATTTCATCCATGCGGTCACACAGGCCCGGCATCGCGTACACAGTTTCGTTTTCGGGACCCGGCTGTCGAACATTACCCGCATGATCCGGGCACGCGATGTTGACGACGCGCTGGCAAGGGTTGGCGAACAGGTGGTCGACTGGTCCGGCGGCACGCGGATCGGCACCAGTCTCGACAGCTTCAACCGCCAATGGGCGCGGCGGGTCCTCGGTCAATCGGCAGTCGTACTGCTGATCACCGACGGGCTGGACCGGGGCGACGATCAATCGCTCGCCCCGGCGATGGATCGGCTGCATCGCAGTTGCGGCCGACTCGTCTGGTTGAACCCGCTATTGCGCTTCGATGGCTATGCTCCAAAATCACAAGGAGCCAGGGCCATGATCGACCATGTCGACGACCTGAGGCCGGTGCATTCGCTGGACAGTCTGCGCGATCTGATCGACGCGCTGGCCGCCGACGACACCGCCAGGCCGGCAGCCATGCGGCGCTGGCGGTCCATGGCGCGCTCGTGAATTGACCGCGAGTATGCCGGGAATACGGGAGGGAAATGCGATGGCGGACGAAGACGACATATTGAGCATCGGCGCTGCCTGGCGCGCGGAAGGTCGGGATATTGCGCTGGCGACCGTCATCGACACCTGGGGGTCATCACCGCGACCGGCGGGTAGCCGGCTGGTCGTCGATCGCAACGGCGCGATGCAGGGTTCGGTGTCCGGTGGCTGCATCGAAGGCGCCGTGGTACAGGAGGCGCTGGAAGTGATCGAAGACGGCAAGCCGCGCCAACTCGAATTCGGTGTCAGCAACGAGCAGGCGTGGGATGTCGGCCTCGCCTGCGGCGGCACGGTGCGCGTCTTCGTCGAGAGGGTCGAATGAAAAAAGCCACTCTGGACGCCCTTTTGCGCATGAAAGCCGACGACAGAGCGGCGGTACTGATCACCCGTTTAAGCGACGGCGCGCAGGCCCTGATATCGGATCGTCCTGACCAGGAAGCGGCCAGCGGCGAGCTTACCCTCACCGAAGCATTGGCGGACAGGGCGGCCGCGGCCATGCGGGCCGATCGCTGTTCGACGGCCGAGATCGACGGCGAGCGCTATTTCCTCCACGTTCACAGCCCTGCCCTGACGCTTGCGCTCGTCGGCGCCGTTCATATCGCACAGGCCCTGGTGCCGATCGCGCGAATAGCCGGTTATGGCGTGACGGTGATCGACCCCCGCCGATCCTTCGCCAGTGCTGAGCGGTTTCCCGACGTCGCCCTCAGCAACGATTGGCCGGACGAAGCTCTTGACGGCATGCGGCTGACGCGGCGGACCGCGATCGTGACGCTGACCCACGACCCGAAGCTGGACGACCCGGCCCTGGACCGGGCGCTGCGTTCCGAGGCCTTCTACATCGCGGCTTTGGGCAGCCGGCGGACCCATGCCCTGCGGCGCGAACGGCTGCAGGCGCTGGGCCATGATGATAGCGCTATCGACCGCATACACGGTCCTGCCGGCCTTCCCATCGGCGCCGTCTCGCCTGCGGAAATCGCCATTTCCGTCATGGCGGAAATGACCGATGTCCTGCGCGGGGGCACAGCAAGGCCGTCGGCGACTGCGGCCGGGGCCGCAGGATGATTTTCGGCGACCTTCCATTGGACGAAGCCCAGGGTGCTTATCTGGTGCATTCGGTCCGGCAGCCACCCGTGGTCCTGGCGAAGGGGCATCGTCTGACCGAAATGAACGTCGAGTCGTTGCGTGGGCTTGGCATAAACGCGGTAACAGCGGTCCGGCTGGGGGCTGGCGACGTGCACGAGGACGAGGCGGCCCGCCGCGTTGCCCGCGCGATCGCCGATGATGCCCTGACGCTGGGCGAGGCCGCGACCGGTCGCGTCAACATCTTTGCGCGGGTCGCCGGATTGTTTGCTGTCGACCGCGAACGGATCGACCGCATGAACCGGCTCGACGAAAGCATCACTATCGCCACATTGCCGGCCTTCGAGGCGGTGGCCGCGGGCCAGATGGTTGCGACCGTCAAGATCATCCCGTTTGCCGCGCCGGCCGGGGCTGTCGGACTTGGCGAAGCCGTAGCCGCGCGAGGCGATCAGGGTTCGGCCATCCGGGTCGCGCCCTACCACGAGAAGAGGGCCGCTCTCCTTCAGACCCGCCTGCCCGGCACGGCGGACAAGATGCTCGACAAGACGGTGTCGATCACGCGACAGCGGCTGTCGGACGCCGGATCCGTTCTGGTCGGCGAAAGGCGCTGCGCTCATACGGCCAAGACACTGGCCGGCGAGATCCGCACCCAGCTGGACAACGGCCTCGACCTGATCCTGATCGCCGGTGCATCGGCGATCACCGACCGCCGCGACGTTCTGCCGACGGCCGTGGAAATCGCCGGCGGTGTAGTCGATCATTTCGGCATGCCCGTAGACCCCGGCAATCTTCTCCTTATCGGCCATATTGGCCGAACGACCGTTGTCGGGCTTCCCGGCTGCGCACGCTCGCCCAAACTCAACGGGTTCGACTGGATTCTCAAGCGGCTTTGCGCCGATATCGCGATCGATCGCGACGCCATAATGGGTATGGGCGTCGGCGGGCTGCTGACGGAAATACCGACCAGGCCGCAACCGCGCGCAGCAACCAAACCCATCGACCGGGGTACGGTCGGCCCTGTTGCACACACGGAAAACGCCGCGCCGACGGGCCCGGACTACGCACCACCGGTGATCGATGCCGTAATCCTGGCCGCCGGACAGTCGCGCCGCATGGGCGCGGCGAACAAGCTGCTTTGCGACATCGACGGTGTGCCGATGATCCGGCGGGTCGTCGACACGCTTACATCCAGCGGACGTATCGGCGCCATCCATATCGTAACCGGTCATCGAAATGCCGATCTCGCCGCCGCTCTGGCGGGCACGCCCGTGTCGTTCATCGCAAATCCCGATTTTGCGGACGGGTTGTCGACCTCGGTCAAGGCAGCGGCCCGCACTCTGGCGGCTGGTTCGCCATCCGGCGATCGTCCCGATGGTGTCTTCTTCGTCCTCGGCGACATGCCGGATATCGATGTGGCGACGATCGGCGCGCTGGCCGATGCCTTCGATCCGGCGCGCGGGCCGTCGATCATCGTACCGACCTTTCAGGGAAAGCGTGGGCATCCGGTGTTGTGGGATAGCCGGTTCCTGCCGGATTTCGCCGCCCTGACCGGCGATATCGGCGCCAAATCGGTAATCGCCAGCAATGAAGACGCGGTCGTCGAAATCGCCGTCGGGTCCGACGGAATTCTGACCGATATCGACACGCCGGAAGCCCTGTCGGCCCGCAACGCGGCCATAGGGCCGCCGCGTGCGCAGGATGACGCCAGCCAGGAAAATAAATGATGGCGGACGAAATCTATCAGGAAACGCTGATCGCCCGGGCGAAATCAGGGCGCGAGCGGAACAGGCTCCCGGAACCGGATGCGACCGTCACGCTGGACAACCCGCTTTGCGGCGATCGTGTCACCATCGACGTCTCGGTCGACGAAGGTGTCGTCACGGCCGTCGGCCACGAAGTCCGGGGCTGCATGCTTTGCGAGGCGACAGCCGCCATGATCGCCGCCTATGCCGTGGGCGGCAATGTCGATTCGATTCACGCTCACGCAGACGCGGTGCGGAAAATGATCAAGGAGGGCACCCCGGCGCCCGGCTCGTGGCCGGATACCGCAGCGCTTGGACCGGTACATGGCACGAAGAGCCGCCACAACTGTGTTCTGCTGCCCTTCGACGCGCTGACCGATGCCATTGCTCAGGCCACCCGAACACCGGCAAGCCCGCCTTCGACCGAGAACGCGTCACCATTCTAGCCCGCATTTCTCACCGGCGAGGGGCCGCGGCATTGCTAACGCCGTGGCGAATGATCGGGCGTTTCCAGTGCCATCCTGACAATACCACAGAGAGCCAGGAACACGACGATGCCGAGCGCAAAGATGATCGTTCCGGTCATTGGTCGATAAAGGCCATCTCAGCCTCCTCCGTCCATGTCACGTTATCCGAATGAATAACGGGTTACCCCTATCGGACAATCCAATAGTATTCCTAACGAAATACCAATGCGGGGTTTCGTCTCAAATTCCAGCGATCTGACCTTCGATCTCCCTGTCGGCCGCATCCGATCCGGGGCCAGCCAAAACCATGGCGCTCCAGCGTCTGGCGATCATTCGGCCAACATCCATCGAGGCCGCCAAACGCCCGTCCAGATCGTTGCGGAGTCGCCGCGCATGGGCCCTGTTGTCGTCACCGCCAATGCCGTCCAGATGTTCGATCCAGCCGCCAACGATCGTCGGCGTGACTTCCGGGTGGAACTGCAGTCCCCAGACGGCGGACCCGATCCGGAATGCCTGATGAGGACAGTCAGGCGACGAGACCAGTTCCACCGAACCCGGAGGGACATCGAATCGATCGAAATGCATTTCCATTGCGGCCAATGGCTCGATCCCCGAAAGCAGTGGGTCATCCTCACAATCCGGCGTCGGTTCAAGGCGAGTGACGCCGACCTCCGTGCAGGCATCGCGATGAACAACACCGCCGAATGCTCGCGCCAATATCTGTCCACCGAGACAAATACCCAGAATCGGCACGTTTTTCCAGTGCCCACATCTGAGAAGTGCGATAATTCCTGAAATTCCCGGATAGGCGGTGTCGTCGAGGGCGGACATCGCGCCGCCGAGGACGACGATCCCGGCAAAACCCGAGACGTTTTCGGGTACCGAGTCGGCATCCTCCATCGGATAGCGGATATCAAGGCCGATACCCTGCTCTCGAAACACCGGCTCCAGAACCCCGAGAGGAGAAAGCGGATCGTTCTGCAGCACAAGAATGGTATGGGTCATGGGCGACACGAATAGCGCCGATGCCGACGCGCCCGCAAGTCCCACATCAATGACGGCACAATGACACCTCAATCACTGCCGCGCCCCCCGACCGGAACCGACGGATACTGGCATCGGCGGGTCTGGGCGCTGGCATTCCCGATCATCATCTCCAATGTCTCGACCCCCCTGCTGGGCATGGTCGATACGGCCGTTGTCGGCCATTTGCCCAGCGCCCACTATCTCGGCGCCGTCGCGATCGGTGCAGTGATCTTCTCATCGATCTTCTGGCTGTTCGGCTTCCTGCGCATGGGCACCAGCGGCCTGTCCGCGCAGGCCTATGGGGCGGGAGATACAACGGAATCGGCCGCCATCCTCGGACGGGCATTGATGACCGCCGTGGTGTTGGGAACCCTGCTCGTCATTCTCAATGCGCCGATCGCAGCAGCCGCGTTCTCATTCTTCGAGACGACGCCCGCTGTGGAATCAGCGGCGATCGTCTACTACGACATCCGGCTCTGGGCCGCGCCCGCAACGCTGGTCAATTACGCCCTGCTCGGCTGGTTTCTCGGCATGCAAAGGGCCGGACTCGGCCTCGTATTGCAACTTATCCTTAATGTGACGAATATTATACTGGACCTGTTTTTCGTCATCGGACTCGGCTGGACCGTGGACGGCGTGGCACTGGCCTCCGTCCTGGCCGAGGGCGTCGCTGCGGTGGTCGGGCTTGCCATCGCCTTTGCAATGATCCGTCGAGGTCGAACGCAATGGACATCGATATGGCAGCGGACGAGGGATTCAGCGGCATTCATCCGGCTCGCCGTGGTCAATCGGGACATATTCCTGCGCACCCTGTGCCTGATCGCCGCGACATTGTGGTTTACGCGGCAAAGCGCCCGATTCGGCGAGACGACGCTCGCGGCGACCGCAATCCTTCAGCAACTGCATCTCTTCATGGCTCACGCGCTCGACGGATTCGCCCACGCTGCACAGGCATTGATCGGCCGCACCGTCGGGGCCCGGCGCCGCCGCGACTTTATTGCAGCCATGCGGGCCTCGACGATCTGGGCGGGGGTCGCGGCCGCAATTTTCGTCGTGGTTTACGCGGTTGCCGGAAAATCCATCGTCGCCCTTTTGACGAGCCTGCCAGAGGTCCGCGAGACAGCGGCGATCTATTTGCCTTGGGCGATCATGATGCCGCTTGCGGCGGTGTGGTCGTTCCAGCTCGACGGGATTTTCATCGGGGCAACCTGGACCCGTGCGATGCGCAATTCGATGGCCGTGTCTCTGGTCGTATTTCTGCTCGCCACCTGGGCCGCGATCCCGGTGCTCGGTGTCCACGGACTCTGGCTGGCGATGGTTCTCTTCGTGCTCGCGCGGGCAGCCACTCTGGGATCCTTCCTGCCGGCATTGATCCGCTCGATTCCCGACGGCCCCGCCTTACAGCACCCCGATCCATATCCAAACCCGAATAGGAGCCAGGCATGACAGCACCAGTTATCGGATTGGCACTTGGCGGCGGCGTCGCGCGGGGTTGGGCGCATATCGGTGTTCTAAGGGCGCTGGAAGAAGCGGGAATTCGCCCGGACATCGTCGCAGGGACCTCGATCGGCGCCGTGGTTGGTGGCTGTTACACCGCCGGCAAGCTCGATCCGCTGGAAGAGTGGGCACGCCGACTCAATCGCTTGCGCATGATCGGCTATATGGACTTCAAGGTTCGTCAGCCTGGCCTGATCGGCGGCAAGCGGCTTGCACGCGAACTGCGGGCCAATCTCGGCGACCTCACGATCGGCTCTCTGGACCGGCCGTTCATTTCCGTGGCAACCGATATCAACACCGGCCACGAAGTATGGCTGCGCGAGGGGCGGCTGGTCGAGGCGGTAAGAGCATCCTATGCCCTGCCCGGCATTTTTCCGCCGCTGATGGTCAATGGCCGATCGCTGGTCGACGGCGCGTTGGTGAACCCGGTCCCGGTTTCCGTATGTCTTGCCATGGGAGCGACCATGGTCATCGCGGTCAACCTGAACGCCGACCTCGTCGGCCGCGCCCGCGTCCCCGGCACATCGTTTCAGCGGGCGACCGGCTTCGATGTGATGGACTATCTCAAGAACCGCAACGGCAATGGCGCGGCAAACGGCGACGCGCATTCCAACGGCAACGGCAACAGCCGCTTCGGGTTTCAGACAGTGCTGAGCAAGATTTTCGGCCGCACTACCGACATGCCCAGCGTGTTCGGTGTCATGACCTCGTCTCTGGGGATCATCCTCGACCGGCTTACACGGTCACGTCTTGCCGGCGATCCGCCGGACATCCATATTGCCCCACGGCTGGGCCATATCGGGCTGATGGAATTCGACCGGGCCGAAGAGATGATCGACCTCGGCTATCAGGCGACGAAGCAGTCGATCCCGGACATCTTCGATGCCCGCCAGCTTCTCGAATAGACCAACTTCCGAACCGAATTAAGCCGCCCTGTCCATCACGATGCCTTCCTGCGCCTGGGCAAACAGATCCGCCGGATCACCGGTATGGACGCGCGCACCTTCCGACAGCACACGGCGCCAATGCCGGGCACCGGGCTGGCCCTGGAACAGCCCCAGCATGTGCCGCGTGACGGCGTGCAACGGCACGCCGGCCGCCACCTGCGCCCGGCAGTAGTCGACCATGGAGTCGACGATCTCCGTCCGTGGCGCGACCGGTTTGGCCAGACCGAAGATCTCTTTATCCACGGCGGCCAGAAGATACGGCGACTGATAGGCCGCCCGGCCCAGCATGACGCCGTCGACCCGCTCAAGCGCCGCCTGACTGTCGGCGATCGTGGTCAGCCCGCCATTCAGAACCACCGTCAGCTCCGGATAGTCGGACTTGAGCTGGAAGACCCGTTCGTAATCGAGCGGCGGGACCTCGCGGTTCTCCTTGGGGCTGAGACCATTCAGCCACGCTTTCCGGGCATGGACGATAAAGGTATCGCAGCCGGCGCCGGCAACGATATCGACGAACCGCCTGAGATCGGCATAGCTGTCCTGGTCGTCGATGCCAATGCGCGTCTTGACCGTAACCGGGATGTCGACCGCCGCGCGCATGGCCGCAACACATGCCGCAACGGTCTCCGGTTCGGCCATCAGGCAGGCACCGAACCGGCCGTTCTGCACGCGGTCACTGGGGCATCCGACATTGATGTTGATCTCGTCATAGCCATAGGCGCCACCAATCTCGGCCGCCGCCGCCATTTCAACGGCGTCCGATCCACCAAGCTGCAATGCGATTGGATTTTGTGCCGCATCGAACCCGAGCAGACGATCCCGATCCCCGTGAATGACCGCGGCGCTGGTCACCATCTCGGTGTAAAGCAGCGCGCAGCCGGTCAGCGACCGATGGAACCGACGGCAATGCCGTGTCGTCCAGTCCATCATGGGTGCAATGGAAAACCTCGCGGCCCTGGTGGCAGCGTTCGCCTGCATTTACCGTACCCTTCCAACCAGCCATTGATCGTCTTTGATCGCCAGCGACAATATAGGCACTTCACCGCCGCCGTGCCACCCACCCTCGCACACGCAACAGGCCTCGATGGTGCTCACGTATCGTCGTGGACGGCCTGGCCGTGGACATCCGGCTGGGGTTGATCCATGTCAGGGCCGACTCTGTTCACGCGATATATCATTACCGAACGACTTGCCGTCATTTCGGAGAATGCCGATGAAAGCCGGTCCGGTTCTGATATCTCGTCACGACTTGCCATCCTCGTCGCTTCTGCCGTTCATCGGCCTTACCTTCCTCATCACATGGGGGCTGGTTGGTATCTATATTCTCTGGCCCGAAGCAGCCACGGCCCGGTTCGGCGCAATCAGCGGGTCGCATCCCTTTTTCTTCCTCGCAACCTGGTCGCCCGCAATTGCTGCCTTTGTGGTGGTATTCTTCCATTCCGGCACGGCAGGCGTCCGGGCCTTCCTGTCCCGACTTTTCCTGTGGAAATGCTCGGCAGGCTGGGTCGCCTTCATCCTGATCTGCATTCCACTCGTTTTCGTCGCAGGCTCGCTGATAAAGGGCGGTCCGGTTCTGGCGCCGCTGCCGCCCGAAGGCGTGACCCCGGTTGTGGCGGTGCTGTTCATGATGCTGTTTCTGGGCCCGATCGAGGAGTTCGGCTGGCGCGGCGTCGCCCAACCCCTGCTTCAGCGGCACATGGCGCCGATCTGGGCGGGGCTGCTGATCGGTGCGACCTGGGGCCTCTGGCACCTGCCGGCATTCGCCCTTGCGGGAACGGTCTTTGCCGACTGGAACTTCCTGCCGTTTTTCGTCGGCAACGTCGTGCTGGCGGTGCTGGTCACGCCGATCTTCAACCGGGCGCGGGGCAGCCTGCTCTGGCCGATGCTTTTCCATTGGCAACTCATCAACCCGTTCTGGCCCGACGCCCAGCCGTGGGACACGATCATCCTCGTCGGCGTGGCCGCCATCGTTGTGTGGTGGAACCGTGACACGATGTTCACGCGCAAAGGGGCGGTGACCGAGGCTGTGCCCGCAGAGCGCGCGCTCGCACCCAAAGCTGCGGAGTAGACGGATGCGCGGATGTCTCATCGCGGCCGGTATCGTGGCATCCCTCAGTGCGTTCGCGCCCGCAATGGCGCAGAACGTCGCCGATGTCTCCCTGCGGTTGGAAGCGGCGCTTGAAGACTACCGCGCCCGGCACGGCTTTCCCGGCGCGACCGCGGCTGTCGCACTGCCCGACGGCAGGATCGCAGCAGCTGCAACCGGCCTTGCCGACGTCGAATCAGGGCGGCCGATGATGCCCGACACCCCCATGCTGGCTGCGAGCATCGGCAAGAGTTTCGTCGCGGCAACGGTGCTGGCGCTGGAGAGCGAGGGCCGCCTGTCCCGAGCGGACCTGCTGGCCGATCATCTGGGCGACCGGCCGTGGTTCGGCGATCTGCCCAACGCGGAAACCATGACCATCGGCCACTTGCTGCACCACAGTGCGGGCCTGCCGGACCACGTCTATCTGCCCGCGTTCCAGGCCGCCTGGGCGCAGACGGCGGCCGGTGATGGCGCGATCAGCCCCGATGATCTCGTCGGTTTCGTAACGGGGATGGCGCCGCTGTTCGAGGCCGGCACCGCCTGGGCCTATACAGACACGGGGTACGTCCTTCTGGGACTGGTGATCGAGGAGGTGACGGGTCAGCCCTGGCATGAGGTCGTGAACGCGCGTTTCCTCAGCCCTCTCGCGTTGGCCGGCACCTTCCCTTCGGACCGCCGCGACCTGGCGGGTCTCGCGGTGGGCTACATTGCGCCCGACAATCCCTTCGGCCTGCCGGAGCGGACGGCAGACGCCGAAGGCCGGCTGCTCTGGAATCCGGCCGTGGAGGGGGCCGGCGGCGGACTGGCCTCGACCTCGCGCGACCTTGCACGCTGGGGGCACGCCCTGTTCGGCGGCACGGCGATGGCGGCGCCCTACCTCGACCGGTTGCTCGACGGGGTGCCGGTGGCCCCCGACACCCCCGGCGTCCTCTATGGCGCGGGCGTCGCCATCTACGCCGAAACGCCGCGTGGGCCCGTTTACGGCCATGGCGGCTGGATCCCCGCCTATGTGTCGAGCCTGCGCCACTATGCCGACCATGGCGTGACTGTCGCATTCCAGATCAATACCGACGTGGGCTTCCTTGACGATTCCAGCGATCTGGTTCCCGCTCTGGAGGCGGTGCTCGCGGATCTGGCGCTTGAAGCTGCACAATGATCGCATCGACCGTCGGGCGGCTGATGTTGGCGGCGCTGCTCACGCTCGCGCCCGGACTGTCCCCCTTGCGGGCAGATACCCTGCCGCTGGAAGACCGTCTGGCAGAGACAATCCCGGCGCGCATGGCGCTGGACGACGTACCAGGCGTGGTGGTCGTGCTGATCGAGCGCGGCGCGGCGGTCTGGACGGCGGCCTTCGGCTTCTCCGATCCGGAAACCGACCGGCCCATGACCGAAGACGCGCTGTTCCGGGTCGAGTCGATATCGAAACCCGTGACCGCCTGGGGCGCCATGCGGCTGGCCGAGACCGGACGGTTCGACCTCGACGCCCCCGTCTCGGACTGCCTGACCCGCTGGCAACCGCCCGCAGGAACGCCGCTCATTACCGGGCGGCAACTTCTCAGCCACAGCGCAGGTGTTGGTCTTGGCGACTATGCCGCACGCTATGCGCCCGATGCGCCACGACCGCGGTTACCGACGCATCTGGCGGAAGATTTCGCCATGATCGGCGCGCCGGGGGCGCAATTCGCCTATTCCGATACCGGCTATAACCTGCTGGAACTGGCGATCGAGGACTGCACCGAAGAAGATTTTTCCGCCTTGATGGGGCGTGAGATCCTCGTCCCGCTCGGGATGGCGCGTGCGAGTTTCGACTGGTCCGGTGCCGAAATGCCGGTCGGACACGACCTGCACGGCCAGCCAGTGGCGCCATACCTCTATCCGGGACGCGGATCGGGCGGGCTGTTTGCCACCGCCGCCGACATTGCACGCTTCGCCGTCGCAGCTATGGCGGGCGCCGATCAGGACGTGCTGTCGCCGGAAGGCATCGCCGCGCTGCATCGCCCCGGCGTGCCGGTCGGCGGGTTGTTCAGCGTCGCCGCCGAGGGCTACGGGCTTGGGCATTTCACCGAAGTCCTCTCGGATGGGCGAGCGGCGGTCTGGCATGGCGGACAGGGCTATGGCTGGATGAGCCACCTTCACATGGTCCCGGAAACCGGCGATGGCATCGTGATTCTGTCGAACAGCCAGCGGGCCTGGCCGCTTTTCGCCGCGATTCTCCGGGACTGGTCGGAAAGCCTCGGCGTCGAACAGGTGGGCATGGCGCGTGTGCTTTGGGCGGAAACGGCGGCACGGGCAACCATCGCGTTGCTGATTGCAGGTGCGGTGCTTGCGCTTTGGCTGGCGTTCCGGGGCCGGCCGCGCCGCCACGTCACCAGGATCGGCGTCGGCGGGATCGCGGCCGCTCTCATGCTCTGGCCACTCTGGGCAGCCGCACAGGACTACCTGTTCCTGTTCTCGATCCTGCCCGGCCTCTGGCCCTGGCTCGGGGTGGCGTCGGCGCTGTGTGGCATCGGACTCACCGCCATCGCGATCGGACCGGAGCGGCGCACATGACCCGGACCGCCGCCTGCCTCACCCATCGGACCCGACGAGGTGGTCGCCGCGCACGAGGAATCGCCCATCGATGCGCAAGCCAAGCGGCTCGCCCGAGATCGGCGGAGCGCCCGCTTCGGCGGGGCGCTGGGCATGGATGTGCAGATGCGGCTCGGTGCTGGCGCCGGAATTGCCGACCTCGCCAATCCGGTCGCCCACGGCCAGCTGGTCGCCTGGCACGACCGTGACGCTGCCGTGGCGCATATGGGCGAAAACGATCTCGGCCGCGCCGCAGCGCATGATGACATGGTTGCCAAGCCGGTTCACCGCATCCTCGTTCGGCACCTCGAAATCCGGCATCCGGCCCTCGGCCGCCGCCACAGTGCCGTCGCAGGGCGCACGAAGCTCCGCGCCGAAGATCGCGTAGGCCCCGGGATCGGCGGGCCGCCAGCCACGGGCGCGCAGGCCCCAGGGTCCAAGGCCGAAGAAATCGACCGCGTAGGACTGCCCGCGCCACGGCAGAAAACGGTCGACGCCGGCATCCAGTGTCCGCATGTGCCCGTTGACCAACGTGTTGGACCCGCCATGGCCGACGAGATAGTGGCCCGGGCCAAAGGGGTTGGCGATATCGACGACCTCCACCGGTGGCAGACTTTGGCCCGCCATCGCCCGCACGCCATACCACCCGCCAACGCCAATCAGCACGAGCGACAGGGCGAGACCCGACCACCCCCACAGCCCTGAAGGCAGCAGAGGCAGGCCGGTCACTCCCTTGCGCAATGGCCAGACCAGCACCGCCACCAGCCAAAGCCCGCCAAAGACCCACGGCAACCACCAGACCGGCACCGCCCATTGCGCCACGCGCGCCAATGCGAACAGGAAGACCCCCGTGCCCACCGCCTGCAGGGCGAAACCGCTCAGGCTTCCGGCTGGCAGCAGCGCAAGCCAGAGAAGCAGTGCCAAAGGCAGCAAGACCTGAATGGCAAGGACGGTGGCGGTCACGGCGTCGCCCCCGGAAACCGGATCTCCGTCACGTCGGCGAGGAAGAATGGAAAATAGTCGTCGGTCCCGAACATGTTGCCGGCCTCCACGCGGAACGGCAGGTGATAGCCATCCACCTCGCGAAAATCTGACATGAGGGCACCGAAGGGCTGCAACCGGTGCACCTTGTCGGGGTTGGCGTTGCTCCAGCGCTGGAACGAGGCAATGACCGGCCTTCCCTCGCTATCGACGGTCACATCGACCGCCTGGCTCAATTCGCCCTGCCGGACGGTTACGCGCGCGGTGTCATCGCCCACCGCCGACCATATTACACCCGGTCCCGGCAGCAGGGCCGCCGGCGTCCAGATCGCGGCCTCGGCAACGTAGCGACCGAAGGCCGATCGCGAATGATCCGGATCACCGCCGAGCCGGGCGACCGGGATCAGGCCGAAGATGCGGAACCGTGTCCATGATCCGGAGTCAGACCCCGAGACCGGCATCCCGCCGCGCGTGCGCATGGCCCAGACGAAACCCTCGGGCGCGGCGAGAATCTGGCGCGCTTCCATCGGCTGATAGGCGGGGTTGTCTTTGGTGCCAAGGCTGAACTGGCCGCTCATGTCGATCTCGGCTACCGGCAGAAGCGGCGTTCCGGGCTCGATCATGAAGCTGAAATACCGGCGCGCAGGCTCAGGCAGGTCCGCGACCAGATCATGCGAGAAGCGTGGCGGAGCCTCCGGCTGAAGGGCTGCCAGACGCTGCCATTCCGCCCGGTCGGCACGCTGGTCCCACACGCGAAGGGCAACCAGCGCCAGGATGGCGAACAGAAACAGGAGAGCAAGGGCGATGATGAACTTCATGATCCCGACAAAGGAGGCTGTGGGCGATCAATTGAAACCCTTTTCGCTGCCCGACGCGATGACCTGAATCAAAAGTTGGCAGTGGATTGAAATCGTCGCGTGCGCGACCGTCGCACCCGTAAGGTCGGCCATGGTGCTCACCAGGAGCGGTGTGTCACCCGGTGGCGCCATGGTCGAACGGGAGCGTCAGCAGCCCGGTTCGGACGCTCCTCAGAACCGATAGCGCAAGCCGGCGGCGACGATATGGACATCGGAGTCGATGCTTGCCTGAATGTTACTGGCGGCTGCACCGTCCAAAAGTGAACGCTGGAGATCGACATCCTCATCGGAAATATCGATATAGGTATAGGCCAGATCGGTGGTCAGATCCTCGGTGACGTCAAAGGAAAGCCCGGCCGACAGCCAGGTTCGGTCGCCATCGGGGGTGCGCGAACTGCGGAAGCCGTCGCGAGTAGGCGTGGTGTCGTATTGGGCGCCACCGCGAACCGTCAACCGCTCGGTCGCGTCGTACTGGGCGCCGATAGAGATAGAATACGAGTCGCGATAATTCTGCGGCGTCACCCGACTCAGCGCAGCCCTATCCGCTTCGACGCGGATTTCATCGAACCGCGACCATCCGTAGTAGTTGTACTCTGCCATCAGGGTGAGACGGTCGGTCGCTTCATGGGCAATGCCGACGGCGACGATATCGGGAAGATCCAGCCCGGCGCTGCCATCAGAATCCTGAGTAACGGCTGCTGAATCGACGGTGACGGTACCGTCCAGATCGTGCGACATGGCAGACCGATAATGGACACCGATTCTCGTTCCGGCAATTGGCTCGACGATCGCCCCGACATTGAACCCGATCGATGTCGTTTCGCCCTCCACCGTCACCAGGGCGTCCGGGCCGGGCACCGGACCGGGCAACGCGGTCGCCGCCGCCTGCGTCAGCTTGGCCTCGGCGTGCTGCACGTCCAGCCCCGCGCCGATGGCGAAATAGTCATTCACCCGCCACGCTACGGTCGGCGCGACATTGATGGTCTTCAGCGATGTCTCGATGCTGTCGTACCGGCCGAACCAATCTTCATCGTATTCGTTGGAGAGGCCGAACGGCGCACTCAATCCGATCCCGACCCAGATATCGCCGCTCTCTGTCACGGGAATGGCGCCGTACAGATTAGGCACCAGACTGGGCTCATAGGGATTGCCGCCGTCACCGCCGACCGGCCACCCGGGCGGCTGGGCCGTTCCGGTGTCGGTCATCGATGTTTGCGGAACCAGCAGATGACCGTTGGCCTGCACTTCCGCGCGATCGAGATAGGTCATGCCGGCGGGATTGAAGAAGATCGTGCTGGCATCCTCGGCCATCGCGGATTCGCCGGCGAAAGCGCGGCCGAGCCCCGTCACGCCTTGTTCCTTGATATAAAATCCGGCCCCGACGGCTGGCGTCGGCGCCGTCTGAACGACCGCCGTCGCTGCGGCGCCGACGGCCGACATGAGAAGCATGTGCCGGTGGCTTCGGCGAAAACCGTGTCTCGGATTCATGGCGTAACCGGACTCCCATCCTGAAGGGCGCTGTTGCGTTGCGCCTTATGCGTGCGAAATGCAGCTTCAGGACGTAGATATCACGGCTTCCGGCTCCCGGCAATTGCGATCGGCAATTGCGACCGGGTTGTGTTTCGGACGATGACGATCAGGCCTGATCGGACGTGGCCTGCTGCCAGTTCTTCACGAATGCCGTCAGTTCAGGATCCTTTTCCGCCGGCAGCGCGATCATTACGCGCGCATAGTGATCGCCGCCGTCGATGCCCTTGCCCTTCAGGCGCATACGGGTCCCACTGCTCGTATTGGGCTTGACCGACACCGATACCGGACCGTGAACGGTCTGAGCTGTCACTCGCCCTCCCAGCACGGCCTCACGCAGACCGACCTTGAGATCGGCATGAATATCCTTGCCGTGGCGTTCGAACCGGGAATCAGGCTGGACATGGATCTCGACCAGCGCATCGCCGGCCGGGCCACCGGCACGTCCCTGTTCTCCCTGCCCGCGCAAACGCAGCGTCTGCCCGTCGTCCACCCCTTCGGGAATGGTGACGGTAATTGTGCGGCCGTCGATCAACTTGATCGGTCGTTTGCCGCCAACGGCTGCCTGCACGAATGGGACGGTCAGGGTATAGGCGACATCTCGACCCCGCGCCCGTCGGGTCTGGCCACCGAAACCGGAGCCGCCAAAACCCTGGCCGGTCTGTCGGCCGTCGCCGCCCATGCTGCGAAAGAGGTCGGAGAAGATGTCGTCCGCATCGGCGTGACCCTGGCCGGTGCTGCGCCATTCCCAACGGGTACCGCCACCGGGTCCGCCAGCCCCTGCACCAGCACCTGCACCTGGCCAACCCTGCCGCATCACAGGCTCACCATCGGCACCAATCATCCCCGCGTCGTACTGCTCGCGCTTCTCGGCGTCACTCAAGATCGCATAGGCAGCGCCGACCTTCTTGAACATCTCCTCGGCTTTGGCGTCGTTCGGATTGACGTCCGGATGATAGCGCTTGGCGAGCTTGCGATAAGCCTTGCGGATATCGTCATCCGTCGCCGACCGGGTCAGACCCAAAACATTGTAAAGTTCGTCTTTCATCGCTTGGCACAAATCCTGATAAGCAAATCCTGATCAGCGGCGCTCCGCCAATCCCGTAAGCCGTTTCCAGCCAGGGCGGCGGCCGGCGCCAATATCAATACATATAGATCGTCAATCGATTGATCGGGATCAATGCCGCGCGGCGCTTGCGGCCCAAAAATCGGCCGGACCACAAAAATGAGCGCCATGATGAAACATCAACGGATCGACAATCCCGGATCGTTCCGGCCGGAACCTTGCCGGCCACCGGCCGCCCAGTCCGAAACCGTCAGGACCGGGGCGGGCACGACTGCCGACGCTATCATATCCAGAATGGCCGAGGAACGTCTTCCACGATATACAAGCTATCCCACCGCCCCGGCCTTCGGTTCGGGGAACGGTCCGGAAGCCTGGGCAGCCGACCACGCAGATTGGCTGGCGGCCTTGCCGATTGACCGGCCGGTATCGCTCTATCTGCATGTCCCCTATTGCCGTTCCATGTGCCGGTATTGCGGTTGTACGACCAAGATAACACGCCGGGACGATCCGATTGATGCCTACGCCGCCGTCCTGCAGCGCGAGATCGACCTGGTGGCGGATCGCATGCCGGACGCCATGAAAGCCGGGCACATTCATTGGGGCGGCGGCACACCCGGCATTCTCGGGACAGAGCGGATGAAGGCCATCAGGCGGCGATTGGCCGACCGCTTCACACTCGATCCGGCCGCCGAATGCGCCATCGAACTCGACCCCCGACACATGGCATCGGTGCCGCCGCGCGATCTCGCCGCGATGGGCGTCAACCGCGTCAGCTTTGGCATCCAGACCCTTGACGCGCGCGTCCAGGCAGCGATCGGCCGCATCCAGCCATTTGAACAGGTGGCAGCGGCTGTGGCGAGCGTGCGCGATGTCGGCATCCGGCGCATCAGCTTCGATCTCATCTATGGTCTGCCTTATCAGACAGTGGAGTCCGCCGCGCAGACGGTATGGACGCTCCTCGCCTTGTCGCCCGACCGGATCAGCATTTTCGGGTACGCCCACATTCCCTGGGCCAAGCCGCATCAACGGCTGATACCGGACGAAACGCTGCCCGATGCGCATGATCGCGCCGCGCAATTCACTGCCATGGCGGATGTTCTGGCTGATGCTGGCTATGTTGCCATCGGCATCGATCACTTCGCCCGGCCTGACGACAGTATGGCCATCGCCCATCGCGACGGTACGCTGCGGCGGAACTTCCAGGGCTACACAACGGATCCGTGCGATACGATCCTCGGATTCGGCGCGTCCGCCATCAGCACACTGCGCCAGGGATACACCGGCAACGATACGTCAATTGCAGCCTATTCCCGCTCCATACACGACGGACGTCTCGCCACCAATCGTGGCTATGAACTGACGCGGGAAGACCGCCTCAGGGGAGATGCGATAAACGCCCTCATGTGCACGTCATCGGTTTCGATCGACGACGTTGCCCGGCGGCATCCCGGTTTGCGGGACCAGATTCAGCGGATCTTCGACGATGCCGCAAGCTCGCTCGAACATCTGGGAAATGCCGGATTGGTCGAATGGGACGGCAATCGTCTGTCCATAGCCCGTGAGGCTCGGCTGCTGGTCCGATCCGTTGCGGCGGCCTTTGACGAATATCTGGCGAAGACAGGCGAAAAATATTCAAAGGCGATCTAGGGGGTCATCCGGATTGGTCGGGCTGATCCGGTCTGCCTTCGATCGCCTTGTCCGATCTTTCGATCGCCTCAACCACGGCATCGAACGGCAGCATGACCGAACCGTGCCGGGAGCGAAGGTCGCGCGCCGGCAGCAGCAATTCGAGATCCTGCCAGATCCCGCCGGGAAGGCTCGCCTCTGGCGAGGTCAGCATTGACTGAACGGCATCGCGGATCTGGATGGCCTCGCTGACGGAACGTCCCGGAAGCACCGAGGCAAGGATCGAAGTACCGGCCTGCCCCAGCGCGCAG
Source organism: Fodinicurvata sp. EGI_FJ10296 (assembly GCF_040712075.1). Classification (NCBI taxonomy): domain Bacteria; kingdom Pseudomonadati; phylum Pseudomonadota; class Alphaproteobacteria; order Rhodospirillales; family Rhodovibrionaceae; genus Fodinicurvata; species Fodinicurvata sp. EGI_FJ10296. Next base: position 294,933 of record NZ_JBFCVL010000005.1, read on the forward strand.
GCCCGGACGGCAAAGCCGATTTCAGTAATGATGTCGCCGTCACGATTGAGATCGAGGGTGATCGTGCTGCCGCATACCGGACTACGGCGTTTCACCGTTACCTGAGGATCGCTCAAGCGGGCGTCGTTCCTGACCGATCGACCATGGGCCGAGAGCCGTTCGGTGTAGATCTCAAGCCATTCGGCATCGCCGGATTCCAACTGCCCCATTATGCGTTGATCCATATTCCGCTGCCAAAGCGAACCGCTACCGGCAGCAATTATCCTGCGAAACGCAAAAAAGCTCTGCCCACCCACCTTGCGATAGCTGACGCAGAGCCAGCGGGCGGCCGGACCAGCGCGCGAAACGCGCGTTGATCCGGCCGCTCCGAAGGTCACGAACCTGAAAGGGTCCGCTTATTTACGCATGTCGGAAGCCGACATCCGTTCCATCCGCTCTGCGGCGGCGGCAGCTTGCTGTGCAGCAGCGCGCGCTTCCTGGGCAGCCTGAGCTGCCTGTTCGGCCGAGGCCTGAGCATTCGCGGCAGCAGCCATGTCAGCGTCGCTCTGCTGAGCGCACGCAGCAGCACCAAAGGTCACAGCAACGAGCGCAGCCGGGATGGTGAGCTTTTTCAGATTGAATGCCATTTGACTTCTCCCCTTCTTCTTGGTGGGCAAATATCCGGTTCCCCGCGAACCGAACGTATTAATCCCGGTAGACCGGGATATGCAGATGATGCGGGATGTTCCACCGCTGGTCCACACCAGCCGATATCCGTCTCACAATAACCATCGCTAAGCCGCAATCTCGGCCGAAACGGTTGGAATTACAAGTATAATTGTCGAAATACCGGCCTGTTACCCGCTTTTATCACAAGCTGAAAAATCGCAAAACGGTCCATGGTCGCGATCGCAAAGCCTGTCGATGCCACTACCTGCTATTTTTCATCAATGTCACCTAAATGCCTCATTTACACTTCATTGAAGGAGTCTTTACCCCTCTTCTTTCGCTCGTGCGCAGACACTGCGATCTCATCAAGCGCGGCACCCTCGATCCGGCGGTTGCGGAGTGTCGCTGTCGAAGCGCGGTCATCCCGCACGACCTCGAACCTCTTAACAGTTTGAAACGCCTCGTTTATTTCATCCTGCGCAGCCGACAACTTCTGCTTTGCGTGCTTCATCGATGCCTTGAGCGTCTCCCGGCGCAGGTCCGTCGCCTTCAGATAGGCGCCGAACGTCATGGTCGCAGCCGGATTGTCCCTGATTTCTGCCGCACCCCGTTCGGCGACGATCTCTTCGTCGAGACGGTCGATCTGATCCTGCAGCGATTGGACAAGTGTTTCCAGCTCGGCTACAGAACGCCGCTTTTCATCGAGCTGCCAACGATGCAGGCGAATCAACGTATCCAGTGAACTCATGCCTTACCCTGCCGTTTACCCCCGGATCGACGCCGATCCGATTCGCTGATCCTGATGCCTTCGCCCCGCCCGGTTCGCCTGGCCGCCTCATCGCCGTCAGAAGAGGGATCAGACGCCGTCTTCTTCCAGGGGACACCGAGAATTCTGGCCAAACGCGCGAACCCTTCGTCCAGGCCTGTATGCTCATCCTTTGTCTGGGTAAGGAATGCCTCCAGCGCCGGGTTGAGCCGGATCGCTTCATCGACGCCAGCATCGGTGCCCTGCCTGTACGCACCGAGCCGGATCATTTCTGCCATATCCTCATAGGTACTCATCACCAGGCGTGCACGCCGGATCAGTTCCGTCTCTTCGGCCGTATTGCACGCGGGCATCGATCTGGAAACCGAACGCAGGATGTTGATCGCCGGATAACGGCCGCGCTCGGCAATCTTGCGTTCGAGCACGATATGGCCGTCAACGATGCCCCGCACCGCGTCGGCGATCGGCTCGTTGTGATCGTCGCCTTCCACGAGGACCGTGAATAGCGCCGTGATGGCCCCTGCGCCAATCCCCGGTCCCGCGCGCTCCAGTAATCGGGGCAGTTCGCCGAAGGTGGTCGGAGGATACCCCTTGCTCGTGGGAGGCTCACCCGCCGACAGGCCGATTTCGCGCTGCGCCATGGCGAACCGGGTAATGCTGTCCATCATGCACAGCACATGCTTTCCACGGTCACGGAAACTTTCCGCCACCGAAAGCGTCGTATAGGCTGCCTGACGGCGCATCAGCGGCGACTCGTCCGACGTGGCCACAACGACGACAGACCGTGCGAGCCCTTCCGGCCCCAGGTCGTCTTCGATGAATTCCTGGACTTCGCGGCCCCGCTCTCCGATCAGGCCGATAACGGCGACATCCGACTGGGTATAGCGGGCCAGCATCGACATGAGTACGGATTTGCCGACACCGGAGCCGGCGAAGATGCCCATTCTCTGACCGCGGCAACAGGTGATAAAGGAATTCAGCGCGCGAACGCCCACATCGACCTTCCCTCCCAGACGCGACCGCAGCCCGGCGGGTGGCGGATCGTTCCGCAGCGGAGCCGCCGTCGGCCCGGCCTGTATGGGACCCTTGCCGTCGATCGGTTCGCCCAGAGCGTTGACGACCCGTCCCAGCCATGCGTTGGAGGGATAGACGGCCGGCGTACGCTCAACCAGTTCGGCGCGGCATCCCAGGCCCACGTCCTGCAGACTTCCCAGCGGCATGAGAAGGGCGCGTGTCTCCCGGAATCCGACGACCTCGCACGGTATCCGCCGGCCGCTTCTGGAAATAACATCGCACCGCCCGCCGATGGAAAGCCGCCGCTCGATCCCGGCGACCTCGACAAGCAAACCCTGAACGCCCACAACCCGTCCAAAAATCCGCCACGGACGCACTTCATTCAGCGCCTCCGCGATCGCACTCCCGACATCGTCCGACACTCTGCCGTCTGGAATCATTCCACCCGATACTCCGGTAACTTCGTGCCTGCCGACGTCGCGCTCCGGGACGATACCCAGGCCGAGGACAAGGTCGGGATCGCCGCCAAAGCCTCGTTCTGCTACGATAGCGGCATGCTAGGATTCGCCTGGTTAATCAGGCGTAAAGCCCGCAGCGTTTTATCTATTAACCTTTTACGGCTGATTAACCTTTAGAACTTAAGTTTGGTTAAGAAGCCTCAGATCGGTCATTCCTTGAACGGGACGCTAATTCGGGGCGATAATATAGGGTAGATTGTCATTCCCCTTGGCTGAGGCGCAAGACGCCCTCCTTGGTTGAAAGGTTTGAGATATGCGGGTTCTTCTGGTTGAAGACGATAGCGCAACGGCCAAGAGCATAGAATTGATGCTGCAGACCGAAGGATTCGTTATCGATCTGACCGATATGGGCGAAGATGGCCTCGAGATCGGCAAGCTCTATGACTATGACATCATCATTCTCGACATCATGCTCCCGGACATGGACGGATACGAGGTGCTCCGTCGCCTGCGTTCGGCCCGCGTCGATACGCCGATTCTCATCCTTTCCGGATTGAGTGAAATGGACCACAAGATCAAGGGTCTGGGGGTCGGCGCGGACGATTATCTGACCAAGCCGTTCGACAAGCGGGAACTCATCGCCCGGATTCACGCAATTGTCCGCCGCTCCAAGGGCCACTCGGACAGTGTGATCCAGACCGGGCAGCTGACCGTCAATCTGGATACCCGGACGGTTGAAGTTGCCGGGCAGCCCCTTCATCTGACGGGCAAGGAATATGGGATTCTCGAACTTCTGTCGTTGCGCAAGGGCACAACGCTGACCAAGGAAATGTTCCTGAATCATCTGTATGGCGGGATGGACGAACCCGAACTCAAAATCATCGACGTGTTCGTCTGCAAACTCCGAAAAAAGCTGGCGCAGTCGACCGGCGGCGAGAACTACATCGAGACAGTATGGGGACGCGGCTATGTCCTGCGCGATCCCTCGGCGAGTCGCGAACCTCCCGCCAAGAAAAAGGGCACCAAGCAGCTCGCGAACGCCTGACGCACCTGATGACTGCGGCCGCACACGGGCCGGCATTCGCAACCCCGCATTCGCCCCATCGCAACAGCCTTCCTGCCGGGCATTGGACCCGTTGCTTTCTCGCGATCCGGTCGCCTCACTGATTGTGCTGCATCAACCACTTTTCCCGCGCGGCAGCCCAAAGCCGCCAGCGCGGAAATAGTGTGGTTCGCCAGTCAGGATCCGGCCCTATCACGATTTGGATTGCGCCAGGGCTGGCTGCCCACCCCGAACCGAGCCAGCGGCTTTGGCCGCGGGCTCGTAAAGACCGCGCCGGCCGTCCACGGGACGGAATCGATCGCTCACTCCCAGAACCGTCTCGGCGCCACCCAGGAACAGATGTCCATCCGCGGGCATCACCTTGCTGATACCGTCCAGTACCTTCGTCTTGTTTGCCTGATCGAAATAAATCAATACATTCCGGCAGAAGACGACATCGAACTGGCCGAGCCCGCTCATGTTATCCAGCAGATTGAATGTCCGCCAGGTGACCATTTTTTTCAATTCGTCGGATATGTACCATTTGTCGCCGACCTGCTTGAAGTATTTCACAAGATGAGTAATAGGAAGACCGCGCTGTATTTCGAACTGGGTGTAGACACCGGCGCGGCAGCGGTCGATCATCTCGGTTGACAGATCGGTGCCGACGATTTCAATCTTCCAGCCGCGCAGCCTTGCCGCCTCTTCGTGCAACAGCATGGCAAGCGAATACGGTTCCTGACCGCTGGAACAGGCGGCGGACCAGATGCGAAACGATTTCCTGGCCGACCTCGCCTCCAGCAGATGCGGCAGGACCACGGATTTGAACAGTTCGAACGGCTTGCTGTCGCGAAAGAACGACGATTCGTTTGTCGTCATCGCTTCGGTGATGTCGTTCAGGAGCGACTCCTGCCGACGCGTTCTGGCCAACTGAACAAGATCATCCAACGACTTGACCTGCCACTTTCGCGCCACAGGCATCAGCCGGCTTTCCAGCAAATAGGATTTATCGGGCGTCACGACGAGTCCCGAACGCTGGTGGAGCAGTGTCCGCAGGTAGTTGAAGTCATCGGTCTTCATTGCCAGTCCTCCGGACCATACCTCATACTCAATGCGCCAAAAGCTTGCGAACCGACGGTC